>NZ_JBQENN010000031.1:0-13677 GCF_052044625.1 Pseudomonas sp. 22515
ACTATCAGTCCGTACTCACAAGCACCCACACGAATTGCTTGATTCAATTTGTTAAAGAGCGTTTGGTTAAGAGCTTTTCGCCCCAACCGAGGCGCGCATTCTACGCTTTCCTCAGAACCTGTCAAGCGTTTATTTTGAAGTTTTTTACCACTGCTTTCTTTCGAAAGCTAACAACTTCAACAACTTACCGCTTGCCCCGAAGCGTTCATCGCTGCGAGGAGGCGAATAATACGCGCTTTGAAATCAGAGTCAACACCTTGTTCTGAAAAACTTTTCCATCAACGTTTTGCCGCTAACCGGCAACTAATGAAAGCGCCGTGGATCTGTAAAGAAACACACCACGGAGCGTAGCGGCCATGAGCGATGGGCAAAGCGAGAAAACCCCCGGCCTCTCTGCAGATGAAGAGCAGGAGGTCAGCCACAGCCAACCGCCGCGGGCGGCTGTGCTGCACGAAATCATTCGCTACCAGGGCGACCAGGAACTGGAACGTACACTTGCCGCGTTGTGGTGGTCCGCACTTGCCGCCGGCCTGTCCATGGGGCTGTCGTTGATGGCCATGGGGCTATTCTACGCCCGCCTGCCGGAAGGCGATGGTGCCCAGGTGGTCGCCAGCATCGGCTACAGTGCGGGCTTTCTTGCCGTGATCCTGGCACGCCAGCAACTGTTCACCGAAAATACGCTCACCGCCGTGCTGCCCGTCATGACCGCCCCTACGCTGGCCAACTTCGGACGACTGCTACGCCTCTGGGGCGTGGTGTTGTTTGGCAACCTGGCAGGCACCCTGCTGGTAGCCTGGGTGATGCTGGAACTGCCGATCTTCGACAGCAAGACCGATGTGGCATTCCTGGAGGTCGGTCGCAAGGTAATGAAGAACGACATCAGCCAAATGTTCGCCAAGGGCATAGTCTCAGGCTGGATGATTGCCACCATGGTCTGGATGATCCCTTCAATGGAGCACGCCAAGATCTGGATCATTCTGATGATCACCTACCTGATGGCCCTTGGCGATTTCACTCATATAGTGGTGGGGTCAGTCGAAGTGTCCTACCTGGTGTGGGCTGGCGACGAAACCTGGAGCCGTTTCTGGCTGGAATTTGCACTGCCGACGCTGGCGGGCAACATCATCGGTGGCAGTTTCATCTTCGCCTTGATCAGCCATGCGCAAGTGCGCAGTGACAGTGGCAAACCACCCTCGCGGCTTCTGAACGACGACCAGCCCCAGTCCGCGCGCAGCAGACATGAGCCAAAATGATACTCAGCGTGCCGCTACGGTGAGCTCATGCCCCTGGCCCTGCTTACTCATGGGCCAGGGCTACACATCCGTTCTGCCCGCCATGCGGTGACTCCAGATTGCCCCGCTCCCGTCCGCGGCGCGCTCAGTCGCATCTGAGCCTGGTTATCGACGGCCCACCACAGTGATCGAATCAACCGTGAATTGGCTTGTAAGGTCATTTCTCGCCGAAGTAACACTGTTCAACAATATTCATCCGAATTATGCGATGAACGGTACACCGGCAGAAGAAGATCAGCATTATGGACAATCGCATCGGCAAAGGGCTTTCATTCGTCAAGCGCATCTACCTGCCGCGGGTCATTGGCCTGGGAATCGGCCTGTTCACTGTCATGGCGGCGATTGCGCCGCTGTCGCCCCCCTCCTGGACATGGCTGCTAGTACTGTTCAATGGTTTGCTGTGGCCGCACGTGGCCTACCAGTGGGCTGCCCGCTCGACAACGCCTTACCAGGCGGAACAGCGCAACCTTCTGCTGGACTCGCTGATGGGCGGGTTCTGGACTGCCGCCATGCACTTCAACCCGCTACCCAGCGTGACCGTGCTGTCGATGATGACGATGAACAACGTCGCCGCCGGCGGCAAGCGCATGGTCTTTCGCGGAGCGCTGGCGCAACTGGCTGGCATGCTCGCCGCCATCCTGCTGCTTGGCCCTGGCTTGCAATTGATCGCCACGCCCCTGCAGGTCTATGCGTGCCTGCCAATGCTGGCGCTGTACCCACTGGCCTTGGGCTGGGTGTGCTACCAGCTTGCGATCAAGCTGGGCGACCACAAGCGCCGGCTGAGCGCCCTGAGCCTCACCGACAGCCTGACCGGGCTGTTCAACCACGGCGCCTGGAAGGACCTGCTGCAGCTCAAGTTCCAGGCGTGCAGGCAGCGACAGGGGCACGCGGTGATTGCCCTGATCGACATCGATCACTTCAAGACCATCAACGACACCTTTGGCCATGTGGTCGGCGACTGTGTACTGCGCCAGCTCAGCGCTGAGCTGCGGCGCAGTTTGCGCGAGGGCGACCAGGCCGGGCGTTACGGCGGCGACGAATTCTGCGTGATCCTGCCCGAAATCAGCGAAGCCCAGGCCTGCCAAGTCATGGAGCGTCTGCGCGAGCGGGTTTCCAGCTACCGCAACACACAGTTACCGCACCTGCGCATCAGCCTGAGTATCGGCCTGTCACCCTTCGAGGCCAACCTCGAGTCCCCCGAGCACTGGCTCGAACAGGCGGACAAGGCGCTGTACATCGCCAAGCACGCTGGCCGCGATCAGGTCAATTTTGCCCGCGGTGAAGCTGCCGCGCTCAGGCTGGCCTATCCTGATTGAACCTCCTTCCTGTCTGCCTGGAGGGAGGTTGCCTGAAGGAGCCGCTCGCGCATGGCCAGGACCGCCAAGCTTCTACCCGCTAGCCCCACACCGCGCTTTCAGGTGCGCCACCTCATTGCCGGTTTCAGCGCAGTGTTCGGCCTGGCTTGCCTGGTCATTCTCGGCGCTCTGTTCAATATCGCCAGCACACTCGACCAACAGGAGCGCCAGCGTAGCGCCTTCCATGCGAACCAGGCGCTGGAACAACGGCTGCTCGCCTCGCGCCAGTTTCTGTCCAGCTATGCCGTATGGGATGCAGCCTTCGAGCACCTGTCGGGCCAAGCCGACTGGCAATGGGCCTACGAGGAAAAGAACGTAGGCGAGTCGCTGTACAGCGCCAGCGGCTACGAAGGGGTGTTCGTAGTGGAAAACGACCGCACCACCTATGCCTTGTTCAAAGGCCAGCCCAGCCAGGCAGGCGCTGACAGCTATATAGACACACCACTGCAGCCGATCATCGAACAGGCCCGCGCGGCGGCGATTTCACGCGAGCAGGTCACCCGTTTCGTGCTGTTCAATGGCTGGCCGGCCGCACTCAGTGCAGCAGCCGTGCGCCCGGACCGGGAGGTTACCGACAGCGAGGTGAGTCAGGCGCCGGTGATGCTGTTCATTGACCAGCTCACCGAAAGCAAACTGGCGCAGTTGGGCAACGGCGCCGGCCTGACGGGCATGCACGTGGAAAAGGAGGATATGCAGGATCACAGCCACCTGCGCATCGACCTGGGCGACACCGGCTACCATCTGACCTGGAACAGCCCACTGCCGGGGCGTCAGATGCTGCGGGCAGTGTTGCCAGCACTGTTGTGCGCACTACTGATACTTGGCTTGGTGATGCTGTACCTGTTCCGCCATGCCTTGCGCAGCTCCCGGGCAATCGGCCTCACGCTCGTGCATCTGCAACAAAGCAACCAGGCCCTGGAGGCCAGCGAGCAGCGTTTCCGCGCGGTGGCCGAATCGGCATCCGACTGGATCTGGGAAACCGACCGGCATCAACGCCTGACCTACCTGTCGCAACGCTTCGCCAACGTCACCGGCTACCCGGTAGACGGCTGGCTGGGCCACCCGCTCAACCAGTTGCTGGCCTGCGACACCACGCCGTTGTCACCTTGGCTCGACGCCCTGGCTACCGCCGACCCGCAGCAATTGGCCAACCTGCGCTGCACTTACCGCGACCAGAATGGCCAGAACCGCTACTGCCGGATATCCGCCCGCGCTATCTGGCGCGATGGCAAGGCCATCGGTTTTCGGGGTACCGCCAGCGATATCACCGACGAAGTCGACGCCCACGCGCGCATCCAGCATCTTTCGCTGCACGACCCACTGACCGGGCTGGCCAACCGCAACAAACTCGCCCGGCACTTGGAGCAGGCCTTGTTGCGCGGCAGTGACTCGCCGCCGCTGACCTTGTTGCTGCTGGACCTGGACAACTTCAAGCCGATCAACGACTCGCTCGGTCATGCCGCCGGAGATGCCGTGCTGCAAGAAGTGGCAACGCGCCTGCGCGACACCACCCGCGATGGCGACCTGGTCGCGCGTCTGGGCGGCGACGAGTTCATCCTGGTACTCAGCGGCATGGACAACAGCAGCGAGATCGACCGCTTCTGTGCGCGCCTGATCGGCCTGCTGCAGCAACCCATCGTCTTCGAAAACCAGCCGCTGCACATTGGTGCCAGTATTGGCGTTGCCCAGACGCGCAACCAGGGCTTCGATGCAGGTGAACTGATCCGCTGCGCCGACATCGCCCTGTACCAGGCCAAGGCCGATGGAAAGAACACATGGCGCTACTTCGTTGCCGAAATGAACCAGCAGATCCAGTACCGCCGCCAGCTGGAGAACGACCTGCGCCGGGCCCTGCGCAATGAGGAGTTCGAGTTGCATTACCAGCCACGCTACCGCCTCGACGACCTGCGTATCGTCGCGGTCGAGGCCTTGGTGCGCTGGCGGCATCCACAGGAAGGGTTACTGGGGCCGGACACCTTCATTCCGTTGGCCGAGCAGAGCGACATCATTGTTGCGCTGGGCCGCTGGGTGCTTCGCGAAGCTTGCCGCACTGCCCATGACTGGCCAGCCGACGTGCTGGTTTCGGTCAACCTGTCGCCTGCGCAATTCTTGCGCAGCGATGTGGTAGCCGACGTGCGCGAAATTTTGCTCGACACGGCCTTCCCCGCCCAGCGGTTGGAACTGGAGATTACCGAGAACGTGATGCTCAACGACATCGAGGGCGCGCTAGGCACCATGCTGTCGCTCAAGGAGCTAGGGGTGCGCCTGAACATGGATGATTTCGGCACCGGCTATTCGTCGTTGGGCTACCTGCGTACTTACCCGTTCGACAGCATCAAGATCGACAAACGCTTCATCAGCGGCCTGAACAACAACGGCGGCAGCGACCGCGCTGTGGTCCAGGCCATCATCAACCTGGGTGAGGCGATGGGGCTGACAGTGACAGCCGAAGGCGTGGAAAGCGAACATCAACTCAAGGCGCTGGAAAACGATCGCTGCCATGAAGTGCAAGGCTATTACCTGAGCATGCCCCTGGACAGCGCCGGATTGGCGGCGTTGTTGCACCAAACCTCCCAAAGCACTGCACAGCCCTTGTAGACGCGGCCTTGCTCCTAAACAGACTGAGTGTGCTGCTGCAGGCTGCGCTGCGCCACGATTTCGGGCAGATCACAGCGGCGCAGGTAGGCGCGCAGCGGTTCACCAATGTTCAAGCGGTCATCCACATGCTGATCCAGCAACAGCGACAGCCGTTCGCGGCACAACACCATGCGCAGCCCTTGCTCGGGCCGCCAGACAAACTCGCTGCAGGGGGTGATACTGGCGTCGGCCACGTCCATGCCGAACGCGTCCTCGGAGAAACGCACGATATGAACACCGCGCTTGCCGTGAAAACCGACAAAGCCCTTTAGCTGATCGGCGGCGTTGCAGATATCCTGGGAAGTGATGGCCATGACGTAACCTCGCAATGAAATCGGAAGATACGCACGCCTGGCGGAAGAAGGGTTGCCTCTGTCGGGCAACTCACAGCGGCAGCCTAACGCAACTGGCGGGCCGTTCGCCAAGTTTTTTCGTGCCCGACGTCGTCGACGACCTCAAGCTGTACTGCCTTCACCACACGACCCGGCTGTACCGCTTCGACCGTTACATCTCTGTCTATTGAGGCAGCACCATCACTGCGGGTCGCGGTCCTCATGCACTTGCACACTCGCCGTCATACCCGCACTCAAGGTCAGCCCTTCCGGCACCTGATCCAGGCGAATCCTCACAGGTATGCGCTGGGCCAGTCGTACCCAGTTGAAGGTCGGCTCTACCTCCGGCAGCAACTGGCTGTCCGGGTTGCTGTTGCGGTCGGTGATGCCGCGGCTGATGCTCTCCACGTGCCCCTGCATCGGTTCACCCGTGCCCATCAGCCACACCTTCACGGTGTCCCCAACGCGAATGCGCGGCAGCTTGGTTTCCTCGAAATAGGCCTGGATGTAGAACGTCGAATCATCCACCAGCGCCATCACCGATTCCCCGGTGTTCACATAATTGCCTTCGGCCAGACGCAGATTGGTGATATGCCCGCTGCGCGGTGCCCGCACCTCACTGCGCGCCAGGTTGATCCTGGCCACCTGCAACTGCGCCTCGGCCTCATGCAACTCGCCACGCGCGATGGCGGCATTGATCTGGGCGTTTTCACGCAACTCGGCACTGATCGCCTCTGGCCCCAAGGCAGTACGCCGGGCTGCTTCACGCTCGCGCAAGCGCAGTTGCTGGGCGCGGGTCTCGGTCACCGCGCTGGCCTGATCTAGCGCGGCCTGGAAGCGCTCGCGGTCAATGCTCATCAACAAGTCGCCAGCCTTGACCTGCTGGTTGTCATGAACCTTGAGTTCGCGAACCCAGCCAGACACGTCAGGCGCAATCACCACCACATCGGCGCGCACACGGGCATCGCGCGTCCATGGGGTGAGCATGTAGTACTGCCACAGCTGGTAGCCGGCCAACACGGCCAGGGCCACCACACACAGGGTCACCAGAATACGTACGGCCGCACGCATCGAAACACTCCTTTATAAAGTTCCCAGCAGACGTACCACCAGGAACAACACACAGACGAACAGCGCTGCGTCGAACAGCGCTTCATGCCAGATCCAGCGCCCCAACGGTGTGGCATGCACCACCAGGCGCAGCAGGCCGGTGAGCAGCAGCGCCAACAACACATAAAGCAGAAACGGGCTGAGCAGCACACCGCCCACTTCCCACTCACGCAAACCCATGGGTGTCCTCCTGCCAGCGGCACCATTTGCCCCAGCTTTTCTGCAATTGCAGCACCGCCCCCTCGGCCAGCCGGAGCGGGTCGCTGGCTGGCAACCGACGCAAGGCTGCAATGAACTGCTCACTGGCAGCATCCAGCCGCTGCCCACGCCCGGCAGCCGGCCCTTTGGCCAGCACTGCTTCCACGTGTTGCAGGTACTCGCGCTCGGCCCGCCCCAAAGGGGCCTGGGCGACCGCCAGGCACATGCGCAGGTGCACCAGTTCGTCGCCGATATCCAGCCCGTGCAGGCCGTCATCCCAGCGTTTGCGTTCGCCTTCCGGTAATTCACTGGCATGCCGCGCCAGTTGCATCAGCCGGTCGGCCATGCGCCCGCCAAACCAGCTGTCAGCCCCGCGCAGGTCGCGCCGGGTCAGGCGCACCAAGTCGTTCTGCGTTGCAGCACGCAAGCGCCGGCCCAGCCAGGCCGGGTGGCGGAACACCAGTAAGCGGAAGGCCATGACCGCTGCCGACACCCCCACCAGCATGGCCAAGGCACTGTTCAACATGGTCGCCACGCCGAACTGCATGGCGTTGAGCGGCGACACCAGCACAATGAAGTGCAGGCAATAGGAAGTGGCTGTAGCCCCGGTACGCGGATGGGCCATGCCCAGTGCACCAACAAACAGTGGCACGCCCATGCCCAGGCAGAGCATGGCGAAACTGCTCCATTGCGGCAGCATGATCTGCCCGACCAGAAACGCCGCCGGTATCGCCAGGAATATCCCGCGCAGGAAACTCAGGCCGATCTGTGCGCCGTTCTCGCGACTGGCGAACAGGCTGCAGACCACGCAGGTCAGCACCAGGCCACCCGGTGCCGAAGGCCAGGCCGTGGCCAGCCAGAAACCACTCATTACCAGGAAGGCCAGCGCACTGCGCGAGCCGAACAGCAAGGCCAGCGACCAGTCTCGGTGCACGGCCAGACCCTGGGACACGTCCTTGGGCGCCCTGCCCGCCTCCACATCCTCAAGTGCCTGGCTGGCGGCCATGGCATAGTCCAATAGCAGGGCCATGCGCGCCAGGCAGAAGTGCTCCGCCGAACTGATCTGCTCGTCGTGTGCGGCATCCCAGATACGCTGACGCAACAACAACAGGCTGGGCTGGTCGGGTTGGTCGAGCAGCGTACGCACTTCCTGCAACCAAGGCGTCAAGTGCTCGACCTCACACTCATCCAGTTGCCGCCACTGGCGGCGCACCGAACGGGAAATACGCAACAACACCAGCAGTTTCTGGCTAAGGCCACGAATGGCACGGGCACGTTGGCGCCCGCGATTGCCCTCGAACCAGGCATGTTCACGTTGGCTGTCGATGGCAACGATGCGTCCCAGGCTTTCCAGCAGGCCTTTGCGCGCCTCGTCCTCTCCGCCCAGCATGGCGCTGGCGGCCTGCAGGCCGTTCTGCCAGGCCTGCCGCGCCTGCCCACCCAGTTGCTGCTCGACCCGCATGGGCCAGAGCAAGGCACTGCTGGCTGTTGCACAGAAAATACCCAGGCAGATCTCGGTACAGCGCGCCACGGCCTGGTCGAATACCTGCAGGGGGTGGTCAATGGCCGGCAAGGCAATGATCGCTGCGGTATAGCCGGCCAGCACGAAAGCATAGGCCCAGGCGCTGCGCAACTGGGTGGACGCGGCAGTACACAGGGCCAGCCACAGCGCCAAGGCAAGCAGGAACAGCCCGGGGGTCTGGGCGAACAGGCCGATGAACAGCACTGACATGACTGTGCCGACCAACGTGCCGGCCAACCGCGCCAAGCCTTTCTGCACCACCATGCCCGATAGCGGCTGGGCGACGATGAAAGCAGTCATCAATGCCCAGGAGGGTTGCTCCAGCCCCCAGCGCATCGCCAGCCACAACGCCAGGCCGCCACCGAGCAGGGTCTTGATGGCAAACTTGAGGGCGAGGCTGCTGGGCGCGAACAGGGCCTGAAAGGTGATGGGCACGAGGCGGACCTTGCGGGGAAAAGTCTTGCTGAAAAGATAGACAATGATAAGCAGAATAAAGCGGAAACGATTAATTAGCTAGCTAATCATGTATATGCGATGGGCCTGCACTGAGAGGGACAGCTCAGGCAATAAAAAATGCAGGCAAAAAAATGGGCGACCGAAGTCGCCCTAAATGCCTTGCGTGCTCGTGTACCCGGAAGGTCAGCGCGGCTTGCGCTTGTTCGAGTCCTTCCAGATGAAAATGCCCAGACCGGCAAAGAAGGCGACCATCAGCCCGACCGTTACCACACCGGCGATAACCACGTTGTCGAAGAACATGCTGGCCTCCCCATTCGTTTGCCGTTGTCCGATGGGTACACGTTAACCAATGTGGCGGCGGGAAAAATTGATCAGTGTCAATGGTGCCCGAGGCCGGGCACGCGAGCGGGGCGCAGGGTTGACCTGCGTCAAGTTTCAACGCTTCTTAGGTTTGCCCTTGGGCTTCTTTTTCTTGCTGGTACTCAAAGGCAGGGCCTGCTCGAAAGCATTGCGCATTTCGTTCAGCCGCTTTTCCTTGAGGTCGTGGACGCGCTTGGCACGTTCGGCATCGAAATCGATGAGGTTGTCTTGGCTCATGGGTGGGCTCGACGATCAACAGAGAAATGCATGATGAAGCCAGGCGCAGGCGCTGACCAGCCCCGTATCAGACTTCGATGTCCACCAGCAGTCCTTGGCGTACATGCTCGCCCATCAATGGCGCTACCGGCACGGTATTGTCGGCATTGACCTCGTCACCCGGGACGGCATCGTAGCGTTCCTGCTCGCCCTTATTGCGGTGTTGCTGCTGGCGGCGCTGTTCATCGCGCAGCAACAATACCTGCTCCTGCGGGTCGCGCTGGCGCTTGAGGTCAATGGCACTTTCGCCGGACGCAGGCTGCGTCGGCACCACCGGCTTGATATCGGGGGTTGGCTTGACCGGGTCCTGTTGCGAGGTGACCGGGGCGGCACTGAGCGGAATGATCGGCGGCAGCATGGACGTTCTCCTATGCCCCCTGTATCGGCAGGCGCAGCTTTACCTTGATGTCATGGACAACATTTACTCGGCTTCGTCACCCGGCTCGTCGTCGACTGGCGGACTGGCCTCGCTCCAGGGCCGCTTGTACACCTGTTGCCAAACCGCATCCATATGATCGCGTAACACCTGCGGCGCGGCTTTCAGCGAAGCGCTGTCCTCGCGCTCACCACCGATCGGTTCCTCGCCCGCCGGGGTGATCAGCGACTGGCCGGTAATGGTGTAACTGGCCTGCCCTTCACGCATCTCGATGGCGATGTCATGCGGGTCGATACCGCCGCCGCAGAACGCATGGCTGGCCACCGTTATCTCGGCCACACCATTCTTGTTCAGGTCGCTCACATCACTGACGTCATTATAGAAGTCCACGTCCAGGTCCAGCCCCGGGCAGGTCGTTTCCTGCTCGACCTGCCAACGCGCCTTGAAGGTGTCGTTCTCGGCCGTGCGCCCGTACAAGGTGGCCTTGAGCACCACCTTGTCCACTTCCTGTTCGCTTTCCAGGTCGCTGGCCTGGCCATCGCTGCGGCTCAGGACCAGCAGCCCTTCGCCGTCACTGTCACGAAAGTGCACGCTCTTTATCGGCGTCTGTACGCCCAGTACCTCAAGCTGCTCCATCGGAATGGGGGGCAATGTCTCAAAGTTTTTCTGCTCGCAGGCGCTCAGCAGCACCAGGCTGCCCACGGCCATCGAAGCGCTGATCCAGCGGTGCTTGGCAGACATGTTGATCCGGAGCCCTCGTCGGCGGCGCTGTGCAGGGCGATGAAACGACTAGACTGTGCCTTTCGATACCTTTCGGTGCTATCGGCACTTTGGTCTGACCGGCCGATCCGTTAACATAATCGGCTTTTTCATCGCGGGAGTTCAGGCAGTATGGCGCAGCAGTATCAACCGGGGCAACGCTGGATCAGCGACAGCGAAGCAGAGCTCGGCCTGGGTACCATCCTGGCGCAGGATGGCCGCCTGTTGACCGTGCTCTACCCGGCCACTGGCGACACCCGCCAGTATTCCCTGCGCAATGCGCCGCTGACCCGCGTGCGCTTCTCGCCAGGTGACCAGATCACCCACTTCGAAGGCTGGAAGCTGACCGTACGCGAAGTCGAGGACATCGACGGGCTGATGGTCTACCACGGCCTGGACGGGCAGAACCAGCCTCGCACCCTGCCCGAAACCCAGTTGTCGAACTTCATTCAGTTCCGCCTGGCCAGCGACCGCCTGTTCGCCGGGCAGATAGACCCACTGTCGTGGTTCAGCCTGCGCTACAACACCCTGCAGCACACCAGCAAGCAGATGCAGTCGGCACTGTGGGGGTTGGGCGGCTGCCGCGCACAGCCCATCGCCCACCAACTGCACATTGCCCGCGAAGTCGCCGACCGCAGCGCCCCGCGCGTTCTGCTGGCCGACGAAGTGGGCCTGGGCAAAACCATCGAAGCCGGCCTGGTCATCCACCGCCAGCTGCTGTCGGGTCGCGCCAGCCGCGTACTGATCCTGGTGCCGGAAAACCTCCAGCACCAGTGGCTGGTGGAAATGCGCCGGCGCTTCAATCTGCAAGTGGCGCTGTTCGACGCCGAGCGCTTCATCGAAAGCGACGCCAGCAACCCGTTCGAGGATGCCCAACTGGCGTTGGTTGCCCTGGAGTGGCTGGTCGATGACGAAAAGGCCCAGGACGCGCTGTTTGCCGCTGGCTGGGACCTGATGGTCGTCGACGAAGCCCACCACCTGGTCTGGCACGAAGACCAGGTCAGCGCCGAATACGGCCTGGTCGAGCAACTGGCCCAAGTGATCCCGGGCGTACTGCTGCTCACCGCCACCCCCGAGCAGCTTGGCCAGGACAGCCACTTCGCCCGCCTGCGCCTGCTCGACCCCAACCGTTTTCATGACCTGGCCGCTTTCCGCGCCGAGAGCGAACACTACCGCCCGGTAGCCGAGGCAGTGCAGGAACTGCTCGACGAAGGCCGCCTGTCGCCCAAGGCCCACGCCACCATCCTGGGCTTCCTGGGTGCCGAAGGCGAAGCCCTGCTGGCGGCAGTCAGCGACGGCGATACCCAGGCCAGCGCGCGGCTGATTCGCGAGCTGCTGGATCGCCACGGCACTGGCCGCGTGCTGTTCCGTAACACCCGTGCGGCGATCCAGGGCTTCCCCGAGCGCCAGTTGCACCCCTACCCGCTGCCCACGCCCGAGCAATACCGCGACCTGCCAGCCGGCGATCACGCCGAGCTGTACCCGGAAGTTGCCTTCCAGGCCCAGGGTGAAGTGGCCGATGACGAGCGCTGGTGGCGTTTCGACCCACGCGTCGACTGGCTGATCGACACCCTGAAGATGCTCAAGCGCACCAAAGTGCTGGTGATCTGCGCCCACGCCGAAACCGCCATGGACCTGGAAGACGCCCTGCGCGTGCGCTCCGGCATCCCGGCCTCGGTGTTCCATGAAGGCATGAGCATCCTCGAGCGCGACCGCGCCGCTGCCTACTTTGCCGATGAAGAGTTTGGCGCCCAGGTCCTGATCTGCTCGGAAATCGGCAGCGAAGGCCGCAACTTCCAGTTCGCTCATCACCTGGTGATGTTCGACCTGCCAGCGCACCCCGACCTGCTCGAACAGCGCATCGGCCGCCTTGACCGGATTGGTCAGAAGCACACTATCCAGTTGCACATCCCGTACCTGCAAGACAGCCCGCAAGAGCGCCTGTTCCAGTGGTACCACGAAGGGCTCAACGCCTTCCTCAACACCTGCCCCACCGGCAATGCCCTGCAGCACCAGTTCGGCCCACGCCTGCTGCCGCTGTTAGAAGGCGGCGATCACAAGGCCTGGGATACCCTGGTGGCCGACGCCCGCAGCGAGCGCGAGCGCCTGGAAGCCGAACTGCACACTGGCCGTGACCGCCTGCTGGAGCTCAATTCCGGCGGCGCCGGCGAAGGTCAGGCGCTGGTCGAGGCCATTCTCGAACAAGACGACCAGTTCGCCCTGCCGATCTACATGGAAACCCTGTTCGACGCCTTCGGCATCGACAGCGAAGACCATTCCGAGAACGCACTGATCCTCAAGCCGAGCGAGAAGATGCTCGATGCCAGCTTCCCGCTGGGCGACGATGAAGGCGTGACCATCACCTATGACCGTGGCCAGGCGCTGTCACGCGAGGACATGCAGTTCCTCACCTGGGAGCACCCGATGGTGCAGGGTGGCATGGATCTGGTGCTGTCAGGCTCGATGGGCAACACCGCCGTGGCGTTGATCAAGAACAAAGCGCTCAAACCAGGCACCGTACTGCTTGAACTGCTGTTCGTCAGCGAGGTGGTGGCACCCCGCAGCCTGCAACTGGGCCGCTACCTGCCGCCGGCGGCACTGCGCTGCCTGCTCGACGCCAATGGCAACGACCTGGCGTCACGCGTTGCCTTCGAAACCCTCAACGACCAGCTCGAGAGCGTACCGCGCGCCAGCGCCAACAAGTTCGTCCAGGCCCAGCGCGATGTGCTGGCCAAGCGTATCAGTGGCGGCGAGGAGAAGATCCTGCCGGCCCACAACGAGCGCGTGGCCGAAGCCCAGCGCCGCCTCACAGCCGAGGCCGACGAAGAGCTGGCGCGCCTGGTGGCATTGCAAGCGGTCAACCCAAGTGTGCGTGACAGCGAAATCGACGCCCTGCGCAAGCGGCGCGAAGATGGCCTGGCAATGCTGGAGAAGGCCGCCCTGCGCCTGGAAGCCATTCGCGTGCTGGTGGCTGGCTAACGCAGGCCCCGCGCCCTTGTGGGAG
>NZ_JBQENN010000031.1:13709-66591 GCF_052044625.1 Pseudomonas sp. 22515
CTCGCCCGCTCCCACAGGAAGGTATCAGGGCCCCAAATTTATTCCTCACTGCGATTGAAGTTATAACCAAATCGTAGAAATCATTGTGCCATTAGTCAGGAAGGCTTAAGTACTCCTTCCTATACTGCCTCTGGACAGTCTGCACAGGGTTGTAGCGCAGACGAGTGAAAACTCGATCAAGAGGCATTCCATGGAATGGCTGGGGCTGCAACTGTTCGCCGATCTTCCCGCAACCGGGCGCATCGTCATCGACTGCCGTCATGAACCGCTCTTGGTTCTGCTCGCCTATTTCGTTGCTTGCGCGGCCTGTTTCGCCACCCTCGACATGGCCGAGCGACAGTCCCACAGCGACGACCCCACCGCCCACCGGCAATGGAACATGCTCGGAGCCTGCTGCCTGGCAGGCGGCATATGGGCCATGCACTTCATCAGCATGCTGGCCTTTCGGGCCCCGGTAGAAGTGCACTACGACGTATCCCTGACCATTCTTTCGCTGCTCATCGCACTGGGCGTGGCCTGGCTGGCCATGCACAGCCTCGAACGCAGCAACATGCGCGCGCACCACTGCGTGCCGAGCGCAGGGCTGATCGGCCTGGGCATCATCCTCATGCATTTTGTCGGCATGGCCGCGATGGAAACGGGTGCCCGCCAGTACTACCAAACCGGCTTGCTACTTGCCTCTGCCGCCATTGCACTGCTCACCGCCCTGACCTCGCTGTACCTGGCCCGCTACTTGCGCAATGGCAGCGGCACCCTGTACCAAGCCATGAAGTACGGCGCCAGCCTGCTGATGGCGGGCGGCATCGTCGCCACTCATTTCACCGCGATGTCGGCCATGACCTTGGTCATCCCTGCCGATACCGCACTGCGCCTGCCGTCGGGCGACAACAGCCTGCAACTGGGACTGGGCATCGGCTTCATCACCCTGCTGATCAGTGGCGCCAGCATCAGCGCCGCACTGGCCGACAAGAAGCTGCAAAGCAAGGAGCACGACCTGCGCCGGGTCAGCGTACTGCTCAGCCAACTGGACCAGGCCCGCGCTTCGCTGCAGCAGGCGGCGCACTATGATGCCCTGACCAACCTGCTCAACCGCCGCGGATTCAACCAGGTATTCGCCGAGCGCCTGGTCGAAACTCAGGCCAGCGAAAACCGCCTGGCCGTGATGTTCCTCGACATCGACCATTTCAAGCGCATCAACGACAGCCTCGGCCACGACGCCGGTGACGAGCTGCTCAAGGTAATCGCCCACCACATCAAGGCCGCTACCCGCAGCCACGACCTGGTTGCGCGTTTTGGTGGCGACGAGTTCTGCGTGGTCACCAGCCTGAACAGCCGCGACGAAGCCCGCCACCTGGCCCAGCGCATCATGCAACGGATGAAAGACCCCATCGACCTGGGCGGGCGGCGCATGGTCATGACCACCAGCATTGGTATAAGTATCTTCCCAGACGATGGCGGCACAGCCGAAGAGTTGCTCAAGCATGCCGACCTGGCCCTCTACCAATCCAAGGACAACGGACGCAACAGCCTGAATTTCTTCAATGACAGCCTGAAGGCTCGCGCGTCGATCGCCTTGCAACTGGAAGAAGAGCTGCGCCTGGCGCTGCTTGAAGAGCGCGGGCTGTGTGTGCACTACCAGCCGATCTTCGACCTGCGCAGTGGGCAAGTGGCCAAACTGGAAGCGCTGGTACGCTGGCAGCATCCTCAACATGGCCTGCTCGGGCCCGACCGTTTTGTCGGCATTGCCGAAGCCAACGGCCTGATCATCGACCTGGACCTGTGGGTGCTGCGCCACGCCTGTGCCGACCTGGCCCACTTACAGCGCCACGGCTACGACGAGGTCCAGGTCACGGTCAATTGCTCGGCAGTCACCCTCAGCCACGACGAACTGCCCAACGAAGTTGAAAAGGCGCTGTTCCACGCTAGCCTTGCGCCGCGCCACTTGGAGCTGGAAGTGACCGAAAACGCCCTGGTGGGCGATATCCAGCGCACGGTCAGCCTGCTCAAACGCGTCCGAGCCTTGGGGGTGACACTTTCAATCGATGACTTTGGTACCGGCTACTCCTCACTGGCCTACCTCAAGCGCCTGCCATTGGATGTGCTGAAGATCGACCGCACCTTTCTGCAGGATGTACCGGGCAGCCAGAAAGACCGCGAAATTGTCCAGGCGATCATCGCCATGGCGCATACCCTGCACCTGCGGGTAGTCAGCGAGGGCGTGGAAACCGCCGAACAGCGGGCGTTCCTCGAAAGCCATGGCTGCGACTACCTGCAGGGGTACCTGTTGGGGCACCCCGTACCGCTGGCCGAGTTGCGCCCACTGCTGGAGCGGTTGCAGCGCCAGAGCGGCCGGATCACACCTTGTTGCGGTACAGCTCAACCAGGGTCGCCGGATCTTTTTGCAGGTAACCCTGGCTACCGTGCAAGCGCATCAGTTGCGCGGCAAGGCCACTGAGTGGCGTCGCCGAGCCTTGCTCGCGGGAAAACTTGACCGCGCCATCGAGGTCCTTGAGCAGCGTGCGGACGTGCCACTTGATTGGCTCGAAGCGGCTCTCGGCCATTTGCGGCGCAAGAATCTGCAATGGCTTGGAATCGGCAAAGCCACCCGCCAGCGCTTCAGCGATCAGCGTCGCGTCCACGCCCGACTGTTCGGCCAATGCCACCACTTCTGCAATTACCAGGGCATTGCACGCTACAATCATCTGGTTGCAAGCCTTGGTCACCTGCCCCGTGCCTACCGCGCCCATATGCGTCACGCGCTGACCAAGCACCTGCAGCACCGGGCGTGCACGCTGCAGATCGGCCGCTTCACCGCCCACCATGATCGCCAGCGTGCCCGCTTCGGCACCGGGCGTACCGCCAGAGACAGGTGCATCCAGCCAGGCCATGCCGCACAGTGCTGCCAGTTCGGCAGCCATTTCACGGGTGGCGGTGGGTTCCAAGCTAGAGAAATCGATCAGCAACTGGCCGCTGCGCCCGCCCTGGGCAATGCCTTGCTCGCCAAACACCACCTCACGCACCACCGCCGTGTCGGCCAGGCACAGTAGTACCATGTCGCTGTCACGGCACAATTCGGCCGGGCTGCTGGCCAGGCGCGCGCCAGCAGCGACCAGTGCGGCGCACTTGTCCGGGCTGCGGTTCCATACCGTCAGCGGATAACCCGCTGCCAGCAGGCGGCGGCACATGGGCAGGCCCATCAGGCCGATGCCGGCGAATCCAAGCGAAGGTAGTGCAGTGCTCATCGATAAACTCCTGACTGATTCGAACATTTCCCAGGCGGGCTACGATTCCGTTGGCGCCTGGCAGAACGGCGGCCACATTACGCATCCCGTAAACTGTTACCGCCACGCCGAATTGTTACTTCCCTCTACCCGCCTTGATCGCTTTCAAGCACCAAAACGGAGCTGATGCGTATTTTTGCGCACCAAAAAAGATCACGCTTCTTCCTGGCCCTTCACCTGTATCACGATGAACGGCGAAACCACCACCGCCCAGATCTCTGGGTCGCGGCTTTGCAGGTCCAATGCCTGCTCGGCCGATACCGGCCCAACAGTGCCATCACTACGCCACTTGGCGAAGATCTCGCTGCGATTCTCGGCCATCGCCTCAGCAACGGCGATCAGGTCAAGGCAGGGGTCGACCCAAATCAGGTCACCCTTGGCCCAAAAACGCTCCAGCGCTTTCCACTCGATGATTGCCGTCTCGCCAAGCAATTTGGCATAGAGGGTGCTTGTTTGATCAGTCATGGGTGGTATCCGCAAAAAATCGGTCAATAAAAAAGGCCGGCATTTTTGCAGAAAAACCCGGTTTCAAATATGTAATTTGGTCGATTGACCCCGAAGTTGTGGGGCGGGATCGCAGATGCAGGCAGTTTGATGGCGCCTTTCTGTATCTTTCTGTCGATCAAGCGACAACGCAGGAAAGACGCACTTTTCGACCGCTTTTCAAGCGCTCGAACAGCGCTCTACACTGTACCGGTACAGTTCCGGGACATGTTCCGGGGGAAGGTGGGCTAGCGCGTTGGCATGGCCACGCCGCAAATCCCGCCCGGTCTGTAGCCCTGGCCGCCAGGACTATAAGAATTACAACAGAATGAGTGGAGCACTATGATCAAGATTTCCAAGCTGTTCGCCGCAATGGTACTGGCCGGGGTAGCCAGCCATTCGTTTGCCGCCGATACCATCAAGATCGGCATCGCCGGTCCCAAGACGGGTCCTGTGACCCAGTACGGCGACATGCAGTTCATCGGCGCCAAGCAAGCCATCAAGGATATCAACGCCGCGGGCGGCGTGGATGGCAAGATGCTCGAAGCCAAGGAATACGACGACGCCTGCGACCCT
Organism: Pseudomonas sp. 22515; assembly: GCF_052044625.1. Lineage (NCBI taxonomy): Bacteria > Pseudomonadati > Pseudomonadota > Gammaproteobacteria > Pseudomonadales > Pseudomonadaceae > Pseudomonas > Pseudomonas sp. 22515. The sequence continues at coordinate 18,050 of NZ_JBQENN010000031.1, forward strand.
AAACAGGCCGTGGCAGTCGCCAACAAAGTGGTCAACGACGGCGTCAAGTTCGTGGTCGGCCACCTGTGCTCCAGCTCCACCCAGCCTGCGTCCGACATCTACGAAGACGAAGGCGTGATCATGATCACCCCGGCCGCCACTTCGCCGGAAATCACCGCCCGTGGCTACAAGCTGATCTTCCGCACCATCGGCCTGGACAGCGCCCAGGGCCCGGCCGCCGGCAACTACATCGCCGACCACGTCAAGCCGAAGGTCGTTGCCGTCCTGCACGACAAGCAGCAGTACGGTGAAGGCATCGCCACCGCCGTCAAGCAGACCCTGGAAAGCAAGGGCACCAAGGTTGCCGTGTTCGAAGGCCTGAACGCGGGTGACAAGGACTTCTCCTCGATCATCCAGAAGCTCAAGCAGAACAACGTCGACTTCGTCTACTACGGCGGCTATCACCCAGAGCTGGGCCTGATCCTGCGCCAGGCTCAGGAAAAAGGCCTGAAAGCCAAGTTCATGGGTCCGGAAGGCGTGGGTAACGACTCCATTTCGCAGATCGCCCAGAACGCCTCCGAAGGCCTGCTGGTCACCCTGCCGAAGTCGTTCGACGCAGACCCGGCGAACAAGAAGATCGTCGACGCCATCAAGGCTGACGGCAAGGACCCAAGTGGCCCGTTCGTATTCCCTGCCTACTCGGCTGTCGAGCTGATCGCTCAAGGCATCAAGAAAGCCGGTTCCGATGATACCGACAAGGTGGCCAAGGCCATCCACGAAGGCACCTTCAAGACCCCGACCGGCGACCTGTCGTTCGACGACAAAGGCGACCTGAAAGACTTCAAGTTCGTGGTCTACGAATGGCACTTCGGCAAGCCGAAGACCGAAGTCTCCCCTCAGTAACTGCGTGACTAATAGCTGACCTACGAGCCCACTGTGCGAGCAGTGGGCTTCGTTTTATGAGGTTCATGGGCCCGATCCCCGCGATCCGGGGGCAGGCTCACCTGAAAATCTTAAAACCGTCACCCGCGGTTTCCTGGCCGTACCCCTGCCAGTGAAATGCAAATCAGGTTTTTAGGAGCGCTGTAATGCCTGAGATCTACCATTTCTTCCAACAACTGGTTAATGGATTGACCATCGGCAGCACCTATGCCTTGATCGCCATCGGCTACACGATGGTGTACGGCATCATTGGCATGATCAACTTCGCCCACGGCGAGGTGTACATGATCGGTTCCTACGTGGCCTTCATCGCCCTGGCGGGCCTGGCCATGATGGGTATCCATTCGCTGCCGATCCTGATGACCGTCGCCTTCGTCGCGACGATCTTCGTCACCAGTGCCTATGGCTACAGCATCGAACGGGTTGCCTACCGCCCCCTGCGCAACAGCAACCGTCTGATCCCGCTGATTTCCGCCATCGGCATGTCGATTTTCCTGCAGAACACGGTCTTGCTTTCGCAAGACTCCAAGGACAAGTCCATCCCCAACCTGATCCCCGGGAGCTTCTCCTTCGGGCCAGGCGGTGCTGAAGAAGTACTGATCAGCTACATGCAAATCCTGGTGTTCGTTGTCACCCTGGTGGCCATGACCCTGCTCACCCTGTTCATCTCTCGTTCCCGCCTGGGCCGCGCCTGCCGCGCCTGTGCCGAGGACATCAAGATGGCCAACCTGCTGGGCATCAACACCAACAACATCATCGCCCTCACCTTCGTCATCGGTGCCGCCCTGGCTGCCGTGGCGGCCGTGCTGCTGAGCATGCAGTACGGGGTGATCAACCCCAACGCCGGTTTCCTGGTGGGCCTGAAGGCTTTCACCGCGGCGGTACTGGGTGGCATCGGCAGCATCCCGGGCGCCATGCTCGGCGGGCTGGTGCTGGGCGTGGCCGAAGCGTTCGGTGCCGATATCTTCGGCGACCAGTACAAGGACGTGGTGGCATTCGGCTTGTTGGTTCTTGTCCTGCTATTCCGGCCGACCGGCATCCTGGGCCGCCCGGAGGTTGAAAAAGTATGAACAGAAATCTCAAACAGGCGTTCTTCAGCGCCTTGCTGGTGTGGGCCGTGGCCTTCCCGGTACTGGGCCTGAAACTGAGCATCGACGGGATCAGCCTGGTCGTGCACAGTCAGGGCTCGTTCACCATCAGCATCATCGCCGTGTGTTCGGTGCTGATGTTCCTGCGCGTGCTGTTCGACAAGCAGTGGAGTTCGGTGATGGGCCGCCGATCGGATCGCAAGCTGATCCCCCCGGCAGTCAGCAACTACCTCACCCTGCCCAAGACCCAGCGCTACGTCATCATCGGGTTGATCGTGATAGCACTGGTATGGCCGTTCTTCGGCTCTCGCGGTGCGGTCGACATCGCCACGCTGATCCTGATCTACGTGTTGCTGGGCCTGGGCCTGAACATCGTGGTCGGCCTGGCGGGCCTGCTCGACCTCGGCTACGTAGGCTTCTATGCCGTCGGTGCCTACAGCTACGCCATGCTCTCGCATTACCTGGGCTGGAGCTTCTGGGTGTGCCTGCCGATTGCCGGCCTGATGGCTGCCACCTTCGGCTTCCTGCTCGGCTTCCCGGTGTTGCGCCTGCGTGGTGACTACCTGGCGATCGTGACCCTCGGTTTCGGTGAGATCATCCGCCTGTTCCTGCGTAACCTCACCGATTGGACCGGCGGCCCCAACGGCATCAGCAACATCCCCAAGCCGGAGTTCTTCGGCCTGACCTTCGAACGCCGTGCGGCCGAGGGCATGCAGACCTTCCACGAGTTCTTCGGGCTGCAATACAACTCGATCAACAAGGTGATCTTCCTGTACCTGGTGGCCCTGCTGCTGGCCCTGCTGGCGTTGTTCGTGATCAACCGCCTGCTGCGCATGCCGATCGGCCGCGCCTGGGAAGCCCTGCGTGAAGACGAGATCGCCTGCCGTGCACTGGGCCTGAACCCGACCGTGATCAAGCTCTCGGCATTCACCCTGGGTGCCTGCTTCGCCGGTTTCGCCGGCAGCTTCTTCGCCGCGCGCCAAGGCCTGGTGACGCCGGAGTCGTTCACCTTCATCGAGTCGGCGATCATCCTCGCCATCGTCGTGCTGGGTGGCATGGGTTCACAACTGGGCGTGATTCTCGCGGCCATCGTGATGATCCTGCTGCCTGAGCTGATGCGTGAGTTCAGCGAATACCGCATGCTGATGTTCGGTGCGCTGATGGTGTTGATGATGATCTGGCGTCCGCAAGGCCTGCTGCCTATGCAACGTCCACACATGGAGCTGCGTCGATGAGCCGCGAAATTCTGCAAGTCAGCGGCCTGAGCATGCGCTTCGGCGGCTTGTTGGCGGTCAACGGCGTGGCCCTGACCGTCAAGGAAAAACAGGTGGTGGCGTTGATCGGCCCGAACGGCGCCGGCAAGACCACCGTGTTCAACTGCCTGACCGGCTTCTACAAGCCCAGCGGCGGTACCATCCTGCTCGATGGCCAGCCGATTCAGGGCCTGGCCGGCCACCAGATCGCCCGCAAGGGCGTGGTGCGGACCTTCCAGAACGTGCGGCTGTTCAAGGAAATGACCGCACTGGAAAACCTGCTGATCGCCCAGCACCGCCACCTCAACACCAACTTCTTCGCCGGCCTGTTCAAGACCCCGAGCTTCCGCCGCAGCGAGAAGGAGGCCATGGAACGCGCGCAGTACTGGCTGGAGAAGGTCAACCTGACCGAGTTCGCCAACCGTACGGCCGGCACCCTCGCCTACGGGCAGCAACGCCGCCTCGAAATCGCCCGCTGCATGATGACCCAGCCACGCATCATCATGCTCGATGAACCGGCAGCCGGCCTGAACCCGAAGGAAACCGAAGACCTCAAGGCTCTGATCGCCTACCTGCGTGAGTCGCACAACGTCACCGTGCTGCTGATCGAGCACGACATGAAGCTGGTGATGAGCATTTCCGACCATATCGTGGTGATCAACCAGGGTACCCCCCTGGCCCATGGCACACCGGAGGAGATCCGCGACAACCCTGACGTGATCAAAGCCTACCTGGGGGAAGCGTAAATGCTGAAGTTCGAAAACGTTTCCACTTTCTACGGCAAGATCCAGGCGCTGCACAGCGTCAACGTGGAGATCAACCAGGGCGAGATCGTCACCCTGATCGGCGCCAACGGTGCCGGCAAGTCGACCTTGCTGATGACCCTGTGCGGCTCGCCGCAGGCGCACAGCGGCAGCATCAAGTACCTGGGTGAAGAGCTGGTCGGCCAGCCGTCCTCGCACATCATGCGCAAAAGCATCGCGGTAGTGCCGGAAGGCCGTCGCGTGTTCGCTCGCCTGACGGTCGAGGAAAACCTGGCCATGGGCGGTTTCTTCACCGACAAGGGCGACTATCAGGAGCAACTGGACAAGGTCCTGCAACTGTTCCCGCGCCTGAAAGAGCGTTACATCCAGCGCGGCGGCACCATGTCCGGTGGCGAGCAGCAGATGCTGGCCATCGGCCGGGCGCTGATGAGCAAGCCCAAGCTGCTGCTGCTCGACGAGCCTTCGCTGGGCCTGGCGCCGATCATCATCCAGCAGATCTTCGACATCATCGAACAGCTGCGCCGCGATGGCGTGACGGTGTTCCTGGTGGAGCAGAACGCCAACCAGGCGCTGAAGATCGCTGACCGGGCGTATGTGCTGGAGAACGGTCGGGTGGTGATGCAGGGCACCGGTGAGGCACTGCTGACCGACCCGAAGGTGCGCGATGCCTACCTGGGGGGTTGAATGAAAAAGGGCCTTCGGGCCCTTTTTTCTGCCCGCAGGACGTGTATCGTGGCCAGCTCTTTGGCAAAGATTCCCCGGAGCCCGCCCCATGCGCCTCACCCCTACCCTGCTGCTCAGTGCCCTGCTGCCGCTGTTCGCTGGCTGCCAGCTACTGGCCGAGCAGCCCCGTGACCCGAACATCGGCACCACACGCATGCAGGGCGAACTGAGCGCCAACGGCGGCCGCCTGTTGTTCAAGCCCTGCAGCGAAGCACGCCGCTTCGTGATCAACGACGTCGCCGGCACCGGCATCCTGCAGGAGTCCGCCAACCTGGCCAAGGACGCCAATGCCAAGTTGTTCGCCGACGTGCGCGGTCGCCTCACGGGCGCCAAGCAGGCCGACAACGACGGCCAGTTGGAAGTCAGCCGCCTGTACCGCCTGGAACCCTCCACCCGCGCTTGCGACGACCCCAACTTCAAGCAGCTGACCCTGCGCGCCAATGGCCATGAACCGGACTGGGACATCAAGGCCAGCGGCAAGGGCATGGTGCTCAACCGCATCGGCAAAGACCCGCTGCCACTGCCATTTCTCGAAGAAGAAGTGCCCGGCGGCGGGCTGACCCTGACCAGCGAAGCCAACGGCCAGCACGTGGAACTGTGGCTCGCCCCGCAACGCTGCGTCGACAGCGCCACCGGCGCCATCCACCACCTGCGCGCCGAACTGCGCATCGACGGCCAGACCCTGCGCGGCTGCGGTTACTACGGTGGTGCGCGCGACAACTGATCGCCGGGCGCTTTTATCCTGCCAGTCAGGGCGTCTAACAGCTTATACTTGGCGGTTTGTGTAAAGCCGCCGGCCGCCCATGGCCGGGATACTGGACCCTGCCATGCTACGAATCACCGAACTGAAGCTGCCCCTGGACCATCCCGACGAAGCGTTGCGCGAAGCCATCGTCCAGCGCCTGGGCATCCGCGACGAGCAACTGCTCAGCTTCAACCTGTTCAAGCGCAGCTACGATGCGCGCAAGAAGAACAGCGAACTGCTGTTCATCTACACCATCGACCTGGAAGCCAGCAACGAAGCCGAGCTGCTCAGCAAGTTCGCCGATGATCGCAACATCGGCCCAGCCCCAGACGTCACCTACAAGTTTGTCGGCCAGGCCCCGGCAGGCCTGCAGGAGCGCCCGATCGTGGTCGGTTTCGGCCCGTGCGGCATCTTTGCCGGCCTGTTGCTGGCACAAATGGGCTTCAAGCCGATCATCCTCGAACGCGGCAAGGAAGTGCGCCAGCGCACCAAGGACACCTGGGGCCTGTGGCGCAAGAGCGTGCTCAACCCTGAGTCCAACGTGCAGTTCGGTGAAGGCGGCGCCGGTACCTTCTCGGACGGCAAGCTGTACAGCCAGATCAAGGACCCGCAACACCACGGCCGCAAAGTGCTGGAAGAATTCGTTAAGGCCGGTGCGCCAGACGAAATCCTGTACATCAACAAGCCGCACATCGGCACCTTCCGCCTCACCGGCATGGTCGAACAGATGCGCCAGGACATGATCGCCCTGGGGGCCGACGTGCGCTTCCAGGAGAAGGTCACCGACCTGTTGATCGAAGATGGCCAACTGACCGGTGTAGTGCTTGAAAGCGGCGAGCAGTTGCACTCTCGCCATGTGGTATTGGCCCTGGGCCACAGCGCCCGCGACACCTTCCGCATGCTGCACGCCAAAGGTGTCTACATGGAAGCCAAGCCGTTCTCGGTGGGCTTCCGTATCGAGCACCCGCAAACGCTGATAGACAAGGCACGTCTGGGCAAGTACGCCGGCCACCCGAAACTGGGTGCCGCCGACTACAAGCTGGTTTACCACGCCAAGAATGGCCGCTCGGTATACAGCTTCTGCATGTGTCCGGGTGGCACCGTGGTCGCGGCCACCAGCGAGCCTGGGCGAGTCGTCACCAACGGCATGAGCCAGTATTCGCGTAACGAGCGCAACGCCAACTCCGGCATCGTCGTCGGCATCGACCCCGAGCGCGACTACCCGGGTGGCCCGTTGGCCGGTATCGAACTGCAGGAGCGCCTGGAGGCGCACGCCTATGTAATGGGCGGCAGCAACTACCAGGCCCCAGCGCAGCTGGTGGGTGATTTTGTCGCCGGCCGGCCCTCGACCGCACTGGGCAGTGTCGAGCCGTCCTACAAGCCGGGCGTGACCTTGGGTGACCTGGCGCCGAGCCTGCCGGACTTCGCCATTGAGGCGATTCGGGAGGCACTGCCGGCGTTCGACCGGCAGATCAAGGGCTATAACCTGCATGATGCGGTGTTGACCGGGATCGAGACGCGTACCTCGTCGCCACTGCGGATTACCCGCGGTGAGGATTACCAGAGCCTGAACCTCAAAGGGCTGTTCCCGGCGGGTGAAGGGGCCGGGTACGCGGGCGGGATCCTGTCAGCCGGTGTGGATGGCATTCGCATCGCAGAGGCGGTGGCGCGGGATATGCTCGGCCTCTGACTCTTTATCGACTGACAGGGCCTCTTCGCGGGTAAACCCGCTCCTACANGCGGGTTTACCCGCGAAAGGGCCCGGTCCGGCACCAGACTATTCCAGCACCTACTCCAGACTTCCCCTCCCCCATCCTTCCCCAAATCCATCTAGGCTTGCCCCAGGCCTGCCAGCAAAAACATATAACAAAAACGAATATTTTTTTTGTTTTAAGGAACATCGTCACAGGCTAGGGTGTACGCCCGTACCCTTCGTAAACTGCTCATGGAGGGCCTACAGCCCGTGCGTAGCCTGTTTACCCGTTTCTTCCAGCTCGAAGCTGCCAGCGGCCTGCTGCTGATCGCCGCCGCCGTTCTGGCCCTGATCATCAACAACTCGCCACTGTCCGACCTGTACGGCGGCTTGCTCGACGTACCCGTCGCCGTCCAGGTCGGCGCGCTGAACATCGCCAAGCCGTTGCTACTGTGGATCAACGACGGCCTGATGGCCCTGTTCTTCCTGCTCATCGGCCTGGAGGTCAAACGCGAGGTGGTCGACGGTCACCTGTCCAAACCCTCACAAGTGATTCTGCCTGCCACCGCAGCCGTGGGCGGCATGGTGGTGCCAGCGCTGATCTACTGGTTCATCAACCGTGACAACCCTGCAGCCGTAGCAGGCTGGGCGATCCCTACCGCCACCGACATCGCCTTCGCCCTCGGCGTCCTGGCCCTGCTCGGCAAGCGCGTACCGGTGTCACTGAAGTTGTTCCTGATGACCCTGGCGATCATCGACGACCTGGGTGCGATCATTGTCATCGCCCTGTTCTACTCCGGCACCCTGTCGAGTGTGTCGCTGCTGCTGGCTGCGGCCTGTCTGGTGGTGCTGGTGGCGATGAACCGGCTTGGCGTCGTCAAGCTCGGGCCCTACATGATCGTTGGCCTGATCCTGTGGGTCTGCGTGCTCAAAAGTGGCGTGCACGCCACTCTGGCCGGTGTAGCCCTGGCCCTGTGCATCCCGCTGCGTACACGCAATGCTGAATCGTCGCCTCTTTTGGCGCTGGAACACGCCCTGCACCCTTGGGTGGCCTACGCCATCCTGCCAATTTTCGCCTTCGCCAATGCCGGCGTTTCGCTGGCAGGCATGACCGTAGACAGCTTCACCCACCCCGTGCCGATGGGCATCACGGTCGGCCTGTTGCTGGGCAAGACCGTGGGGGTGTTCGGCCTGACCTGGGTCGCGGTCAAGCTGCGCCTGGCCGCGCTGCCTGCGGGTGCGGGTTGGGGGCAAATTCTGGGGGTGGCGATACTCTGCGGCATTGGCTTCACCATGAGCCTGTTCGTAGGCTCGCTCGCCTTCGCCCCGGGTAGCAGTGAGTATGCAGGCATGGACCGCATGGGTATTCTTACTGGTTCGTTCTTTGCCGCGGTGATCGGCTACGCCGTCACCGCAATGGCCAGCCGCAAAACCAACGTTGCCTGACTTGGCTGAAGCATGAAAAAACCCCGACGGGCATCAGCCATGTCGGGGTTTTGTTTTACTGCACTACGGTCAGTGCGAAACGCGGCTGGTACCGTCAACTGTCATGATGCGCACGCGCTCGCCAACGCGGAAGACTTCGTTCTCCTGTACGGCCTGCACATAGGCGCGCATGCTGCCATCATCTTCACGAACGGTAATTTCGACACCTTGAGTACGGGTCAGGCCTTCTTCTGCTGCGGAACCCGCCAAGCCACCGGCCACGGCACCGATCACGGCAGCCACGATGCTGCCACGGCCACCGCCCACGGCGCTGCCAGCTACGCCACCCACGATGGCACCGGCACCGCCGCCAATCGGGGTCTTGGTACCCTCGATCTTGACCGGACGCAGGGATTCGATGGTACCCATACGCACGGTTTGCACGCGGCGGGCTTCGTCACGAGAGTAGCTGTCACCGGTCAGGCTCGAGGCACAGCCCCCCAGCAGCAGCGACATGGTGGTAAAGGTCGCCACCAGCAAAGCGGATTTACGCATGGGTAAAGTCTCCATAAGTCAGGTGCTCATTAGACGCTGCACATTGACGGCTGTCACGGTACAAACGTAATAAAATTGTTTTCATTCAGCCGGGGTACAGCCTGCCGGGCTGTGTCGAAGGCCTTTCAAGTGAGACCAAGCATAGCCATGGATTACTTCATCGTCGTGGTCACCACCGTTACGGGACTGTATTTCCACTGGTGGTTGTATGTGCGCATGCGCCGCTGGATGGACCGCGACCTGGCGTTGTCGCTGGCAGGGGCCGATCCTGAAAAACGCGCGTTCATGCTGGAAAGGTTGGCGCAGGCGCGCCAGGAGAAGGTGGGGCGTAAGCAACTGGCGGGGTGGTTGGAGCGCGAGGCGGCAGGTTATCCGGGGTAGCTTGATCAATGGCTGGGGCCGCTTGGCGGCCCCAGTTGCTCAGGGCGCCAGCCGCTCTCGCAGCCACTGCCCGTCCACCAGCCGATAGTTCAAACGATCATGCAGGCGGCTTGCCCGCCCCTGCCAGAACTCGATGCGCTCGGGCAACAAACGGTATCCCCCCCAATGCTCAGGGCAGTGCGGCTGGGTGTCGGAGAAACGCGCTTCGGTGGCCTTAACCAGGCCCTCCAGCTCTTCACGCCCGGCAATCACGCGGCTCTGTGGCGAAGCCCAAGCCCCCAGGCGACTGCCCAGCGGGCGTACCTGGTAGTAGGCATCCGACTCCTGCGCCGTGACCTTCTGCACCCGGCCCTCGATGCGCACCTGACGCTCCAGGGCCGGCCAGAAGAAGGTCATTGCCGCAAAGGGGTTGGCTTGCAGTTGCTGGCCCTTGGCGCTGTCATAGTTGGTGAAGAAGGTGAAACCCTGCTCGTCGAGCCCCTTCAACAGCAAAACACGGCAATGCGGGCGACCTTCGCCGTCCACCGTGGCCAAGGTCATGGCGTTGGCTTCTACCGGTACCTGCTCGGTTTTCACCGCATCGGCGAACCACTGGTGGAACAGGGCGAACGGCTCCCCTGGTGCCTGGGCTTCGGCCAGGCCATCACGGGTGTAGTCGCGGCGCATATCGGCCAGGGATTGGGTCATTACTGCGGTTCCTTGACGATCAGTTGGTCTTCGCAGGGCTGTTGGCAGCTACTTTCTTGTCAACGGCAGCTTTCTTGGCGGCAGGCTTGGCCGGCGCAGCTTTTTTCTTGGCTGCAGTCTTCGCAGGCGTTTTGGCCTTGGCTACAGGTTTCTTCACCGCAGCCTTGACGGCCGGTTTGCTGCCAGCGGCCTTGGCGGCGGGTGCCTTAGCATCCTGCACCGCCACCATCGAGGCCGGGGCGGGTGCCGGGGCGGCCTGCTGGTATTTGGCCAGCAGCGCGACCATGGTGTTTTGCGGGGTCAGCAACATTTCCACGCGGCGGTTCAGGGCGCGCCCCTCGGCGCTGTCGTTGGCAGCGCGCGGCATCACCGAACCCATGCCCTTGAGGGTCAGGCGGTCACGCTGCAGGCCGCTGAGGCGGAAGATGGCCGATACCGAAGCGGCGCGCTCCAGGCTGAGCTTCTGGTTGGCAACGGCGGCACCGCTGCTGTCGGCATGGCCCAGTACCAGTACGGCAGTCTTGGGGTCGCCTTCGACTGTCTTGGCGACGCGGGTGATCGGGCCCAGGGACATGGGCAGCAACATGTTCGGGCGATCGGGATTGTACGAGCTGTCCACCGGCAGGGTTACCGCCAGCACATTGTCACGACGCTCCAGCTCCAGCTTGCTGTCCTTGATCGCTTCGCGCAGCTTGGGCTCGTATTCGTCCAGCCAGGCCTGAGTGGCCTTCTGATCGATCTTTGGCACCACCGGCCCCTTGGCTTGCTTGTCGTCACCGCCAAACGGCCACCACCAGCGGCTGGAGCTTTCGGATTTGGCATCGGCTTTGGCCACGTTTTCAGTGACGGCTGACTTCACTTCCTGCTCGGCAACCTTGTCCGAACCGAAAGGCCACCAGCTGGAGCCACCTTCCTTGGAGCCGTCCGGGGAGTGACTGGCGCAGCCGGTAACGGCGGTCAGGCACAGGGCGAGTGCTAAGGTTTTATGTGAAGACATCAGCGATACACCATGAAATAGAAAGATATTTTGCCTACGAACTTCAGGCGTTGGCATTGAGGATAGTCAAAGGGGTGTAGCAATACCCGCATTACCCGATCAAAGGCAACTGGCAAGGACGCGTACCAGTTTCTGGGCGCGTGGGTCCATCAGCACGTAAGGGCCGAGGGTATTGACCACAAAACCGAAGGCCACATCGTACTCCGGGTCGGCAAAACCGACCGAACCACCGGCACCGGGGTGGCCAAAGGCGCGGGCGCCGAGACCAAAGGTGGCATTGGCCACATCGGGCTGGTCGAGCATGCAGCCCAGGCCGAAACGGGTCTGGGTGAGCAAGGTACGGTCCTGGCCAAGGCTATGCTCGCGGGTCAGCTCATCGAGCAGTTCGGATTCAAGCAGGCTGCCGTCCAGCAGCCCGGCATAGAACCCCGCCAGGCTGCGTGCGTTGCCATGGCCATTGGCCGCTGGCTGCTGCATGCGCCGCCATTCCGGTTTGTTGGTGCTGGTCAGTATCGCGGGCGGATTGGTAAAGGCACGGGTCGACAGTGCCTCAGGCTCGCGCATGGTCACCTGCAGCAAGCGTTGCGCTGCACTGTCTCCAGCATTGCCCTTGCCACGGGCGATATGCGCCACGCGGTGGAACTCTTCGTCGGCCAGGCCAACATGGAAATCCAGCCCCAATGGGCGGGCGGTGCGGGCCACGATCGAGTCGCCAGGGCCACGGCCGTCGGCACGGCGAATCAGCTCGCCGATCAGCCAGCCATAGGTGATGGCGGCATAGCCGTGTTCTGTGCCTGGCGTCCACCACGGTGTCTCGGCTGCCAGGGCATCGACCATGAACTGCCAGTCATACAAGGCTTCAGCCGGCAACAGCTTGCGTATGGCCGGTAAGCCGGCACGGTGGCTGAGTAGCTGACGCAAGGTGATCGACTGCTTACCCGCCTGGGCGAACTCGGGCCAGTAGTTGGCCACCGGGGCATCGAGGGCCAGCTTGCCCTCGCCGACCAGCTGCAGGGCGGTAACGGCCGCGAAAGTCTTGGTGCAGGAGAACAGGTTGGCGATGGTATCGCTGTGCCAGGCCTGCTGGCCGTCCTTGTCGGCACTGCCGGCCCACAGGTCAACGACGGTTTCGCCACCCACCTGGATGCACAGCGCGGCGCCACGCTCCTGGGGATCATCGAACAGTGCGGCAAAAGCTTCGCGCACAGCTTCGAACTTCAGCTCATAGTGACCCTGGATCTGCACCCGCTGCTCTCCGTACGACCATATCCAAAAAGGTGTGCATTGTTTCAGTAGTTGGGTGTTTTGCAAACAGGCTTGGGCCAAGTGGTCGCGACACAAGGCCGCTCTCACCTGGGTTGACTGCATCTGCCTGATCTCAGGGGGCCGGTTTTTCCAGCTCGGCACGCAGTTGGTTCATGGTTTGCAGATTGCTTTTGCGCACGGCATCGACAAACCCTGGATAGGGCATATCGGTAATCGCCACCAACCCGAGGTGGCCGTTCTCACCATCGAGCAGGCGACCGCTGGCCGGTTGGTCGAGGTACTGGAACCAGTGCGCGCCAACGATCATCGGCTGCGCCATGGCGGCCTTGAGGAAGTTTGCATAGGCCGGGCCGCGATCCTCTTCCCGCGCCAGCTCCAATGGCCCCGGCCAGAACGGCCCGCGATCACGCGAGCCGAACTGGAACTCGGACACCAGCACCGGCTTGTCCAGCTCCGCCAGGCGGACAAAGTCGTAGCCGTCCTGTGGCTTGAGGGTATAGAAGTTGAAGCTCAGAACATCGCAGAACTCGGCGCAGGCCTTGACCGCCTCCGGTGTGCTGACCGCATAGCGGCCACCCAGGAGCATGTGATTGGGCGCATGCCACTTCAACGAATCGGAAATGGTCTTGAAGTAGGTCTCGGCAAATACCCGCTGGAAGTGCTGGTAGTCCCGTTCGATTTCCGGGTGTTCCGGGTCAGGCAACGGCGCCTCGAAGCCAGGATCTTCCATGAGTTCCCAGGCGGTCAGTTCGATGCCCCAGGCCTTGGACAACCCTTCCTGGTTGCGATACTTGTCGCGCAACTGCTTGAGGAATGCGCGTTTGGCTGGCACGTCGGTGGTCAGGCGCAAGGTGCCGTAGGCCAGGCCATAGCGGCTCTTGGGGTCGCTTCCAGGGGCTGCCCAGGCCAGTTCGTTATCTGCGAAGTAACCGATGAGCCAAGGGTCGTCACGGTGATCACGCGCGGCGATGGCCACGGCACGCTCGGTGGCCATGGCAAAACGCGGGTCGAACGGGTCGGGCATGCGGCCCCACCAGTCCATGCCAGTGCTGATGCTGGCGTAGTCGCCTACGATCGACAGCGGCAAGGTATACGGCATGCGTCTGGCTTGACCAAGCGCCGGCTCGCTCCAGTTGCCAACGGTGTTGAACCCCCAGGCCTGAAGGCGATCAAGCGCATGCGCCTGCCAGCGGTCGGCATCCAGCAACGGCGGCGCGCAATCGGCTGGCTGGCCCTCCACTGCGGGCGGGCAGGGTTTGCCATAAGTACGCTGCAGGTTGGCGGCGTAGAAGTCGAACCAGCGCCCCTGCTTGAAATTGCGCCCTTGCGACGAGGCATTGCCATCGTCGTTGTTGCTTTCGCCATAGAACGCCGCCAATGCATCGCCCTCAGCGGGCAAGGCCTTGAACATGCCTTCGCGCCCGGCGACATACGTACGCCCGCCGTCTGCCGCCACGGCGTTCACCCCCAGAGAATAGAACGGGTGCCCATCCGGCGTTACCAGGTACCAGCGGCCATCACGCTTTTCAGTGCGAAAGAAGCCCTTGGCTGCAAAGGCCGGCCCGCCCACCAGGCCACCGTAAGCGTCCAATCGCTGCTTGCCACGCTCTGCCAACCAGCCCTTGAGCTGTTGCTGTTCACGGGTATCGGCCGCCTTGAGCTGCTCGTCACTGGATACCTTCTCGGGCCAGTTACCGCGAGTCGACTGGCCATAAGCATCAATCAGCTCGTGGTAAGCCGCCCTGTACGCCTGGTTGTCATCCTGGATACCGACACGCTCGATCAGCAGGCTCTGCGCCACCTTGGGGCTGGGGATGCTCAAGCTGACCGAGGTCACCTGTTTGAGGTCGATTGCACCGGCACTGCTGGTCAAAAGAAGGCGCTGACCACCATGGTTCCAGGGCATCGGTGGGCCGGCGCGCATGCCCTGGTCCAACGGCGAACTGGCCGTCAGGGGCACCAGCACGGTTTGTGCGGGACCCGCGGGCAGGTCGATACGGCTGGTCAAGGTGCGGCCATCGCTGCCTTGCACGGTGACATCCACGGTCAATGCCCAATCCATGGCACTTTGCAGGCGCAAGGTCAGGAACTGCCCGGCGGACCAGTCCCACACCCCGCTCTGCGGGCTCAGGCGCAGGGTCGGCTGCTGGGCCGGGTTGAACACCACACGCCGCAACACCTCGCCCTCGGCCGTTTGTTCCGCGTTGTACTGCGGCATGCCGGCATCCACCGTCGCCACATTGACCACCGAAGCCGGGCGCACGAAGCTGAACAGCGTCTGCTGCCCGGCCAGCAAGGGCGAACTGCACAACAAGGCGAATACGGCGGGCAGGGTGCGGCGGATCATAAGGCTGGGGCTCTCCTTCAGGACCCTGATGGGCCCAAGACGGGTGATGGACAATGCGCCGGCGCAAGTGCTCCGGCGGTCAGGAAATTTCCCGCCGGAACGGCGGCAGCGCATTGAGAATAGCCTTGCCGTAGCGCTGCGTGACCAAGCGCCGGTCAAGCAAGGTGATAACGCCGCGATCCTGCTCGGTACGCAGAAGGCGGCCGCAGGCCTGGATCAGCTTCAACGAGGCGTCAGGCACGGCAATTTCCATGAACGGGTTGCCGCCACGTGCCTCGATCCACTCGGCCAGCGCAGCTTCGACCGGGTCGTCGGGCACAGCAAAGGGAATCTTGGCGATGACCACGTGCTCGCAATACGCACCCGGCAGGTCGACACCTTCGGCAAAGCTGGCCAGGCCAAACAGCACGCTGTGCTGGCCATCGTCGACCCGCGCCTTGTGCTTGTTCAGGGTTTCCTGCTTTGAAAGGTTACCCTGGATGAGCACCAGCTTGCGCCAGTCACGGTCCAGACCATCAAACACATCCTGCATCTGCTTGCGTGACGAGAACAACACCAGCGCGCCACGGGCATCCTCGACGATGTTCGGCAGCTCGCGGATGATCGCCGCGGTGTGCGCTGCTGCATCGCGTGGGTCGGCCTGCAGGTCGGGGACCCGCAACAGGCCGGCATCGCCATGCACGAACGGGCTGGGCACCACGCAGGTGACTGCGTCGCGCGGCAACCCCGAACGCATGCGGAAACGGTCGAACTTGCCCAGCGCGGTCAATGTCGCCGAGGTCACCAGCGCGCCGTGGGCCACGCTCCACAGGCTGCGCCGCAGCATATCGGCGGCGAGGATGGGGCTGGCGTTGACTTCGATGTCGAACAGCGCGCCACTTTCGGCCAACGTCAGCCAGCGCGCCATGGGCGGGCTGTCTTCCGGGTCTTCGGCGGTGAAGGCCGTCCACAGCTCCCAGTTACCCTGGGCACGGGTGACCAGGCTGCCGAACAGCGGATACCACTCTTCGGCCTGGTGGCTGGCGATGCCGATATTGACCTCGCCGTCCATGCCTTCCTTGAGCAGGTCAGCCAGGCGGGTGAACAGATCGTTGAGGCGGGCAAAGCCCTTTTTCAGTTCGATGCCCACTTCACGAATCTGCTCCGGCACCACCCCACCCTCGAAACGGTAACGCGGGCGCTCACGGCCTTCGGTGTCCTCGCTGGGACGGAAGTCAGCCACCTGTTCACAAAGGGTGAACATGAACTGCTGCTGGGTGCGTACTTCTCGCGCCAGCTCCGGCACCTGCTCGATGTACTTGCCCAGGTCGCCGGGCAGCGGATGCTGGGCCAGCAATTTGGTCAGGTTCTTGGCGGTCTGTTCCAGCCAGTCGGCGGTGGAACGCAGCCGCGAATAGTGGGCGAAATGGCCGATGGCCTTGTCTGGCAGATGATGGCCTTCGTCGAACACGTACATGGTATCGCGCGGGTCGGGTAACACCGCACCGCCACCCAGGGCCAGGTCGGCCAGGACCATGTCGTGGTTGGTGACGATCACATCGACCTTGCCCATGCCTTCGCGGGCCTTGTAGAACACGCACTGCTGGAAGTTGGGGCAGTGGCGGCCGGTGCACTGGCTGTGGTCGGTGGTCAGCCGTGCCCAGTCCTGGTCTTCCAGGGCCTCTGGCCAGCTGTCACGGTCACCGTCCCAGCGGTTGCCGGCAAGCTTCTCGATCATGCTGTTGAACAGCTTCTGGCTGCGCTCGTCGACTTCGATGCGGAAGCCTTCTTCCTCGAACAACTGAGCCGTGGCTGACTGGGCGTGGCCTTCCTGCAACAGGATGTCGAGCTTGGACAGGCACAGATAGCGGCCACGGCCCTTGGCCAGGGCGAAACTGAAGTTGAGGCCGCTGCTGCGCATCAGGTCGGGCAGGTCCTTGAAGACGATCTGTTCCTGCAGGGCCACGGTGGCCGTGGCGATCACCAGGCGTTTGCCGGCGGCCTTGGCCGCCGGGATGGCTGCCAGGCTGTAGGCTACCGTCTTGCCGGTACCGGTGCCCGCTTCCACGGCCACCACGGCAGGCTCGCCAGCGCGGCGGCCTTCATCGTCGCAGGCAATGTCGCCAAGCACCTTGGCCACTTCGGCGATCATCAGGCGCTGGCCATAGCGCGGCTTGAGGCTCTTGGCTTCGAGAAAACGCGAATAGGCGCCCTGGATAGTGGCTTTGAGTTCGTTGCTGATCATGGTCTGCAGGCGCCCGGAGGGCTGGATATATTTTCAGTGTTTCGCATGGGGCGGCTATCATACCCCGCTATTGCCCTTTCTGCCGCATGGAGATCCGAATGCTCGCCTTTGCCCTGCCCTACACCCTGCATGTTCTGGCCGCACTCGTATGGGTCGGCGGCATGTTCTTCGCCTGGCTGGTGCTGCGCCCGGCAACGGTTGCAGCCCTTGAAGGGCCTGCCCGCCTGCGCTTGTGGGTGGAAGTTTTCCGACGCTTCTTCGGCTGGGTCTGGCTGGCGGTGGCGATTTTGGCGATAAGTGGTATCGGCATGTTGCACATGCGCTTCAGCGGTTTCGAGACAGCGCCCCGGTACGTGCACGTGATGATCGGTGGCGGGATCGCCATGTTTGCCTTGTTCATGCGCATTCAGGCGTTGCTGCTGCCGGAATTGAAGGCAGCGGTGCAGGCCGAGGACTGGCCGGCGGGTGCGGCGGTACTGGGGCGCATTCGGCGGATGGTGGGTGTCAATCTGCTGCTGGGGCTGGCAGTGGTGGCGGTGGCCAGTTCGCGACTGGTCATCTGACAGGCGCTGCGTGAAACCTGCAGCGAAGCCGGTGCCACGGTGCATGGCGCCGGCGTTGCCGGTGCTCGTGGGCAAGCCCGCTCCTGGCAAGGGATCGCAGTGAGCATCAGAGGCGCTGCAAGATCAGTTCACCCGCGGCGCCTCCCGCGGACGGGGAATGGACATGACATGGAAGATACCCGTCAACAGGATTTGCAAACGGTCAAACCAGCGGTGACTGCGCCCGCGCAGGCTGCGATTGAAAAACAGCACTTCAAGCAGGTGCAGGCCAAACAAGACGATGCCTGCGGCATTGATCAGCAGATTGAAGGGCAAGGGTTGTGGCATCAGCTGATTGAACAGCACCACCCCCCAGAAAGCGACCGTCAGGACCTTGCCCAGGCCCAGGATGAACTTCATACCACGCCCCTATAGAGAGTTGTCATGTCGAGGTGGCCTGATCGAGCAAACCGTGCGAACAACATTAACGGCAAGGCCAAGACAGGCGCCAGCACCACTCAGTTGAGGTGCAGCTCCACCCGTCGGTTGCGCGCGCGGCCCTCCTCGGTTTCGTTGTCGGTAACCGGCTCGCTTTCCCCACGGCCCTGGCTGGTGACCTTGCCCATCTCCAGGCCCTGGCCGATCAGGTACTCGGCAACGCTGCTGGCGCGGCGTTCGGAAAGTGCCTGGTTGTAGCTGTCGGAGCCCACACCGTCGGTGTGCCCGATCACACGGACCTTGGTCACCGTCGGTGAATTGAGTTTCGCCACCAGGCCTTGCAGGCGTTGCTGGGCCGCCAGCGTCAGTTCGGCGGAGTCGAAGGCGAACATCACCGCGCCGTTGTCATCGAGGGTGATCACCTCTGGCGAGGGTTCGGGTGCACTGGCAGGTGGCGCGGCCGGGTACTGCTTCAGTGGGCAACCCATGTGGTCGACCGCCGTGTTGGCAGGGGTCTCGGGGCAGTGATCGCGCCGGTCGAAAATGCCGTCACCATCTTCGTCACCGTCCTGGGCGTAACAAATCAGCCCGCCGGCGATGGCACCCAAGGCGCCGCCACCGGCAGCCCAGGAAGAACTCTCGATGGCCCCAAGGCCACCACCGACCAAGCCGCCCAGCAGGCTACAGATGGGCCAGGTCCTTTGATTGAGGGGCGCGCTGCCATCGCTGTGCGTAGCGCAGCCCGCGAGCAGGCTGGCAGCCACCAACAGCGGCAGTGCCGCCTTCGACGTCACACTCATGCTGAATGCTCCTGTGTCATTGGCCACAAACGGCTGGCCGGCATGAAGACGCGCCCGTGCCACTGCTCGAGGCACGGGCGCCCGCCGTCTTACCGCTGGATCTTGATCTCGGTACGACGGTTCATGGCACGCCCTTCGGCCGTGGCGTTGTCTGCCACAGGCTGGGTTTCACCCGCGCCGACCACCGAAACGAAGCTGCTGCGCGGTACACCGCTCTCGACCAGGTAATCGGTCACCGAATGGGCACGTCGCTCGGACAGTTTCTGGTTGTAGCTGTCGGAACCGACGCTGTCGGTATGGCCGCTGACGCTAAGGC
This sequence comes from Pseudomonas sp. 22515, assembly GCF_052044625.1. NCBI lineage: Bacteria > Pseudomonadati > Pseudomonadota > Gammaproteobacteria > Pseudomonadales > Pseudomonadaceae > Pseudomonas > Pseudomonas sp. 22515. Next base: position 37,215 of record NZ_JBQENN010000031.1, read on the forward strand.
GGGCAGAGGGCGCTTCCTGTTTCAGGCGCGTGGCAATGGTGTTGAGGCGCTCTTTGTCACTGGCCGTCAGGCGCGCAGAATCGAACTCGAAGTGCACATCGCGGATGACAATGACTTCTTCCTTCTGCACCACCACTTCTTCGACCACCGCAACCGGCTCAGGCGGGCATCCGTTGGCGTCGACCTGCACACCACGCGGGGTGCCAGGGCACTTGTCACGGCTGTCTGGCACGCCGTCGCCATCCTCGTCGCCATCGCCATGGGCCCAGCAATAGCCCGCCGCCAGGCCACCGCCCAGCAACGCGCCCCAGCCAGCCCAGCTGGAGCTTTCGATGGCGCCCAGGGCGGCGCCGCCTACACCCCCGACGGCGGCACATTTCGGCCAGTCGGTTTTTTGCAAACCTGCACAACCAGTCAACACACTGGTGAGCAGTACCAGGGGTAACGCTGTGCGTACTATGCTCATTTCATTGCTTCTCCTAGGGGGAATCGGCATAAGGCCGATCTCTGGGAGTAAAGACCGCGCATTCCAACCCTGCCAGCAATAAGCTACGACACGGTCACATGCCCCTTTGCCCGCACGCCGCGGCCCGCTAGTCTTGGATGACTTGAACGAGGAATGGCAATGACCGAAGGTTTCTCCACACGCACCCCGCAACAGGCCCTGGCAGCCCTGCTCGAGCGCTTCACTCCACAACGGCTGCTGCTGGTGGGTACGCGCTTTCCAGCGCTGGACGCCTTCGCCCAGGCGCACCCCCAGGTGACCATCGACACCGCCGCCCCTGGCCCGCTGCCGGCCGAACTGGCCGCCAAGCGCTTTGACCTGGCGGTGCTGGTGGACTGCCTGGAACACTTGCCCAAGCGCACCGGCCTGGAGCTGCTCGGCGGTATTCGCAACCTCAATGCCAGCCGGGTTGCAGTGCTGGCCGACCTGGCTGCCTGCGGCTGGCAGGACACCGACTTTTTTGCCCTGGCCATGTCGGCCAGCGAGAAATTCTGCCGTGAGCAACAGGTTTTGAGCCTGTTCACCTATGATCTACATGACTATAAGCAGGTCCCGGACTGGCTCAATGCCAGGTTCTGGGCCAACCCTGAAAACTTCGGCAAGTACTGGTGGTGATGATGAGTGTCTCGGTCTGCCCTTGTGGCAGTGGCAACCTGCTTGACGCCTGCTGCGGGCATTACCATGCCGGTACCCCGGCACCGGATGCCCAGGCCCTGATGCGCTCACGCTACAGTGCCTACGTGCTGGGCCTTGTCGACTACCTGGTAGCCACCACCCTACCGGCCCAGCAAGCCGGCCTGGACCGTGCTGCCATGGCCGACTGGAGTGCACAGAGCACCTGGCTGGGCCTGGAAGTGGAAAGCGCAGAAGTGCTGGGCGGCCAACCCGAGCACAGCTTCGTCACCTTCACCGCACGCTGGCACGACCAAGACGGCGATCATCAGCACCGCGAACGCTCGGCGTTCGTCCAGCATGCCGGCCGCTGGTACTTCATCGACCCAACGGTCGGGTTGAAGGCCGGGCGCAACGACCCCTGCCCCTGCGCCAGCGGGCACAAATTCAAGAAATGCTGCGCCAGCTACGTAGGGAACTGAACATGATCAAGCGCACCCGTCTGCTACTGCTCGGTGCGCTACTGGCATGGCTGACGGGCTGTGCCAGTTGGGGCGAGGACTGGCGCGAGCCCGAAGTGCATCTGGTCGAGGTCGAAACGGTCAAGGCCAGGTTGCTGGAACAGGAGTTCGTGCTGCACCTGCGGGTCGACAACCCCAATGACAGCCGCCTGTTCATTCGCAACGTGTCGTATGCAATACGCCTCAATGACCTGCTACTGGTGCAGGATGAAGCCAGCGTATGGCGCAGCGTGGGCGGGCATGCACGGCGCACTTTCAAGATCACCGCACGAACCAACCTGTGGCAGCACCTGAAGCCACTGGCCAAGCTGCTCAGAAGCAAGCAGCCGCTGCATTACACCCTGCAGGGCGAACTGGCGACCGGGTTGCTCATCCATCGGGACCTGCACATCTCGCGCAGTGGTGAGATAATCCCCGGCGATCACATACCGGAGTAACCCTGCAATGTCCCAACAACCCCACGTTCATGGCCCTGACTGCAACCATGACCATGATCACCACCACGACCACGGCCATGTACACGGCCCGCACTGCAACCACGGCACCCAAGAACCGGTGCGCAACGCCCTGAAGGACGTTGGCCGCAACGACCCGTGCCCGTGCGGTAGCGAGAAGAAGTACAAGAAGTGCCACGGCGCCTGATCGACTGACGCGATTCAACATCTGAGCGATTGCGCGATCACTGTGGGAGCGGGCGCGCCCGCGAACACGGGCGAAGCCCGTGCCATACACCGCGTCGCATGCTTCGCGTGCTTGCCCGCTCCCCAGGTAGCGTGCCAGCCTCTGGACCATGGGCCTGACACAGGTGGCTACGCGGCCTTTCGCCGGTTAGCCCCCAGCAGATCCTGATACCAGAGGCCGGCATCATAGGCGATGGTCACCAGAGTGGTCTCGACATACCGCGGGTGCTGGGCCATGCGCTGGGCAACCGCCAGGCAGGCAGCGGCTGTATTACCGACAAAAATGCCACTCTGCATGTAGAACCAGCGCTGTGCGGCGAGCATTTCTGCATGTTGCACCTGAGCCCGCTCGTCCACCAGCGACCAGTCCATGAACGGCGGGCAAACGCCCACGGCCATGCCTTCAAAACGATGATCGGCGAACACGCCAGCCCTCGAATCACAGCCATTGGGGTCGACCAGCACCGTCGACACGTCGAAGCCATGGTCTTTCAGCCCCAGGGTGATACCCGTGAAACTGGCGCCAGTACCCGCACAGCCCACGAACAGGATCTGCCGCCCTGCCCCGGCGTTGGTCAGTTGCAGGGCCAGTTCACTGGCGGTCTGATAACGATGGGCCTCGATGCCCACCGGGTTGTTGAACTGGTCGGTGTAGAAGTATGACTTACCCAACGCGGCCTGGTTATCCAGGTGATGCATCACCACGTCCTTGGGTGAGGCACCGGCCATCAGCATTTCCTTGCCGATCAGCCGAGCACCGAAACACTCCAGCAGATCCCGCTTGGTCTGGCTGAAGCTCAGCCCGACCGCCAGCTCTACGGCGACCTGGTACTTGTGGCAGGCCGCCAGCAAGCCAAAGCCGAAGCTGCCACCGGTTTTTTCGATGACGGTCGTCACCCCGGGAATGATCTCACCCTTGCGCACGGCATGTTCGACGATCCGCCGCGCCGCCCGGTATTTGTGGCTACCGCCCGGGTTGTTCATTTCCAGCTTGGTGTAGATACGATCGCTGACACTGATGAGCTCGCTCATTTGCGGCTACCTTCCATTGACGTTTGCAGGCCGACCTTGTTCTGCAGCAGGCCGGCAGTGGCAACCAGCAGCCCCAGGCAGAGGACCATGCAGATGGCGTTGGTACCGTCCCAGCCAACCGAGCTCAGCAACAACGAGGGGCTGAATGCGCCGAGGGTGGCAAAAATGGCAATGGCCAGGTCGTTCTTGCCCTGCATCTGCATCGCTGCCGGGCTGTTCTGCAGTGACTGGGCCAGCAAGGCACCTCCGCCTACGTAAGTGAGGTTCCAGCCCAGCCCGAGGGCAATCAGTGCCAGGGTCATCATGGCGTAGCTGTGCGACCAGATATTCATCGCCGAGCAACCGACCAACAGGGCCAGGCCCGCGCAAATGGTGGTCTTGATACCCAGCCGCTGGATGATGGCGCCGGTGAAGAACGACGGGGCAAACATGGCAATCACATGCCACTGGATCGCCAGGCGGACGTCAGTGAAGTCCTCGTGCATGTGTTTCATGTGCATCGAGGCCTGGATCATCAGCAGGTTCATGATCCCGTAGCCCAGCGCAGCGACAGCCATTGCCACAACCACGCTCGGGCCTGCCGGCTCGGCACGGACACTGGCCGGCTTTGCTGCGCTGTTGACCGCGCTGGCCTTACCGGCATCGTTGGGCAGGCACAGCGCAATCAACAATGAAAGCAACGCCAGGCCGACAAACGCGGCATAACACAGCGAAAACAGGGGGTAACCACCCACGTCACGCAGCCACTCGGTAAGCGTCGGCCCGACGACAGCAGCAATGACCCCGCCCGCCACGACCAGCGAAAGTGCCTTGGGCTTCAAGGCCTGGGAAAGATTGTCGGTTGCCGCGAACCGGTTGAAATTGGCGAACGCGATGTACACACCCAATGCAGAGTGGCTGAGGACCAGCGTTGAAAAATGCTGGTGCTCCACCGCCAGAAAGCCGCTGACGCCAGACAGCGCCAGGGGAATCGCGCCCAGCATGAACGCCTTTTTACGGCCGATGCGGCTCATCAGCTTGGAGACCGGATAAGTTGCCAACATCAGGCACAGAAACTGGAACCCGTACGGCACCGTGGACCATGCGGCATCAGGCGCCAGCGCAGCCCCGACAATGGCGGCCATCGTCACCGACATCACGGCAGTCGTCAGGTTGATCGACTGTGCCGTGAAGTACAGGTACGTGCGCCGCGGTAACGTGCTGTTCATAGTGCGTGCTCGTGATAAGTGGACAAGTCGATTTCGGCCTCGGGGAACACGCAGATCAGCCGTTCCTTGCCTTTACCCAGGCGTTTGCGCTTGACGCTAAGACGCCCGATGCGCCGAGGCGAATCGAGGTGCGTACCACCGCACGGGATTTCGATGCCGTCGTAGGTCCACAAACGCGCGTCTTCCAGGCCTTGAACCGCGTAGTGCTCGATCGGCGCATCGCAGCCAATCAGTTCATTCGCCCGTCGTTCAATTTCAAGCACGTCTTCAGCCGTGAACGCGTCCTCGACCAGGAAGTCGAAACGTGCCGTGTCCTCCTTGATATGGCAGCCGATAGTCCATTGCTTCAGTTCTTCACGCAGCCCGATGGCGGCGGCATACAGGAAGTGGCTGGCACTGTGAGACAACGTCAGCCGTTCGCGCCGTTCAATATCGATAGTGACGCGGGCCGGCATGCCCACGGTGACTTCATCCAACAGGTGTAAATCATCCGGGTGCAGGCTGTGAATAATAATGCCGCCCAGTTTTCCGCCTTTGAAACCGTCCAGGCGAATAGGGCTACCGTAGAGTTTTTTAACCCAGACGAATCGCACGGTACCCACCGGTAATTCAATGGTGCCGAAGTCCGCTTCCTGGCCGCCCCCTTCTGGATAGGCCACCGTACTCAGCAACTCGATGCCGTCACTGTGCACCCGCGCTACTTGCGTATTCGCGCCCGCCAGGTACTGGTCTTTGTAATACAGTTTTTCGGTATTTCTTAAAACTTCATAGTTCAGAGCGTTCATGATTCCAATACCACCTGCAATGATGTTTTAACCTGTACCCGGGCAGCGGCTGGGACGTCTTTGGTCACAATGCAGCCCGGCCCGATAAACGCACCGTCACCGACATGAATAGCGCCCAGCACACTGGCGAAAGCGCCGATCTGTACCCGGTTACCCAACGTCGGGTGCCTGGGGCTCGAGGGGTTGTCACTGATACCGCGGGCGCCCAGGGTTACGCCGCCAAGCACGTAGCAGTCGTCACCAATGGTCGACGTTTCGCCAATGACGGTGCCCATGCCGTGATCGATGATGAAGCGCGCACCAATGCGGCTGCGGAAATGGATCTCCGCCCCCGAAAGCATTTTTCCGCGCCTGGAGATCATGGCGGCCAGGCATTGACCGCCGGCGCCGTAGGTCGCGGCGCTATTGTTGTAGATCCAATGGGCAAGCCGATAATGCAAAACCGCAGAATAAGAGGTGTAGGTTTTTGCAATGAATACCAGGTCGCGGCCGGCAGCCGGATCTTTCATGGCAAATGCCTGTAAATCGGCATGTGCCTGTTCAGTCACACGTTCAATGACCGGTGTTTCTTTCAGTGCTTCGAACTCGACGATTGAACAACATTCCAATAACGCCGAGGTCACAAGATTCTTTACAACTTTGAATGACTCCAGTTCGTCAGGGACAGGAAGCCTGGCAATGACGGCTGATTGCATGTCCATAGGGTGCATGGGCTTGATATCCAGTTGTCTGGTCTGCACAGACGCTAAAAGTGCCGCCTTTGTTGGCAGCCGAAAGTTCCGACACGGGGATATTGGCATGTGCTGGCCATTTGCAAACGAACAGTCGACAAGCATTTCCGTTAACTGTTAGGCTTTTTTTTCTAACGGTTTCGGACCTGCCATGATCCCCTGCAGCCTTCATCACCTTTTGAAACAACGCCTGGATGCAGGCGAGTGGTTGCCCGGGCAACGCATGCCCTCCATCCGCAAGCTGACCGCTGCTGTGGACTTCAGTTACCACGACGTCGTGTCGGCCTATGCCCAGCTGGTCAGCGAAGGGGTATTGACGGCATCACCTGGGCGAGGCTACTTCGTGGCAAACCGCGCCAGGCAGACCAGCGTGATCCACGAACCCGAATGCATGGCCGGCGACCCCCTGTTCCGGCTGCTGCAGGGCGGCCAGCACTTCACCAAGCTGGGCAGCGGCTGGCTGCCCCCCGCGTGGCGCGACACCGAACTGCTGGCCAAGGCAATTCGTCGCACAGCGCGACTGGAGCAGAGCTCGCTGGCAGAGTACGGCGACATCCAGGGGTACCTGCCCATGCGCAAACAGCTGTGCGTGCACATGAAACGGCTGACCCGTGTCGAAGCCCGGCCCAACCAGCTGCTGACCACACTGGGTGCCACGCAAGGCCTGGACCTGGTTGCACGGTTGCTGATCAAACCGGGCGACCACGTTTTCGTCGACGAGCCGGGCAACGGCAACCTGATCAAGCTGATCCAACTGGCTGGCGGGCACGTCGTCGGCATTCGGCGGACCCAGGACGGGCCAGATGTGGAAGAAATGAGAAGCCACCTGGCCAGGCACAAGGTCAAGGCGTTTTTCTGCAACAGCACCTTCCACAACCCGACCGGCAGCAACATCAGCCCGCACAACGCCTTCAGCGTCCTGCGCCTGGCGGTGGAACACGAGTTCTTCGTGGTCGAGGACGATGTCTATGGGGACTTCAGCCCTGCTGTGCGCCAGACCTTTGCCGAGCTGGACAACCTTGACCGGGTTATCTACATCGGCAGCTTCTCCAAATGCCTGTCGGCATCGCTGCGCGTGGGGTTCATTGCCTGCTCGCAAGACCTGATCGAACCGCTCACACGCCTTAAACTGCTGACCTGCGTCGCCGTCCCCGCGTTTTGCGAACGCTTCGTCAACACCATATTGTCGGATGGCACGTATGCCCGGCACATGAAAGACGTGCAGCAGCGCCTGATCCGCCAGCAAGTGCAAACCCAACGCTTGCTGCTTGAGCGCGGCTGGCAGTTCGATATTGCGCCGCAAGGGGGTATGTTCCTTTGGGTCTACCACCCAGACCTGCCCGACCTGCAACCTTTCATGCGTAAACTGGAGCAGCACAAGATCCTGCTGATGCCGGGCTCTGCATTCGCGGTGAGCCGTGACTACCAACGCTACACGCGCATCAATTGCACGCATTTTTCCGACGCCTTGGCCGAGCACTTCGAGGTTTGACCCGACGCGATCAAATAAACCGACCTGGGACCTTGCATGGCGCCTGCGCGCTTACTACCTTAGCGCCTTTCCAAACCAGCCTCGCCTTGCAGGAGCCCTTGCCATGGCCGCCCCCGCCTTTCCTCCCTTCCGCCTGCGGTTTGCAACCGCTGCCACCCTGCTCGGCATGCTCGGGCTGGCCGGCTGCCAGACGGGCGGCTACCAGGATAGCGTGCCACCGACCAGCGGCGTGCAGCCGCTCAAAGGCCTGGCACAGAATGTTTCGGTACGGCGCAATGCCATGGGCGCGCCGCTGATCGAAAGCAGCAGCTTCCATGATGCGCTGTTCAGCCTGGGCTATGTGCACGCCGGCGACCGCATCGAACAGATGGTCGCCATGCGCCTGCTCGCCCAAGGCCGTCTGGCCGAACTGGCCGGCAGCGAGGCGCTGGATATCGACCGCCTCATGCGCGCCGCCAACCTCAAGCAAAGTGCCGCCCAGCAATACGCCGACGCATCGCCACGGCTCAAGCGCTTCTTCGAAGTGTACGCGCGCGGGGTCAACGCCTACCTGTTCCGCTACCGCGACAAGCTGCCAGCAGGCCTGGCCAGTAGTGGCTATCGCCCCGAATACTGGAAGCCTGAAGACTCGGCGCTGATCTTCTGCCTGTACGCGTTCAGCCAGTCGGTCAACCTGCAAGAGGAACTCAGCGCCCTGACCCTGGCGCAGAAAGCCGGTAGCGACAAGCTGGCCTGGTTGCTGCCCGGGGCCCCGGACGAGCCGCTGGCCGAAATGGAAGTGGACAAGCTCAAGGGCCTGAACCTGGCCAGCCAGTTGCCGGGGCTGCCAGCCCTGGCAGCTGCCAGCCAGAAGCTCGCCGACCTCGACCTGCTCGGTAGCCCGGGGTCGGCCAACCTGGCCCTGGGCCCGCAGCGCAGCCGCAGCGGCAAGAGCCTGCTGGCCAGCGACAGCCACGCCGCCTGGGCCTTGAGCCCGGTACAAATCAATACCAGCAAGTACCAGGTTGCCGGCCTGTCATTGCCGGGCCTGCCAATTGTGCTGGCCGGCTACAATGGCAAGCTGGCCTGGAGCAGCAGCGCGGTCATGGCCGACAATCAGGACCTGTTCCTCGAGCAGCTGCGCCGCCAAGGCAATCAGCTGAGCTACCTGGCCGATGGTAAATGGCTGCCGGCCCGCGCCCGCAGCGAAACCTACTTTGTACGTGGCCAGCGACCCGTGCGCGAAGTGGTGTACGACACCCGCCACGGCACCCTGCTGGCCCAGCCAGAAAACGCCAGCCTGGGCCTGGCGCTGAACCTGCCCCAATTCAAAGGTGATCGCAGCCTGGATGCTCTGTTCGACCTGACGCGGGCCAAGAACGTGGAGCGGGCCTTCGACAGCACACGTGAAGTGACGGCTGCTGCCGTCAACTTCGTTTTCGCCGAGCCTGAGCACATCGGCTGGCAAGTCAGTGGCCGCTACCCCAATCGCCGCGAAGGCCAGGGCCTGCTGCCCTCGCCGGGCTGGGACGGGCGTTACGACTGGGACGGCTATGCCGACCCGATGCTGCACCCGTACGACCAGGACCCGCCCGCAGGCTGGATCGGCCACGCCAACCAGCGCAGCCTGCCGCGCGGCTATGGCATGCAGCTGTCCAGCACCTGGTACTACCCCGAACGTGCCGAACGCCTGGCAGAACTGGCCGGCAACGGTCGCCACGACAGTCGCAGCCTGATGGCCCTGCAGAACGACCAAGTGACCCTGCTGGCCAACAAGCTCAAGCAGATGTTCAACGCACCCGGCATGGCCCAGCCACTGAAGCAGGCGATCGACGCCCTCCCCGCCGGGCAGCGCGACAAGGCCCGCGACACGCTGGCCCGTCTCAAGGCCTTCGATGGCCGCCTGAGCCCGGTGTCGGCCGATGCCGCGCTGTACGAGTTGTTCTTGCAGGAGGTCGCTCGCCAGACCTTCCTCGATGACCTGGGCCCGGAGGCCGGCCCGGCGTGGCAGGCATTCGTCAGCAATGCACGTTTGTCGTTCTCGGCGCAGGCCGATCATCTGCTGGGCCGCGATGACAGCCCCTTCTGGGATGACCGCAACACGCCGCAAAAAGAAGACAAGCCCGCCATCCTCGCCCGCAGCCTGGCGGGCGCAATGGAGGCCGGGATCGCGCAGCTGGGTGCCGACCGACGCACCTGGCAGTGGGGCCAGCTGCACCAGTACCGCTGGCCGGCACCGGCCTACCATGGCCTGGGGGATGCGATCAGCCGTGCGCCGCTTGCCGCAGGCGGCGACTTCACTACCCTGGCCCTCACACCATTCGCCTGGGGCAGCGACTTCGACACGCATCTGCCAGCCTCGGCACGGATGATCGTCGACTTCGGCCAGGCCGAACCGTTGCAGATACTGACCAGCAGCGGCCAGTCCGGCAACCCGGCCAGCGCGCATTACCGCGACGGGCTGGATGCCTGGTTCAAAGGGCGCTTCATGAGCCTGCCACTGCAACAGCAGAATTTCGGCAGGGCGTATGGCAACCAGCGGCTTACATTGGTACCGGGGCGGTAACGGCATTCTTCAGGGGGCATGAGGGGGCTTGATGAAGTTTTTCAGCAGCGCCCTCCCAAATCCATCCGAACTAACGTCTGGCACCATGCCTCTTAACGGATAACCCCAGAACCAGTGCCCGTGCCATGGACCTTGTCATCGCCCGCCCCGAAGGCCTGTACTGCCCGCCCGGAGATTTCTACATCGACCCCTGGCGGCCCGTGGACCGGGCTGTCATTACCCACGGCCACGGCGACCACGCACGCACCGGCAATGGCCATTATCTGACCGCCAGCCCCGGTGCCGGCATTCTGCGCAGCCGCCTGGGCCAGGACATCCATTTGCAGACCCTGCCCTACGGTGAGCGCCTGCTGCACCAAGGCGTGACGTTGAGCCTGCACCCAGCCGGGCACGTGCTGGGTTCGGCACAGGTGCGCCTGGAGTATCGAGGTGAAGTCTGGGTTGCATCCGGTGACTACAAGGTAGAACCCGATGGCACCTGTACGCCCTTCGAACCGGTGGCGTGCCACACCTTCATCACCGAGTCGACCTTCGGCCTGCCGATCTACCGCTGGCCAAGTCAAAGCGAGATCTTCGCCAGCATCAATGCCTGGTGGCGGGCCAACCGTGAACAGGGCAAGGCCAGCGTGCTGTTCTGCTATGCCTTCGGAAAGGCCCAGCGGATTCTGCATGGGCTGGATGCCAGCATCGGCCCGATCCTCGTGCATGGCGCCATGGAGCCGCTCAACCGGGTGTATCGGGATGCCGGTATCCGCCTGCCGGAAACCCGCTACGCAGGCGATATACCGCGCAACGATCCTCTGCTGCGCCAGGCACTGGTCCTGGCGCCCCCATCAGCCGGCGGGAGTAGCTGGATGCGCCGTTTTGGCGATTACAGTGATGCCTTCGCCAGCGGCTGGATGCTGCTACGCGGCGCCCGCCGACGGCGCGGCGTGGACCGGGGCTTTGTGCTGTCCGACCACGCCGACTGGCCCGGCCTGCTCTGGGCCATTGGCCAGACCGGTGCCCAACGGGTGATGGTCACTCACGGCTCGGTCGAGGTACTGGTGCGCTACCTCACCGAACAAGGCCTGGATGCCCGCGCCTTTGTCACCGAGTATGGCGACGAAGACGATGTGCCCAACACCGCCCCCTCGCCATGAAAGCCTTCGCTACGCTGTTCCTGCGCCTGGACGCGACCACCTCCAGCAATGCCAAGCTCGAGGCACTGCGCGACTACTTTGACATGGCGCCCGCCGACGATGCTGCCTGGGCGGTGTATTTCCTGGCCGGCGGGCGCCCACGCCAACTGGTGCCTACCCGCCTTCTACGTGAACTGGCAACGGCACTGGCTGGCCTGCCCGACTGGCTTTTCGAAGAAAGCTATCAGGCCGTGGGCGACCTGGCCGAGACCATTTCGCTGCTGCTGCCGCTGCACCCCGATGGCAACGAGGAAGGCCTGGCCACCTGGGTGGAACAGCATTTGCTGCCCCTGCGCGGGCTGGCGCCTGAGCAAGTCCGCCAGCGCCTGCCGCCGCTCTGGGCCCGGTTGGACCGCGCCAGCCTGATGCTATGCCTGAAACTGATCACTGGCAGCTTTCGCGTGGGCGTGTCAAAGCTGTTGGTCACCCGCGCCCTGGCGCAACTGGCCGGGCTGGACGCCAAACGCGTGGCCCAGCGCCTGGTCGGCTACACCGATATAGGCCATCGCCCGACTGCAGCCAGTTACCAGAGGCTGATCGCCCCAGAGTCCGCCGATGAACACAACCAGCGTGGCGGCCAGCCCTACCCTTTCTTCCTGGCCCATCCGCTGCAAGTGTCCAGCGATCAATTCGATACCCTGCTCGGGCCACCAAGCGATTGGCAAATCGAATGGAAGTGGGACGGCATTCGGGCGCAAGTGGTGAAGCGCGATGGCCAGCTGTGGGTGTGGTCACGCGGCGAAGAACTGGTTACCGAGCGTTTCCCCGAACTGCACGGCCTGGCACAGACGTTGCCCGATGGCGTGGTGCTCGATGGCGAGATCCTGGTCTGGAAACCTGGTGAAACCGAGGCGGAACTGGCCGTGCAGCCTTTTGCCTTGCTGCAACAGCGTATCGGTCGCAAAACGCTGGGCAAAAAGCTGCTGAACGATGCGCCGGTGGTGTTGCAGGCCTACGACCTGTTGGAGTGGCAGGGCGATGACTGGCGCAGCCGACCGCAGCACGAACGCCGAAGCCAGCTGGAACGCCTGGTGGATGAACACCCACTTGCCCCCGTGCTGTTGTCGCCTTTGCTGCAAGGCCCGGACTGGGCCGACCTTGCCCGCCAGCGCGAACAGTCACGCAGCCTGGGCGTGGAAGGGCTGATGCTGAAGCAGCGCGAGGCCCTGTACGGCGTGGGGCGCACCAAGGACATGGGCATTTGGTGGAAGTGGAAGATCGACCCGTTCAGCGTCGATGCGGTGCTGATCTATGCCCAACGGGGCCACGGCCGCAGGGCCAGTCTGTACAGCGACTACACCTTTGCCGTATGGGATGCACCGGCAGGCACCCCAGGTCGGGCGTTGGTGCCCTTTGCCAAGGCCTATTCAGGGCTCAGTGACGAAGAAATGCGCAAGGTCGACGCCATCATCCGCAAGACCACGGTGGAAACGTTCGGGCCGGTGCGCAGTGTGACCCCAACGTTGGTGTTTGAGCTGGGCTTCGAAGGCATCGCCCTGTCCCGGCGCCACAAAAGCGGTATCGCCGTGCGCTTTCCGCGCATGCTGCGCTGGCGGCTGGACAAGCCGGTGGAGGAGGCAGATGACCTGGCCGCCTTGCAGGCGCTACTGGCCTGAAAAAGTTTGCGATGCCCGACTGCTGCAGGATGAGGCGCATTCGCTGAAACTATGCTTCTATTTTTGAGCCGACCCGTGTCGCAGACCGTTTTCGCCACGCAGCCAGGACCAACATGCACCATTCAACCCATGACCTGCTCTCCCCCGTACCGGGCATCACCCGCCAACTGCACAGTTTCCACTTCGGCCCCCGCAGTGGTGGCAAAGTCTATATACAGGCCTCACTGCACGCCGACGAGCTACCGGGCATGCTGGTAGCCTGGCACCTCAAGCGCCGTCTGGTCGAGCTGGAACAGCAAGGCCGACTGCAGCGCGAGATCATTCTGGTGCCGGTGGCCAACCCGGTGGGCCTGGAGCAAGTGCTGCTGGATGCGCCATTGGGGCGTTTTGAACTGCAAAGCGGCGAGAACTTCAACCGCAACTTCGTCGACCTGTCGGACAGCATCGGCGACCTGATCGAAGAACACCTCACCCAGGACCCGACGCACAACCTTGCACTGATCCGCGAATACCTGCGCCGCGGCCTGGACGCACACCCGGCTCGCACACCCCTGCAGGCCCAGCGCCTGATACTGCAGCGCCTGGCCTGCGATGCCGATATGGTGCTGGACCTGCACTGCGACTTCGAAGCAGTCGAGCACCTGTACACCACCCCCGATGCCTGGCCCCAGATCGAACCCTTGGCCCGTTACCTGGGCGCCCAGGCCAGCCTGCTGGCAACGGACTCGGGCGGGCAGTCGTTCGATGAATGTTTCAGCCTGGTCTGGTGGCAATTGCAGCAACGTTTCGGCAAACGCTTCCCGATTCCGCTGGGCTGCTGCTCGGTCACCGTCGAGCTGCGTGGCCAGGCGGATGTCAGCCATGATCTGGCCAGCAAGGACTGCCAGGCGATCCTCGACTTCCTGACCCATGCAGGTGTCATCGAAGGCACCAGCGCCGCTCTGCCCGCGCTGTTACGCCACGCCACGCCGTTGGCCGCGGTGGAACCCGTGGCAACGCCACTGGGTGGGTTGCTGGTTTACCACGCCAAACCGGGCCAGCACCTGGAGGCCGGCCAACTGATTGCCGAAGTCATCGACCCACTCAGTGACCGAGTCACCGCCCTGCGCAACAGCCAGCCAGGCCTGCTGTATGCGCGTAGCGTACGGCGCATGGCCACGGCTGGCATGGTCATCGCCCATGTGGCCGGCGAACAGGTATGCCGCAGCGGCTACCTGTTGGCCAATTGATCCGGTAAAACCATTGCAGCCGGCAAGTGGTCTGTAGAAGCACAGCCTTCGGAGGGCCATCTGCCTCATGCCTGCTGCTACCGACCTCGCCAATGCCTGGTTTGCCAAGCGCGGCTGGAAGCCCTTCGCTTTCCAACGGCGCGTATGGGCTGCCGTCGAACGGGGCGAGTCCGGTTTGCTGCATGCCAGTACCGGTGCCGGCAAGACCTATGCGGTCTGGCTCGCTGCACTACGTGCGTTCAAGCCCAGGCCCCAGGGCCGCCACTTGGCCCCCATACAGGTGGTGTGGGTGACGCCCATGCGTGCCCTGGCCGCCGACACCGCACGTGCGTTGCAAGCGCCGCTTGATGAACTCCAGCTGCCTTGGAGCGTAGGGGTGCGCAGCGGCGACACCCACAGTGCCGAGCGCGCCCGACAGGCCCGGCGGCTACCCAGTGTGCTGATCACCACCCCCGAAAGCCTGACCCTGCTGCTGACCCGGGCACAGGCACATGAGGATTTCGCCACGCTGCAACTGGTGGTAGTGGATGAATGGCACGAGCTGCTTGGCAACAAGCGCGGGGTACAACTGCAGCTGGCCTTGGCGCGCCTGCGGCATTGGCACCCAGGCCTACCGACCTGGGGCTTGTCGGCAACGCTCGGCAATCTGCAACACGCACGGGATGTCTTGCTGCCCCAGGGCGGCCTGCTGGTGCGAGGCCGGCAAGACAAGGCACTGCAAGTCGACACCCTGCTGCCAACAGCGATCGAGCGCTTCCCTTGGGCTGGACACATGGGCCTGAAGATGCTCGACCAGGTCTGTCACGAGATCGATGCCAGTGCCAGTAGCCTGGTGTTCACCAACACCCGCGCCCAGGCAGAAATCTGGTATCAGGCCCTGCTTGAGGCCCGCCCGGACTGGGCCGGGCTGATCGCCCTGCACCACGCCTCGCTGGCCCGCGATACCCGCGACTGGGTCGAGCGCAGCCTCAAGCAAGGCAGCCTCAAGGCGGTGATCTGCACCTCCAGCCTGGACCTGGGCGTGGACTTTCTGCCCGTGGAACGGGTGCTGCAAATCGGCTCGGCCAAGGGCATCGCCCGCCTGATGCAGCGGGC
Organism: Pseudomonas sp. 22515; assembly: GCF_052044625.1. Classification (NCBI taxonomy): domain Bacteria; kingdom Pseudomonadati; phylum Pseudomonadota; class Gammaproteobacteria; order Pseudomonadales; family Pseudomonadaceae; genus Pseudomonas; species Pseudomonas sp. 22515. Next base: position 52,447 of record NZ_JBQENN010000031.1, read on the forward strand.
GGGTCGCTCAGGACACGCGCCTGGGCGGCGCTCCAGGGTCACCCTGGTGCCCACCCATAGCCTGGAACTGGTGGAAGCGGCGGCGGCCCGGCAGGCGCTGATAGCCGGCCACATCGAAGCCCGCTTTTCACCGCGCCTGTGCATGGACGTGCTGGTACAGCATCTGGTCAGCATGGCCTTGGGCAGCGGCTTTCGCCCGGAGCAACTGCTCGCCGAAGTGCGCAGCACCTGGGCCTTTCGCCAGTTGCGCGACAGCCAATGGCAATGGGCGCTGGACTTCGTCTGCCACGGCGGCAGCTCACTGACCGCCTACCCGGACTACCAGCGCGTCGAGCGCCAGGCCGACGGTGTTTATCGGGTTACCAGCGAACGCTTGGCACGGCGCCACCGCATGGGCATCGGCACTATCGTCAGCGATGCCAACCTGCAACTGAAATACTGGAGCAAGGGCGGCGGCGGGAAAACGCTGGGCAGTGTTGAAGAAGCGTTCATCGCCCGCCTGCGCCCCGGCGATACGCTGGTATTTGCCGGGCGGGTACTGGAGCTGGTGCGCGTGGAAAACATGACGGCCTATGTGCGTCGCAGCACGGCGCGAAAGGCTGCGGTAGCGCGCTGGAACGGCGGGCGCATGCCGCTCTCGAGCGAACTGGCCGAGGCGCTGGTCGAGCAGCTCGATGCTGCCGCCCATGAACGCTTTGACGGGCCGGAAATGCGGGCAGTACGCCCGCTGCTTGCGCTTCAGGCGCAGTGGTCAGCCTTACCCACCACAGGCACACTGCTGGCCGAGACCTTCAAATCCCGCCAGGGCTGGCACCTGTTCCTGTATCCCTTTGCGGGGCGCATGGCCAACCTGGGCTTGGCCAATCTGATTGCCTGGCGGGTTAGCCGCGCACAACCACTGTCGGTATCGATTGCCGTCAATGACTACGGATTCGAACTCCTCAGCCCTGCCCAGGTGGACTGGGCCAGGCACTTGCCACAAGCGCTCGGCACCACGGACCTGCTGGAAGATGTGCTGGCCAGCCTGAATGCCGGGGAAATGGCACTGCGGCGCTTTCGTGAAATTGCCCAGATTGCCGGCCTGGTGTTTGGTGGCTATCCCGCCGCGCAGAAGAGCACGCGGCAAATCCAGGCCTCCAGCGGGCTGTTCTATGAGGTGTTTCGCAAGCACGACGCGGGGAATTTGCTGCTTGGCCAGGCGCGGGATGAAGTATTGAGCGAAGAGCTGGAAATCGAACGGCTGCATCGGCAACTGCTGAAAATGAGTGAGTTGCAACTGGACCTGCGGGCGTTGAAGCGGCCAGGGCCACTGGCGTTTGCCTTGTTGGTGGAAGGCATGCGCGAGACATTGAGCACCGAGAAGCTGGCAGACCGCATTGCGCGGATGGTGGCGGAACTGGAACAAGCGGCGAACGCGGGATGAATTACCAACCCATCGAACACCGGGGGCAGGCGCTCTGGCTGCTTGCCGACAAAGCCATCTACTGGCCCGCCCGCCGCGCCTTGCTGGTGGCCGACGTGCACATCGGAAAGGCCGCCAGCTACCGCGCCCTGCATCAACCCGTGCCACGTGGAACGACTGAGGCGACACTCGCCAGGCTCGATCGCCTGCTGGCCGCCCATGACTGTGAGCAACTGATCATCCTGGGCGACTTTTTGCATGCCCGCACGGCCCGTGCACCGGCAACGCTGGCCAAAGTGGATGATTGGCGCAAGCGGCACAAAGAACTGAAAATAGTGCTGATACGCGGCAATCATGACCGCAACGCCGGCGATCCACCCGCCTCGCTCGATATTCAGGTCGTGGACGAGCCTTGGGTTCTGGAGCCCTTTGCCCTGCAGCACGAGCCACAGCCCCACCACACACACCCGGTACTGGCGGGCCACGTACACCCCGTCTTCGTCCTGCGCGGCAAGGCCCGTCAGCGCTTGCGCCTGCCTTGCTTCGTGATCGATGAGCAAGTCAGCCTGCTACCTGCATTCGGTGAGTTCACCGGAGGGTGGGAAATCACCCCCGCCAGCGCCAGCCGGCTGTACCTGGCTGGCGCTGACCGCGTCTGGCCGCTTTAGCGACGCTTAAGCGACAGGGGCGGGAGGCGGCTCGTCCGGCAAGGTCGGTTCACCCGGCTCCATGGGAGGCGTCTCACCGGGTTCCGGCGGTTGCGGGGTATCGGGGTCAGGTTGATGGGGCACGCCCCCCGCTTGCATGGGCAGCGGGTGCGCCAGCAGTGACCAGGGCAACAACCCTACGTGATTGGGCTGCAGGCCTGCCAGCTTGGCACTGATTGCGGGATGGAGTTTCATTGGCTGCTCCTGACGAAAGCCGATGTACATCATGCACACCGGCGTTACTTCGTTGGAGTGCCAAAGGCGCGGGTAATTCCCCGCGCTTGTCGGCTCAGGTACGCGGCAGCGTGACGCCGCGCTGGCCCTGGTATTTGCCGCCACGGTCCTTGTACGACACTTCGCACTCTTCGTCGGACTGCAAGAACAGCATCTGCGCCACGCCTTCGTTGGCGTAGATCTTCGCCGGCAGCGTGGTGGTGTTGGAGAACTCCAACGTCACGTGGCCTTCCCACTCGGGCTCGAGCGGCGTGACGTTGACGATGATGCCGCAACGGGCGTAGGTGCTCTTGCCCAGGCAAATGGTCAGCACGTCACGGGGAATGCGGAAATATTCGACAGTACGCGCCAGGGCGAAAGAGTTTGGCGGGATGATGCACACATCGCTCTTGATATCGACGAAGCTGCCAGCATCGAAATTTTTCGGGTCGACGGTGGCCGAGTTGATGTTGGTGAACACCTTGAATTCGTCGGCGCAGCGTACGTCGTATCCGTAGCTGGAGACGCCGAAGGAGATCACGCGGTTGTCCTGCTCGCCGCGCACCTGGCGCTCGACGAACGGCTCGATCATGCCGTGTTCCTGCGCCATGCGGCGAATCCACTTGTCCGATTTGATGCTCATGGCGGGGTGTCCTGAAGAGTTGCGAGGTGAAAATCGTGACGCGCATATTACCGGTCCCGGCGCCCAGGTTAAAGTTCCATCCCACATCCCGCGCCGGGTGGGGGCTGCAGCCGCCGCCGATCCGAATTTGCCTAAAGCGTCTTCTGACCATTGGCAGGTTGCGGAAAGTGGGGTAAGGTGTTGCCACTGTGCTGCACGTGACACCGAGAATCTCTAGTTTGATGCACGATCCTGATCGGCCCATCGCTGAATTTTCTGCTCTCTTTGCGCTCAGTCCCGGGCAGGGTTTTTCCTGACCGTTATCAAATTGTCCAAGGAGACAGAAAAATGTCCAACCGTCAATCCGGTGTTGTTAAGTGGTTCAACGATGAGAAAGGCTACGGCTTCATCACCCCTCAGTCGGGCGATGACCTGTTCGTGCACTTCAAAGCCATCCAAGCTGACGGCTTCAAAACCCTGAAAGAAGGCCAGGCTGTTACTTTCGTCGCTACCCGCGGCCAGAAAGGCATGCAGGCTGAAGAAGTTCAGATCGCCTAAGTCGATCTAGCTTCCTAGCTTTCAAAAAAACCCGCCTTCTGGCGGGTTTTTTTATGCCTGTCTGAAGGCCATGCATTGCAAGTGTGTGGAGCCTTGTGTCGCGAAAGNGCTGCGCGGCCCTTTCGCGACGCCAGGCCGCTCCCACAGGGATCGCGCCAGCTATTAGAAATTGAGCAAGACAGTTGCCCCACAGGGAATGCGTCAGTCTTCGCTGATGGTAATGCTGGGCATTGCCGGCGCCGCAGCTTCCTGCAGCACGATCCGCGCGCCCACCTGGCGGGCCAGTTCCTGGTAAACCATGGCAATCTGGCTTTCCGGCTCGGCGATCGCCGTCGGCTTGCCGCTGTCGGCCTGCTCACGTATCAGCATCGACAACGGCAGCGACGCCAGCAGGTCGACACCATACTGGCTGGCCAGCTTCTCGCCGCCACCTTCACCGAACAGGTGTTCGGCATGGCCGCAATTCGAGCAGATATGCACGGCCATGTTCTCGACCACACCCAGCACCGGAATGTTGACCTTGCGGAACATTTCCACGCCCTTCTTGGCATCCAGCAGCGCCAGGTCCTGTGGCGTGGTGACGATCACCGAGCCGACCACCGGCACCTTTTGTGCCAGGGTCAGCTGGATGTCACCGGTACCCGGCGGCATATCGATCACCAGGTAATCCAGGTCATCCCAGGCGGTCTGGGTGACCAGTTGCAGCAGCGCGCCAGACACCATCGGGCCACGCCATACCATCGGCGTGTTGTCGTCGGTGAGGAAGGCCATGGACATGACTTCCACGCCGTGGGCCTTGATCGGCACGAACCACTTCTGCTCACGAATCTGTGGACGGGTACCTTCGGCGATGCCGAACATCACCCCCTGACTGGGGCCGTAGATATCGGCATCGAGAATACCTACCCGTGCGCCTTCGCGTGCGAGGGCCAAGGCCAGGTTGGCAGCGGTGGTCGACTTGCCCACACCACCCTTGCCCGAGGCCACGGCGATGATGTTCTTGACGTTGGCCATGGCTGGCACCTGGGCCTGGGCCTTGTGCGCAGCCACCACGCAATCAATCGAAACATGGGCGCCAGTGACCCCCTCGAGGCTGCCAATGGCGGTCTGCAGCACCTGGGCCCAGCCGTTCTTGAACAGCCCTGCGGCATAACCCAACTGCAACTGCACGCTGACCTGCCCGCCCTGGATATCGATGGCGCGCACGCAGCCGGCGCTGACCGGGTCCTGGTTCAGGTAGGGGTCGGTGTACTGGCGAAGCACGCCTTCAACGGCGGCACGGGTGACGGCACTCATGGAGACTCCCATTGGCAAACTGAATGTAAAACAGCCGCCTATCCTAACCCGTCAATCGTCAGCAGATGCGCTTGCGGGGTGAAATATCTTCGCCAGCCCTTTATAGTGGCCGATCACCCTCATTTTTACCCCGTAGCCAGATAAGTAGCCGAGCCACCATGTCCGAGCCACGCCAGATTCTCGTCACCAGCGCCCTGCCCTATGCCAATGGATCGATCCATCTCGGCCATATGCTGGAGTACATCCAGACGGACATGTGGGTGCGCTTCCAGAAGCTGCGCGGCAACCAGTGCATCTATGTCTGCGCCGACGACGCCCACGGTTCGGCCATCATGCTGCGCGCCGAAAAGGAAGGCATCACCCCGGAACAGCTGATCGCCAACGTCCAGGCCGAGCACAGCAGCGATTTCGCCGACTTCCTGGTGGACTTCGACAATTTCCACTCCACTCATAGCGAAGAGAACCGCGAGCTGTCGAGCCTGATCTACTCGCGCCTGCGTGAAGCCGGGCACATCGCCACCCGTTCGGTGACCCAGTACTTCGACCCGGAAAAAGGCATGTTCCTTGCCGACCGCTTCATCAAGGGCACCTGCCCGAAGTGCGCGGCCGAAGACCAGTACGGCGACAACTGCGAAAAATGCGGCGCCACCTATGCACCCACCGAGCTGAAGAACCCCAAATCAGCGATCTCCGGTGCCACCCCGGTACTGCGTGATTCCCAGCATTTCTTCTTCAAGCTGCCAGACTTCCAGGCCATGCTGCAGCAGTGGACCCGAAGCGGCACCCTGCAGGACGCGGTAGCCAACAAGCTGGCTGAATGGCTGGACTCCGGCCTGCAGGAGTGGGACATCTCCCGCGACGCGCCGTACTTCGGCTTCGAGATCCCGGGTGAGCCTGGCAAATACTTCTACGTATGGCTGGATGCGCCAATCGGCTACATGGCCAGCTTCAAGAACCTCTGCGCACGCCGCCCGGAGCTGGACTTCGACGCCTTCTGGAACGAAGGCTCCAAGGCCGAGCTGTACCACTTCATCGGCAAGGACATCGTCAACTTCCACGCCCTGTTCTGGCCTGCCATGCTCGAAGGCGCCGGCTTCCGCAAGCCGACCGCGGTCAACGTGCACGGCTACCTGACGGTCAACGGCGCCAAGATGTCCAAGTCGCGCGGCACCTTCATCAAGGCCCGCACCTACCTGGACCACCTGCAGCCGGAATACCTGCGTTACTACTATGCGGCCAAGCTGGGCCGTGGCGTCGACGACCTGGACCTGAACCTGGAAGACTTCGTGCAGAAGGTCAACTCCGACCTGGTCGGTAAGGTCGTCAACATTGCCAGCCGCTGCGCCGGCTTCATCCACAAGGGCAACGAAGGCGTGATGGTCGGCGGTGATGCCGCACCAGAGCTGACCGAAGCCTTCCTGGCTGCCGCCCCCTCCATCGCCGAAGCCTATGAAGCCCGTGATTTTGGCCGCGCCATGCGCGAAATCATGGCACTGGCCGACCGCGCCAACGCCTGGATCGCCGACAAGGCACCATGGTCACTGGCCAAGCAGGAAGGCAAACAGGATGAAGTCCAGGCCATTTGCGCCCAAGGCATCAACCTGTTCCGCCAGCTGGTGATCTTCCTCAAACCGGTACTGCCGGTGCTGGCCGCTGACGCCGAGGCTTTCCTCAACGTGGCCCCGCTGACCTGGAACGACCACCTGACACGCCTGGAAAACCACACACTTAACCCGTTCAAGGCCCTGATGAGCCGTATCGAGCCGGCCAAGGTCGAAGCCATGGTCGCTGCCAGCAAGGAAGACCTGCTGGCAGCCGAAGCCAAGGCCCCGGCGGGCAATGGCGAGCTGGCCAAGGACCCGCTGTCGGCAGAGATCGAGTTCGATACCTTTGCTGCCGTCGACCTGCGTGTGGCGCTGATCGTCAAGGCTGAAGCCGTGGCGGGTGCCGACAAGTTGCTGCAACTGACTCTGGACATTGGTGACGAGCGCCGCAACGTGTTCTCCGGCATCAAGTCAGCCTACCCAGACCCGTCCAAGCTGGAAGGCCGCCTGACCATGATGGTAGCCAACCTCAAACCCCGGAAGATGCGCTTTGGCGTGTCCGAAGGCATGGTCATGGCTGCCGGCCCTGGCGGTGAAGAAATCTACCTGCTGAGCCCGGACAGCGGCGCCAAGCCAGGCCAGCGCATCAAGTAACCGCCCTGCGGGCCATTGTGGGAGCGGCCTGCCCGCTCCCACAATTACGCAGGCCCCTTCATGCCAAACCCGGACAATCGCCCCGATTCCCGGCTATCGTCATCTCATGAATGACTACATCCTGGTCCTGATCAGCGCCGCACTGATCAATCACCTGTGCCTGCTCCGACAGCCACTCTCCGGGCTGCAACTGCAGGTGCACGGCCTGGCCTGCGCCCTGTGCATCGCCCTGGGCGTAATCGGCGCGCAGCTGCTGGTGCACGCGGTACTTGCCCCGCTGCACATTCACGATCTTGCCCTGTTTCTGCTATTGCCCTGGCTGGCTTTGCTCGCCTGGGGCCTGCCCTGGCTTTTGGCCAAGTGGCGCCCGGCCTGGCCTGTAGTGGGGTTGCCAGCGTTGCTGTTGAGCAATGCAGCAGTACTTGGGCTGGCCCTGCAACAGACAAGCGACGACGGCACCTGGCCAACCATGCTGCTCCAAGGCTTGCTGACGGGGGGCGGCTTCTGGCTGGCGCTGATGGTGTTCGCCGACCTGCGCCAGCGCAGCGCCCACGCCGATATCCCCAACGCGCTGCGCGGCCTGCCCATCGAATTGATTGGTGCCGGGGTGATGGCCATGGCGCTTTCCGGTTTCAACGGAATGTTTGGCCAATGAGCAGTCCCGATCCCCGCCTACGCACCAGCATGGGCCTGGTCTTGCTCGCCTGCACGCCTGGACTGCTGGCGCTGTTGTGGCTGCATGGCTGGGGCATGATGCTGAACCTGTTGCTGTGCGCCAGTGCCGCGCTGCTGTGCGAGGCATTGCTGCTGGCACTGCGCAGCCAATCGCTGAGCCAGGCGCTAAACGACGGCAGCGCACTGGTGACCGCCGTACTGCTGGCGGCCGCCCTGCCCACCCTGGCGCCATGGTGGCTGCCGGTCATCGCGGCAAGTGTCGCGATCGGTATCGGCAAGCAGGCCTACGGCGGGGTCGGGCGAAATCTGTTCAATCCGGCCATGGTGGGTTATGCCTTCGTGCTGCTCAGCTTCCCGTTGCAGATGAACCATTGGCCTGGGCAGGCCCCTGGCCTGCTCGACAGCGTGCAGCAGGTGTTCGCTGGGGGCGAACAGATCGATGCCTGGGCCCGTCCGACATTGCTCGACGGCTTGCGCCACAACCGCAGCCTGACCATCGACGAGCTGTTCGCCAGCCATCCGGGCTTTGGCAACATTGGCGGGGCAGGCAGCGAATGGGTCAACCTGGCATTCCTGCTTGGCGGCCTGTTCTTGATGCAACGCAAGGTGATCAGTTGGCATGCGCCGGCAGGTTTGCTGGCAGGGCTAGTGGTATTTAGCCTGTTGGGCTGGAACGGTTCGGGGTCGGACTCCAATGGCTCGCCTTTGCTGCACCTGTTTTCCGGCTCGACCATGCTGGCAGCCTTCTTCATTGCGACCGAGCCAGTGTCCGGCCCCAGAGACGACTGGGCCAAGCTGTGCTTCGGCGTGGGGACAGGGGTGCTCATCTACCTGATTCGTACATGGGGCAGCTACCCGGATGGCACCGCGTTCGCCGTCCTGCTGATGAACCTTTTGGCACCGGCGCTCGAGCGCATGGCTGCGCAGCGTCAGCAGGCAGCCCGATGAAGCGCGGGGTTCGGGATGTAGGCCTGCTGCTGCTGACTGGAGTATTGGCAGTGTCTGCCACCCTGGCCTGGCGGCAGTGGACCGGTCCGGCCATCGCCGGCGCTGAAAAGCAGCTGCAAAGCCGCCAACGGCTGGCCGTGCTGCCCGACGGTAGCTATGACAACCAGCCCCTGGAAAGCCCGCTGCCAAGGCCCGCCGCACAGAGGCCCAACAGCCGTATCCTGGCGGCTTACCGTGCCACTTTGGCAGGTAAGCCAAGCGCCATTATCCTGATCACACAGACCCAGGGGTATGCCGGGCCGATCGTACTGAGCGTCGCCATCACCACGGACGGCCGGCTGATCGGCAGCCAGGTTGTCGAACAACAGGAAAGCCCCGGGCTGGGCGACCGCCTGGGGGATCCGCGATTGCACTGGCTGAGTCAGTTCAACAACCGCCATCAGGGTGATCACTGGGCGCTGAAGCGGGACCAGGGTGACTTTGACCAATTGGCCGGCGCAACCGTGACCTCGCGAGCGGTGATCGCCGCATTGCAGGATGCGCTGAGCTATTTCGACGAACAGCGTAGTGTATTGCTGGAGGGCGCCACCCATGAATAGGTTCTGCCTGCTGGCCTTGAGCCTGGCGCCACTGCTGGGTGCCACCCGGACGCTGGCTGAAGGCGCGGCCATCGGCCTGTGCGCAGTAGTGATGGGGGGCCTGCACCAACTGTTGCTGGCGCCACTGCGTAAACACATGGCCAGCTGGGCCTATGTACTGGCTAGCCTGCTGCTGCTGGCAGCCTTGGCCAGTTGCCTGCAGTTGGCCATGCGGGCCTGGCTGCTACCACTGGCCATTGCCCTGGGCCACTATCCCGCATTGTTGTGCCTGCAATGCCTGGCCGGTGACCACCTGTTGCCTGACCAACACCGCTGGCGCCTGCTCGCAACGCACCTCGGCGCTGTCTTTGCCAGTTGCCTGCTGCTGGGCGCCAGCCGCCAATGGCTGGCTGACCATGCCGAGCTGCACCTGGCCAGCCTCGCACCCGGTGCGCTACTGCTGCTGGGACTGCTGCTGGCCTTGTACAATCGCCTGCTTCCGGGCCCTGCCCACCCACATCGTCAAGGAAAGCCCTGATTTCATGAATGCCGCCAAACGCCTGGAGATTTTTCGCAGGCTGCACGAAGACAACCCCGACCCCAAGACCGAACTGGCCTACACGACCCCGTTTGAACTGCTGGTCGCCGTGACACTGTCCGCGCAATCCACCGACGTCGGCGTCAACAAGGCCACTGCCCGCCTGTTCCCCGTCGCCAACACCCCCGAGGCCATCTATGCCCTGGGCGTTGAAGGCCTCAGCGAATACATCAAGACCATCGGGCTTTACAACAGCAAGGCCAAGAATGTCATAGAAGCGTGCCGGCTGCTGATCGAGCGCCACGACAGCCAGGTACCGCAAACCCGCGAAGCGTTGGAGGCGCTACCCGGCGTCGGCCGCAAAACCGCCAATGTGGTGCTTAACACGGCATTTCGCCAACCGGCCATGGCCGTGGATACTCATATTTTCCGGGTGAGTAACCGCACGGGCATCGCGCCAGGCAAAACGGTGCTGGAAGTGGAAAAGAAACTGGTCAAGTTTGTACCCAAGGACTACCTGCTCGACGCCCACCACTGGCTGATCCTGCACGGGCGCTACGTATGCCAGGCGCGCAAGCCAAGGTGCGGCAGCTGCAGGATCGAAGATTTGTGCGAGTACAAGCACAAAACCTCCGACGATTGAGCCGATTGCCAAAAACCACTCACGTCGATTGAAAAAATCTTTTTTACCAGCGTCTGCTTTCTGGTTATAAGGACGGCCAATGGCCCCTTGGCTTGGAGCGACTCATGAGTACCGATAAAGACGACCTGTCGATCGATGATGATTTTGTTGCCGCAGACGATGACGCGGAGCCACAGGTTGAAATCGCAAAAACCAACCTGAGCAAACGCCGCACCATCGACAACATGCTGGAAGAACGGCGCCTGCAAAAGCAGTTGGCCGATTTCGATTATGACCTGTAGTGCGGGTCCCGTAGTCATGGCCCCATAGCCTTAGCAAAGCCTCCTGGCTGGAGGCTTCAAGGCTTGGCGATCAGTTCAGACCTTGCCGTTGCGCCAGCTCGATCAGGTCAACCAGCGACCGTGCATTGAGCTTGAGCAACAGCCGCGACTTGTAGGTACTGACCGTCTTGTTACTGAGGTACATGCTGTCGGCAATCTCCTTGTTCGAACGCCCTCGCGCCAGTTGTTGCAGCACCGTCATTTCTCGCGCAGACAGGCGATTCACCATATCCGTCTCGCTGCCCGCCCCCCTGCCACGTGACGCATGCAAGGCCTGGTTGGGGAAGTAGCTGTAACCCGACAACACAGCCTTGATAGCGCTGAGCAGTTCGGTAAGCTCCTGCTGCTTGCACACGTAACCCGCCGCCCCTGCCTGCATGCAGCGCATCGAAAAGTTGCCGGGGGCCTGCGACGTCAGCACCAGTACCTTGCTACCCGGGCTGAATGTCGCCATGCGGGCGATCACCTCCAGGCCATCCAGTTTCGGGATACCGATATCCAGCACCACAATATCCGGCAGGTGTTGCCGTGTCAGCTGCAGCGCAGCTACCCCATTGTCAGTCTCCGCCACAACGTCATACCCATGCCGCTCCATCAGCATGCGTACGGCCAGGCGTATGACCGGATGATCATCCACGATAAGCACTTTATTCATGCGATATCCATACAGTGTTGTTGCTTTGGCACGCCACGATAACCGACAGGACGCTTGATGGCGCGGCGATTTACCAGCGAAAGCCATGGACAGACAAAGCCTACAGAACTTACAGAAACTTCCTACACACAATGACTAAGGTTGTAACAAACAAATTACTTATTACCGAAAGAAACGGTACCACCCGCAGACATAAACGTACCAGTTGAATACCGATCTTCAGCAGAGGAAAACTTCCGATTCAAACACGTTGAAAAAGCCATACAACGAGGTTCTCTGACGACTACCCCTCCCCCGGGAAACAATCCAGCCTTTAGTTGAGTACAGCAGTAAGGTAAAGATGGGCAAAACCGCTGGAGACGGCCTATATGACCCAAGCACAACCTGTCGCCCCGCTGACGATCATTGCCATCTTCGCGGGGATCATCGAAGCCTCCGCCCTTGCCACACTGCCATTTCTCGGCGAGTCCAGCCAAAAGCTCTACACCTGGTTCCTGGTAGGCTTTCCATTCTTTCTGACGGCACTGTTCTTTCTGACGCTCAACTTCAATTACAAGTCGTTCTACAACCCGCTACCCGACAGCACAGCACAGCCCAACACGCCAGCACTGAACAGTGTGGCCACACCCGCGATTTCCAATGATGCCCGTGAGGCGGTACAGGGCGAGCCTGTCACGTTCATGTTCTCCGGCCCCGACGCCTATCGCATGATGGAGCAGCAACTCTTGCACGCACTTGCCCAACCGCCCGAGCCAACGCGAGTCTGGCGCTTTTGCAATCTGGAGAGACGTCAATGTGCGCAGCTTTCGATCAGCGCACTTGAGGGCGATGATGTGAGCCATCGAAGTTGAACGACCCGCCTTTGCGCGGGATTGAGTAGGAGGCGGGTTCACACCCGCCGTCCTCTCACACCACCGTGCGTACGGTTCCGTACACGGCGGTTCAAGCTATGCGGCTAAGCCGGTTGATCGTATCCAGTATCGAGACCAGTCCGAGTCGATCCCATAGTTTCTTCGGCAGCGCCTGATTCATATGTGGCGCCCCCGAGTTCCACCATGGGCCTCGGCCGTTATAGGCCGATTTACAGGCACGCTCCTCGCTTAAGCCCAGACGCATCAGGTTGCGCGCCCTCGTAGAGGGCTGTTTCCATTGGCGCCAAATGGCACAGCGGAGTTTGTGCCTGATCCAGCCATCCAGCTCCTCAAGTGGCCGCTTGCTCTGGCTGAGCTTGAAGTAACCCGCCCAACCTCGTAGTACGGGGTTTATCCGCTCGATGGTGTTTGCCATCTTGCGGCCCCGCGCGCCGCATAGCAGCTCTGCGAGCCGGTCGCGCAGGCGACTCAGGCTCACCGTTGCCACCCGCAACCTTGGCTGCTGATGCCAGCTCATCCCATAACCCAAGTAATCACACTTCCAGGCTCTCGCGACTCGACTCTTCTTCTGATTCACCGTCAGTTTCAAACGTTGACTCAGGAAGCGCTCGACACTAGCCAGTACCCGTTCGCCAGCCCGAGGACTGCGCACATAAATGTTCGCGTCATCGGCATAGCGCACGAAGCGATGGCCCCGCCGCTCCAGTTCGCGGTCAAATTCATCGAGCAGGATATTCGACAGCAGCGGCGAGAGCGGGCCGCCTTGCGGCGTCCCTTCCTGCCGTGGACTGACGACACCGCCTGACATGACTCCCGCTTCAAGGTAGCGACGGATAAGCCTAAGTACGCACTTATCTTTGACCCGGCGCTCGATACAGGCCATGAGGATGTCGTGGTTGACCCGATCAAAAAACTTCTCCAGATCGACTTCCACGCACCACCGGTGCCCCGATGCCACATGGGCACGGGCCATCTCGACAGCTTGATGCGCGCTCCTGCCCGGACGGAAGCCGTAGCTAAAATCCGAGAACAAAGGATCGAAGAATGGCGTGAGTTGTTGCAGCAATGCCTGCTGGATCAGGCGATCCACGACGCTGGGAATTCCCAGTTGCCGCGTGCCGCCCTGCGGCTTGAGAATTTCAACCGCACGTACGGCTTGGGGATGGTATTCACCGGCCAGCAATCTGCCTTTGAGGATTGGCCAATACTGATTCACATAGCCTGCAAGGTCGGCGACCGTCATGCCATCGGCACCCGGCGCTCCCTTATTGCTGACTACGCGCTTATACGCACGTCTGAGGTTGGCCGGTGCGAGCACCCGCTCCATCAGCGTGTCCGGCTCTGCGTTCGTCCACGCCGATGACGCCGTCGATACCTTTGCGCTGTCAGGCATCATCCTCGGCTTCTGGCCGGGATTCGGAGTGACAGATTCCGTTTTAGGAAATTTCTGCATTGCGGCTACCAACGAGACAGTGACGCCTACTGGCGGCATAACCTGTTCGGCCCTTGGTGACGCGGTTAACCGCCACTTACTACGGCCTCGGCTGACTTCTGCACGCTCATCCCGTCGCCTCTCGACGCTCGGTAGCACCAAGGCAAGCGTACAGATCTCCCAGGGTAATTCGCGTGACCTTCCTGCTTATGCCTGTCGGATTTACGTCGCAGCGTTCCGTGCAAGTATTGGGCTTTGACGATTATGGCCGTCTTGCCCCGCTGCGCCGCCTGATCCGCTTCCTGTTCGTCAGGCCAGCATTTTGCCTCGGGCTTCCTTCAGATTCGTAGTCGCCCACGACACCCTTGCCTCTGGCTAACACTTCCCCTTGCCGGGTGTGTAGAGGACTTTCACCCCCAAGTCACCAGCGAGGCCACCACAGCCAAGCTGGTTGCGCTATCGCGCAACGCGCCATGCCTGGCGCACCA
>NZ_JBQENN010000032.1:0-5244 GCF_052044625.1 Pseudomonas sp. 22515
CAAGGCCGCTTGTGTCTTGATGGGGGATTAGAATCTGGAGTGAGAGCGGTGAATGGCAAGCTGAATGCCGTAGGTGCCTTGAGCACGTGTGGGAGCACAAGCTGCCATTCACCGTTCCACTTTGGCGAGAGCCCGAACAGTTGGATGCGGCTCTGATCTCGAATCACAAGCGTGGGCCAAGCCAAAGTCCTCTCACTGTGTTGAGTTTAGGAGGTTTTGGTGATGGCTTCCTTCTTGGGTATCGATGTTTCCAGTCTCTCCCTTGATGCTGCGGTGCGGCCACAGGGCATCAAAATGCATTTAAGCAATGATCCCACAGGCTTTGAGGCGCTACTGGAGAGCCTTCGCAAGCTCAGTATCAAGCGCGTCCTGTTAGAGGCGACGGGTGGCTACGAGCGAGATGTCATGCGTTTTCTACAGGACGCTGGCTACAAGGTCATACGCGTTAATCCCAGGCGAGCCAGGTCATTCGCTGACTCTCTAGGCATCAAGGCCAAGACTGACGCCATCGACGCCGAGGTTCTGGCGCACTATGCCGAAGTCATTCCAGATCAACCCTCCCTGCGAATCAGCCCCGAACGAGCGCTTCTGCGAGAGTTGCTTCAGCAACGTGATCGGTTGGTTCAACAGCGAGATGACGACCTGCGGCGCCTGAAGCAGGTGCAATCGACTGCAGTTGCTAACTACCTGAATGCCAACCTGAAACACTTCAAAGCGCAGATCAAACTGGTTGAGCGTGAGATCGAACAGCAAACCGCGATGCTGAACGACGAACGGGTTACCCAACTGATTAAAGTGAAAGGCATTGGGATGGTGACAGCGGGCAAGCTAGTAGCGCTGCTGCCGGAGCTGGGTCGGGTTGAATCCAGAGAAATTGCCTCCCTGGTCGGAGTGGCGCCCTTCAACCACGACAGTGGGAAATTCATGGGCAAGCGCTCTATCTCTGGCGGACGATTTGCGGTCAGGCGATCGCTGTACATGGCATGCCTTGTGGCGATGAGATACAACCCAGCACTCAAGGCTCGTTATCAGTCACTGCGGGAGCGCGGAAAACTTCCCAAAGTCGCTATCGTGGCCTGCATGAGAACGTTCATCGTGCGGTTAAATGCCATGCTCAGAACGGGTACATCATGGCTCGATCTAGTGCTACCGCAGCCTGAAAGTACAACGTAAATCCAGAACGCAGCGTGAGCCGCGTGGAAGCGGGCTTGCCCGCGAAGCCAACACCGTGGTGGATGGCACGGGCTTCGCCCGTGTTCGCGGGCAAGCCCGCTCCCACAGGGAAGGCGCCAGCTTTTAGAAATTGAGCAAGACAGTTGCTCCCACAGGGAATTGCGTCCACCCTTGTGGGAGCGGCCTTGTGTCGCGATTGGGCCGCAACGCGGCCCCGATGGTTCTTAGATCCAGGTGCTGAACCAGGACAGCAGCAGCGCCATCGCCAGGCACGAAAAGCCCAGGATGTAGAAGTATTTCGGCACCCGAAGGTCGAAAGCGTCCACTACCCCCTCGTCTACTGCCATGTACTCGCGGGTTTCGGCCTCGCGCCGCCGCGCACTGTGCAGCAGCAAACCGCCCGGGCAGGTCAGCAGCAGCGCCAGCAGGTTGATCAGCTTGGTGGGATGGGCGGCCAGGAACCCCCAGAGCACTTGCAAGGACATCACGCAACCTCGGTGTGAGCAGTGGCAAAGGCCAGCATTCTACCCAAGTCACACCGTGGCGCCCGGCCTTGGCGACAAACTGTCGTTAAATTTCATCTGTCATCCGCTCGTCATCAATACAGGCGACCCTGTCGACCTTTTGATGACCCGGAGCTTTTTCATGTTGCACGCCGAAAACCAGGACCGCCTCTACCTCGTTGCCCAGAGCGATGAACAACAGGCGCTGATCGATGGTTTTGCCATCAATGTGCAGGACCGCCAGTGGCTGGTCTACTGTGCGCTTGGCGGACATGTGCATGAGGACTTGCCCGAAGTGGATGCAGGCACAGGGTTCAGCTTGCTGGATTTCCACATAGAAGCGGCGTAAATCTGTGCCATCCAGACAACAAAAAACCCGCTGCCTGTCACTCAGGCAGCGGGTTTTCTGACACAACCTGAAGCTTACTGACCCAGCACCTGCCCGATGCTCGGGTCCTTGAACAGGCGGGTCAGGGCATCGCTCAGCACATCGCCCACCAGCTGGGTGTTGGTGTCCTGATTCGGCGCCATGCCGAAACGCTGGTCCAGCGAAGCGCCATAACGGCCGCTGTAACGGCGGCCGCCATTGGTCACATCAGCGCGGAAGGTGGCGCCGATGGTGGCCTCGGTCACGTAAAGGTTGTCTTTCGGCGACTGGTACTTCAGCTCGGCCAGGGTGACGGTCAGCTGCGGCGCATTGTAGGCGTTCGGGGTCGGGGTGAAGCCGAGCAGGCGCACAGCAGCTTCAGCCTGAGCCTGCAGCTTGGGCACCACGTCATTACCGCTGACACTGATGGTGCTGGTCTCGGGGTACATGCCACCGCGGGTACCCAGGGACGGCGAAGGCCGGCCATCAACTACCCGGACCACCACCGGCTGGCCATGGCCGACCGGGGCCAGCTGGGCCTTGAGCGTGGGTTGCGGGTTGAGTTGTTGCGGGCTGTGGGCACAACCGACCAGGCTAAGGCTGGCCACGGCGATCAAACCGAACAACAGACGTTGCAACATGCGCGTTTCTCCAGAAAATGCGGCAAAGGCCCACAGTATACCTAGCCAGGCACAGACCAGTCATCGGCCCGGCCCGCTTGTCACAATCGTTTCATCGCCACACCCTTATCCTTGCGCCAAGCCCTAACGCAAAGGACTCGCCGCCATGACCTCGCTCTGGACTCAGCTCTTCAAACGGCCGCGTCACAACGCTTATGCCCGCCTTGACGCTGATGGCAAATGCCTGGCCTTCAAGCAATGCAGCCAGGCACCACGGGGCATCGACTGGGTGCAGATCAGCGAAATTCAGCTGGCCTGGCTGGGCCGCGAGCTGCCCATCGAAGCCCGGGTTTGCGCCCGCGCAAACCGCCGTTGGCACCAGCGCCTCCTCGCTGCCTGACAAACGCTGCAATAAAAACCACGAATGGCGACATTTCTGCCCGCGACATCGCTATAATCTCCCCCCGATTATAAGGACGTCTCCTGATCGGGCCCCGCATTCGCCGATTGACCCCGGCAACTTCACCGCCTCGCCCACAGAGAGCCTTCCACTCAGGTCTTGCATCGGCTGTCGTGCCTGCTTTTTCCGGCCCTTCACACTGCATGAACCTGCGGGTTGCCATCGCGCAGTCCCCTTTTGAGGTTCACGTCTCCAAAAGAGCGTGAAAAAACGGTTTTCACAACTTCACAAGAGTGTGGCGAGCAAATGAACAGTCTGGCATGTGCAAAAGCGGCAGATGTGTCCCGAACAGCCCTGAACAGGCGGCAGATGCGCTCATCCCGTATGAGTGTCTGAACCGTTCCATAACGCACGCACGACACCTTGACCATAAGTCGAATTGCCGCACCTGTGGCAAACGGCGTTCAATACACGAACCCGAAGACTGATTGGCGGTGTCCGCGGAAGTTGCAAGAACTGCGAAAAGTCGGACATGGCGACCCTGGCAAACCCAGGTCCTATGCTGTCAATTAGGTAGCTGTAGATTGTGGAGACGCGTTAAATGGCGCAGAACGAATCGGTTGATGTGGTACTGGTAGGCGCGGGCATCATGAGTGCCACCCTGGCCGTACTGCTCAAGGAGCTTGACCCGACCCTGAAGCTTGAGGTCGTCGAGGCGATGGACTCCGGGGCCGCGGAAAGCTCCAACCCCTGGAACAACGCAGGCACCGGCCACGCCGGCCTGTGCGAGCTGAACTATACGCCGCAGGCCGCCGATGGCAGCATCGACATCAAGAAGGCCGTGCACATCAACACCCAGTTCGAGGTTTCGCGCCAGTTCTGGGCCTACCTGAGCAAGAAGGGCAACTTCGGCTCGGCGCGTGCCTTCATCAACCCTGTCCCGCACCTGAGCTATGTCGAGGGTGACAAGGGTGTTTCCTTCCTCAAGAAGCGCTTCGAGCTGCTCAAGCAGCACCACGCCTTCGCCGAGATGGAATACACCGAAGACAAGGCCGTGATGAACGACTGGATGCCGCTGATGATGCCTGGCCGCCCGGCCGACCAGCACATCGCCGCTACCCGCGTGGCCAAAGGCACCGACGTCAACTTCGGCGCACTGACCAACAAGCTGCTCAAGCTGCTGGGCGACTCGCCGGACGCGCAGGTCAAGTACAGCAAGAAGGTTGTCGGCCTGCGCCGTAACGGCAGCGGCTGGACCGTGAGCATCAAGGACGTCAACAGCGGCGGCAGCCGTGAAGTCGACGCCCGCTTCGTCTTCCTCGGCGCCGGTGGCGCGGCCCTGCCGCTGCTGCAGTTGTCCGGCATCCCGGAAAGCAAAGGTTTCGGCGGCTTCCCTGTCAGCGGCCAGTGGCTGCGTTGCGACAACCCGGAAATCGTCAAGCAGCACCAGGCCAAGGTCTACAGCCAGGCCGCTGTCGGCGCCCCGCCGATGTCGGTACCGCACCTGGACACCCGCGTCGTGGACGGCAAGACTTCGCTGCTGTTCGGCCCGTACGCCGGTTTCACTACCAAGTTCCTCAAGCACGGCTCGCTGATGGACCTGCCGCTGTCGGTGCGCATGGGCAACATCGGCCCGATGCTGGCCGTGGCCCGCGACAACATGGACCTGACCAAGTACCTGGTCAGCGAAGTGATGCAGTCGATGGAGCAGCGTCTGGAAGCCCTGCGTCGTTTCTATCCGCAGGCCAAGGCCGAAGACTGGCGCCTGGAAGTGGCGGGTCAGCGCGTGCAAATCATCAAGAAAGACCCGAAAAAAGGCGGCGTGCTGCAGTTCGGTACCGAGCTGGTCTCGGCCCAGGACGGCAGCCTGGCTGCACTGCTCGGCGCATCGCCGGGTGCTTCGGTAACCGTATCGATCATGCTGGAACTGATCGAGCGCTGCTTCCCCGAGCAGGCCAAGGGTGCCTGGGCTGCCAAGCTCAAGGAAATCTTCCCGGCTCGCGAGAAGACCCTGGCAACCGATGCTGCGCTGTACCACAAGATCAGTGCCGATAACGACGCGGCCCTGGACCTGGCAGAAAGCAGCCCGGCGGCCAAGCATTACGCCTAAGCCGGCCTGAAACGCAAAAACGCCCCTCGGGGCGTTTTTTTGTGCCTGGCGCTTGATCAGCCTGTACCGGC
>NZ_JBQENN010000032.1:5263-62446 GCF_052044625.1 Pseudomonas sp. 22515
CGCGCCCGCGACGAGGCCGGCACTGGCTACAGATCAGCCGCGGGCTTTATCGATGATCTCGATGTACTCAGGGGCATTGCGCTGGTCGGCAATTTGCTCGACGAAGGTCTTGCCGTGCTCGTCCTTGCCATCCAGGTCCAGGCCAGCCTCGACGAAGAAGCCTACAAAGCGCTCAAAGTCGTCCACGCGCAGGCCACGGTAAGCCTTGACCAGCTTGTGCAGCGACGGCGAAGTCACACCATCGGCCGGCTCGAACTGAAGGAACGACTTGATGTAGTCGTCGCTGATTTCGTCACCGATTACCTGTTTCTTGTCTTTACGCATTGCCGACTCCAACTGGACCATCACGGAATTTCGAAGGCCGGCAGTTTACCCCCCGCAGGCTTCGCGCCTCAACGCGTACGTACCGTCCCGGTGTGCAGGTCGGCCCAGATATGGCCGTTGCCGTAAGTCAGAAACTGCACGTACAGGGTTTCGTTACGCAGCAGGTCCATGACCACCCGGTAGTTGCTGACTGGGTAATTCAGGCTCAAGGTGCGGGTTTTAGCGTCATACACAGGCTTTTTCAGGCTTTTGGCCGCTTCACCATCGAACGTCAGCAGCACCTGGGCAATGGTTGCGCCCTTGCTCAGCGGCTTGCCCTTCAGGCGCACCTGCAACGACGATGTGATCGGAATCG
The DNA here is from genome assembly GCF_052044625.1 of Pseudomonas sp. 22515. Classification (NCBI taxonomy): domain Bacteria; kingdom Pseudomonadati; phylum Pseudomonadota; class Gammaproteobacteria; order Pseudomonadales; family Pseudomonadaceae; genus Pseudomonas; species Pseudomonas sp. 22515. Next base: position 5,943 of record NZ_JBQENN010000032.1, read on the forward strand.
GCTGCTGATCGGACTGGCGCTGGGCCCCTACGACCACCGAATAGTCAGTCACTTGCAGCAATTGCTGGCTGGTCGGCGCTTCCTGGCGCAGGGACTGGTCATCAGATGGCAGGAACTGACTGTGCAGCGGTGCGGCAGCGAGCGGCAGGCTGACCGCCAGCAGGAGGGGAAGAATCGCACGCATGTGAGGCTCCTTGTATGAAGGAGCACTCTAGCATGCCGGGTGCAGCCGATATCAATCGAACTGCGCGCGCATCCAGGCCTGGTAATCGGCCACGCCGGCTTCACCCTCGCGCGGCGCCCAGTGTGCGTGCTCGCCCTCGCTCACTGGTCGGTATGGCCCAGCCTTGCACTCGAACAGGATGCTGTCGGGCTCCAGCACCACCAAGCCATGGTAGGTACCAGGCGCCAGATCCACACCCAGACAGTCGCCACCGGCCTGCAGCACCCGCTTGTCTGCAACCGTGCCCTGTTCATCGAAGATCAGCAGGCCAAAGCACCCCTTGAGTGCTATCAAGGTTTCAGCCTTGTCGGCGCTCACATGGCGATGCGGCGGAATGTAGGTGCTTGGTTGCAGCCCGACCGCCATGCGATGGCAGGGCTCTTCCATTTCGTGGAAGGTGTGATGCTGCCGCCCGCGCGGGTTGGCTGCGGCCTTTTCGGCCAGCCCGACGAACAGCGATTGGTCGATGAACGCAGGCTGGCGCACGGTTACAGCCCCTTTACGGCGAAGATGCCGTTAGCATTGCGCCAGTACCCTTTGTAGTCCATGCCGTAACCGAAGATATAGCGATCGACACAAGGCAGGCCCACATAGTTGGCCTTGAGGTCAGGGCTTGCCTTGCGGTCGTGATCCTTGTCGATCAGCACAGCGGTGTACACCGAGCGGGCGCCGGCATGCTTGCAAAACTCGATGATGGCGCTGAGGGTGTGGCCTTCGTCGAGGATATCGTCAACGATCAACACGTCACGGTCGATGAAGGACACTTCCGGCTTGGCCTTCCAGAAAAGCTCGCCGCCGCTGGTCTGGTTGCGGTAGCGGGTAGCGTGCAGGTAGGAGGCTTCCAGCGGGAACTGCAGGTGAGTCAGCAGTTTGCCGGAGAAGATCAGGCCACCATTCATCACGCAGAACACAACCGGGTTCTTGTCGTGCAGGTCCTTGCAGATCTGTTCGCCGACTTTGGCGATGGCCGCTTCGACTTCGGCTTCGGTGTACAGGCAGTCAGCTTCATGCATGACTTGACGGATATGCTCGAGATCGGCGGACATGGCGCGCTCCGGGGGGCATTTTGGAAAAGCGGGCAAAGGTACGCATCCGCTCGTCACAGATCAAGCATTTATGGACTAACGTCCAGAATGACCAGACGACAGCACAGGCTGAATAGATTAATCTAGCGCGGTTTTTTTGCCCGCCTTTCGGAGCCCTCCCCTATGCCCACTCGTGAGATCCGCCATCCGCTGATCCGCCACAAGCTTGGCCTGATGCGCCGTGCCGATATCAGCACCAAAAATTTTCGCGAACTCGCCCAGGAAGTCGGCGCGCTCCTGACGTATGAAGCCACCCAGGACCTGCCCCTCGAAACCTACGAGATCGACGGCTGGTGTGGCAAGGTCTCGGTTGAAAAAATCGCCGGCAAGAAGATCACCGTAGTACCGATCCTGCGCGCCGGCATCGGCATGCTCGACGGCGTGCTCAGCCTGATCCCGGGTGCCAAGGTCAGCGCCGTCGGCGTTGCCCGAAACGAAGAAACCCTCGAAGCCCACACCTACCTGGAAAAGCTCGCGCCGGACATCAACCAGCGCCTGGCCCTGATCATCGACCCGATGCTGGCCACCGGCGGCTCGATGGTTGCCACCATCGACCTGCTGAAAAAGGCCGGCTGCAAAGAGATTCGCGCCATGGTGCTGGTCGCCGCACCAGAAGGCATCGAGGTGGTGGAAAAAGCCCACCCGGACGTGAAGATCTACACCGCCTCGATCGACCAGCGCCTGAACGAGCACGGCTACATCGTGCCAGGCCTGGGTGATGCCGGTGACAAGATCTTCGGCACCAAGCAAAAGGACGCCTGACCATGCAGGACGGCTTCAACGACCCGCTCTGGCGCCAGGTCGTTTCGGGCGCGCAGATGCTCTTCGTGGCATTCGGCGCGCTGGTGCTGATGCCCCTGATCACCGGCCTCGACCCGAACGTCGCGCTGTTCACCGCCGGCATCGGCACCCTGCTGTTCCAGCTGGTCACCGGCCGGCAGGTACCGGTGTTCCTGGCCTCGAGCTTTGCCTTCATCACGCCGATCATCCTCGCCAAAGGCCAGTTCGGCCTGGCCGAGACCATGGGCGGCGTGATGGCTGCCGGCTTCGTGTACACCTTCATGGGCCTGATGGTAAAAATCAAAGGCACCGGTTTCATCGACCGCATGCTACCGCCGGTGGTGATCGGCCCGGTGATCATCTCCATCGGCCTGGCCATGGCACCGATCGCCGCCAACATGGCGATGGGCAAAGGTGGGGACGGTACAGTGCTGATGCCATACAAGACGGCCATGCTGATCTCGATGCCAGCGCTGCTGACAACCTTGATCGTTGCCGTATTCGGCAAGGGCATTTTCCGCCTGGTGCCTATCATCTCCGGCGTGCTGGTGGGCTTTGCCCTGTCGTTCGCCTTTGGCGTGGTCGACACCGCCAGGATCGCTGCCGCACCGTGGCTGGAAATCCCCAATTTCACCGCCCCTGCGTTCAACTGGCAGGCCATTCTGTTCATCGTCCCGGTTGCGCTGGCGCCGGCGATCGAGCATATCGGCGGGGTGATCGCAGTGGGCAGCGTGACCGGCCGTGACTACCTGAAAAAGCCTGGCCTGCACCGGACATTGCTGGGCGACGGCCTGGCGACTACTGCAGCCGGCCTGTTCGGCGGCCCGCCCAACACCACCTATGCCGAAGTGACCGGCGCGGTGATGCTGACCAAGAACTACAACCCGAAGATCATGACCTGGGCAGCGGTCTTCGCCATTACCCTGGCGTTCATCGGCAAGTTCGGCGCGCTGCTGCAGAGCATCCCGGTGCCGGTGATGGGCGGCATTCTGTGCCTGCTGTTCGGCTCGATTGCAGCGGTGGGCATGAACACCATGATCCGCCACAAGATTGACCTGGGCGAAGCACGCAACCTGGTGATCGTCTCGGTGACACTGGTGTTCGGTATCGGCGGCGTGCTGATCGGCAGCGGTGACGGCCCGGATGACTGGGGCCTGAAGGGCATCGCCCTGTGCGCCATTGTGGCTATTGCGCTGAACCTGATTCTGCCGGGTAATGACAGCTGGAAGCACAAGAAGCTGGATGTGTAAACGGTCGGTAGGGGCCGCAAGGCGGCCCCTTCGATTCAGGCCTTTTCACACATATCAGCCAACACCCTCACCCACTCCGGGTGATCATTCAGGCACGGCACCAGCACCAGCTCCCGGCCACCCGCCTCGACAAACTGCTCGCTGCCACGCATGCCTATCTCTTCCAGCGTCTCGATGCAATCCGCCACAAACGCCGGGCACATCACCAGCAGCTTCTTCACACCGGCCTTGGCCAGTTCATCCAACCGCGTCTCGGTGTAGGGTTCGATCCACTTGTCCCGGCCCAGTCGCGACTGGAACGATACCGACCACTTGCCATCAGGTATGCCCATTTTCTGCGCAAAGGCTTTGGCCGTAGCCAGGCATTGCCCGCGATAGCAAACCGAACGTACTTCGGCGGTTGCACCGTGGCAGCAATCGGCAGCACGCAGGTCGTGCTTGACCCCTTTCGGAAACAGCTTTTTCAGGTGCCGCTCCGGCAAACCATGGAAGCTCAGCAGCAGGTGGTCGTAACCCGTCTCAAGGTACGGCCGGGCACTGGCAGCCAGTGCCTCGATGTACGCCGGGTGCTCGTAGAACGGCTGCAGCACACGCATCTGCAACGGCAACTGGCGCTCGCTGACCGTCTGTTTTGCCAGCTCGACCACCGTGGTCACCGTGCTGTCGGCGAACTGTGGATAAAGCGGCGCCAAAGTCACCTTGCGCACACCTTGGGCGGCCAGCCGCTCCAACACATCAGGCAACGCTGGCTGGCCGTAGCGCATGGCAATTTCCACTGGGCCATGGGGCCAGTGCTCGACCATCGCTGCCTGCAGGCGACGGGTCAGCACAACCAGAGGCGAGCCCTCCTCCCACCATATCGAAGCGTAGGCGTGTGCCGACTGCTCTGGCCGCTTGATCAGGATCAGCGACACCAGCAAGCGCCGCACCGGCCACGGCAGGTCGACCACGTACGGGTCCATGAGGAACTGGTTGAGGTAACGGCGCACATCGGCTACCGAGGTGGAGGCCGGGGAACCCAGGTTGACCAGCAGCAGGGCGTGATCGGTCATGCAGCGTCCTATGTCAGAGGCGACTGGACAGGTTGTCCAGCGCCGATTGCAGATCGTTGAAGCGGAAGGTGAAGCCGGCTTCCAGCAAGCGTACCGGGCGCGCCCGCTGGCCTCCCAGCAGCAAGGTGGACATCTCGCCAAACCCGGCCTTGAGCAGCAATGCCGGCACTGGCAACAGCGCCGGCCGATGCAGGGCGCGGCCCAGTCGCCTGGCAAACTCACGGTTGCGCACCGGCTCCGGCGCGCAGGCATTATAAGGACCGCTGGCATCCTTGTGCTGCAAGAGAAAATCAATCAGGGCGACCTGGTCGTCTATATGAACCCAGGGCATCCACTGCCGCCCATTGCCCAAAGGCCCGCCCACCCCCAGCTTGAAGGGTATGCGCAGGCGCGACAAAAAGCCGCCATCGCTGGCCAGCACCAGGCCAGTACGGACCAGTACCACGCGGATCCCCTGCGCTTGCGAACGCTGGGCGGTCTCTTCCCAGGCAATGCACAACTGGCTGGCGAAATCTTCACGCACCGGGGGTGAAGCCTCGGTCAGTTCGCGTTCGCCACCGTCTCCGTACCAACCTACCGCAGAGCCGGAGATCAACACCTCCGGGCGCTGCTCACGGGTGCCCAACCAAGCCAGCAATTGCTCGGTAAGGGTGACACGGCTGGCCCACAGCACATTGCGCCGGGCGGCCGTCCAGGGCCTGTCGGCAATCGGCGCACCCGCAAGGTTGACCACCGCATCAAGATGATCGTCGGCCTCCAACTGCTCCAGGCGCGCGATACCGCGCACCCCGCTACCACAGATTTTTGCCACCTGTTCAGGACGCCTGCTCCAAACCGTAAGCCGATGCCCTTGGCCCAGCCAGTACTGGCACAGATGCTTGCCAATCAAACCGGTGCCACCTGTCAGCAATATATGCATGGCTGTGTCCTCGCAGAATGCGTCGGTGGTCTATTTTTAACAGCAAGGCACTTTTTTGACCCGACGCTCTCGGATAAACATAGGCCAACCTGCCCGCTAACACGGAATAACCTTATACAGAATTTTTGCATTGTACAGGTTTGCCTGACAGCGTAGTCTGCTCACAGCAAGGTTTGAAGAGGCCATCATGACAATACCTATCGCTATCATCGGGGCCGGCATCGCCGGTTTGTCAGCCGCCCAGGCTTTGCAAAAGGCCGGGCAATCCGTGCACTTGTTCGACAAAGGCCACGGCAGTGGCGGGCGCATGGCCAGCAAGCGCAGCGAAGCCGGCGCGCTCGACCTGGGCGCACAGTACTTCACTGCCCGTGACCGACGCTTTGTCGATCAGGTGCAGCAATGGGTGGCCGCCGGCTGGGCCGAACAATGGAAGCCTCAACTGTATAACTACCGTGACGGCGAACTCACCCCTTCCCCTGACGAGCAGACGCGCTGGGTAGGCGTGCCACGCATGAGCGCCATTACCCGCGGCTTGCTCAAGGACGTCACGGTCAACTTCGGCTGCCGCATAGCGGAAGTGTTTCGCGGCAAGCAGTACTGGCACCTGCAAGATACCGAAGGTTGCAGCCACGGCCCCTACAGCCGTGTGGTCATCGCCGTACCGGCACCGCAGGCCACGCCACTTCTGGCCGCCACACCGAAGCTGGCGGCCGTGGCCGCTGGCGTGCAAATGGAACCTACCTGGGCCGTGGCCCTCGCCTTCCAGGCACCGCTGGATACGCCAATGCAAGGCTGCTTCGTGCAGGACAACCCGCTGGACTGGCTGGCCCGCAATCGCAGCAAGCCCGGCCGCGACGAGCACCTGGACACCTGGGTACTGCACGCGACGTCAGACTGGAGCCGCCAACACATCGACCTGCCCAAAGAAGTAGTGATCGAACAGTTGTGGGGCGAATTCGCCGAACTGGTCGGCTGCGTGGTACCACCGCCCACCTTCGCCCTGGCCCACCGCTGGCTCTATGCCCGCCCCAGTAGCAACCATGAGTGGGGCGCACTGGCCGATGCCGACCAGGGCTTGTACGCCTGTGGGGATTGGTGCCTGTCCGGCCGCGTCGAGGGCGCATGGCTCAGTGGCCAGGAAGCGGCGCGGCGCTTGCTCGAACACCTTGAGTGATGCCGAACTATACAAAAATACTAGTTTGCATAACTTCAGCGCTGTGCTGAAATAAACCTGTACAAGTTTCGAGTCACGTACAGGTTTATTTTCGGAGGCAGCCATGCACGACCCTTCCGCCCACCGCAAGCCGCGTATCGCCATCAGCGCCTGCCTGACCGGGCACAGCGTGCGCTACAACGGCGGCCACAAGGCCTCCGACCTGTGCCGTAAACAGCTGGAACAGCACTTCGACTGGCTACCTGTGTGTCCGGAAGTGGCAATCGGCCTGGGTGTTCCGCGCGACCCGATTCGCCTGGTCGGCAACCCCGAGCAACCCGAAGTGGTCGGCACCCGCGACCCCGGCAAGGACCTGACCGACCCGCTGCGCACCTATGGCGAGCAGATGGCCAACGAACTTGACGACATCTGCGGCTACATCTTCATGCAGAAGTCACCTTCTTGCGGCCTGGAACGGGTAAAGGTTTATCAGGACAATGGCCACCCGGCCGTGCATGGTGGGCGCGGCGTCTATGCCCAGGCTTTCTGTGCATTGCGCCCGGACCTGCCAGTAGAGGAAGAAGGCCGCCTGCATGACCCCGTGCTGCGCGAGAACTTCATAAGCCGCGTTTACGCCTACGCCGACTGGCAGCGCCTGCTGGCCGAGGGCCTGAACCGTGGCGCGCTGGTACGCTTTCATTCGCGCTACAAGTATTTGCTGATGGCCAATAACCCCCAGGCCTATCGCACCCTCGGCCGCCTGCTTGGCAGCATGAGCAAGGCTGATGAACCACAGAGCATCGGCCCGCGCTATTTCAGCCAGCTGATGCAAGCCCTGCGCCGCTGCGCGAGCCGCGGCACCCACAGTAACGTGCTGCAGCACCTGAGCGGTTACTTCAAGGATGCCCTGACGCAGCAGGACAAGGCCGAGTTGCAGGCAGTCATCGGCCAATACCAACAAGGCGTGGTACCACTGGTAGTGCCACTGACCTTGCTCAAACACCATTTGCGCAAGCACCCAGACCCCTACCTGCAGCAACAAGCCTACCTGCAGCCGCACCCCGAGAGCCTGGGCTTGCGCAATGCGGTCTGAGGACTTGCTGCCCATCGGCGAACTTGCCCGTCGCACCGGCGTAAACCCGGTCACCCTGCGCGCCTGGGAGCGCCGGTATGGGTTGCTCAAGCCACAGCGCACCGCCAAGGGGCATCGCCTGTACCCACTTGAGCAGGTCGAACGCGTCGAGGCGGTCCTGGCTTGGCTGCAGCGTGGCGCGTCGGTCGGCCAAGTCCGCGAGTTGCTCGACAAACCCGCCAGCACCCCACCGAAGGGGGACTGGCAAGCCAGGCAATTCCAGCTGATCGAAGCCATCGCCGGCCTTTCACAGCGCGCCCTCGACCAGCAACTTAACCAGGCCATGGCGCTGTACCCGGCAGTCACCCTGTGCGAACAACTGCTGCTGCCGCTGCTCGACATGCTCGACCAGCGCTGGCGCAATTACTTCAACGCTCGGCTGGAGCAGGTCTTTTTCCACAGCTGGCTGCGCAGCAAGCTCGGTGCCCGCGTGTACCACGACAACCAGCTGCTGCAAGGGCCCGCCGTGCTGCTGGCCGAAGACAGCGAACGCACCTTCAGCCCAGACTTATGGTTGTGCGCCTGGCTGCTCACCAGCAATGGCTTCCCGGTCGAGGTGCTCGAGCAGCCCGTCGCAGGCCCGCAATTGCTAAGCGCCGTCAACGCGCTCAAACCACGCGCCTTACTCCTGCACTTGGGCCCACGCATCGACGACAAGGCGTTGCTGCGCACCCTGCAAGGCTTACCAATCCCCAAGCTGTTGGGTGGTGCCACGCTGGCGCTGCATGAAGCCCGCTTGAAGGCTTTTGAGCTACCCGACCTTTTCCTGTTCGACACCCCGCAGGCGGCATTGCGCGTGCTTCAAGCCCATGATCGACAGCCTGTAGAGATAAATGCCCCATGCACCTGACCTGGCTGCGCAGCGACCTGCGTATCGATGACAACACTGCACTCAGCGCCTCCACCGAGCGCGGCCCGACCATCGCCCTGTGGCTGGTCAGCCCCGGACAATGGCAAGCCCATGACGATGCCGCCTGCAAAGTCGACTTCTGGCTGCGTAACCTGCATGACCTGCGCCAATCACTGGAAAAGCTGAACATCCCCCTGCTGATCCGCACAATCGATACCTGGGACCAGGCGCCACAGGCGGTGCTCGATGTCTGTCGCCAACATCAGGTGCAAAGCGTGCACTGGAACGAGGAGTACGGCATCAATGAGCAGCGCCGGGATGATGCCACCCGGGCACTGCTGGAAAAGTCGGCCATCCAGGCGCACAGCTACCTCGACCAGCTGTTCTTCCGTCCGGGCACCGTACTGACTCGCAGTGGCGATTACTTCCAGGTGTTCAGTCAGTTCAAGAAGACCTGCCTTGAGCATCTGCACCGCAGCCTGCCGGCCCTGGCACGGCGGGTGAAGCGCCAGGCCCCGCTGAACATCGGCAGCGACCCAATCCCGCAACATGTAGAGGGGTTCGGAAAAACCACGCCCGCACTGCGCGACCACTGGCCAGCAGGTGAGGCTGAGGCACAGTCCCGTCTGTCACGCTTCCTGGACGAAACCATCGACGACTACCACCACTTGCGCGACTTACCTGCCAAGCCCGGCACCAGCCAGCTTTCCCCCTACCTGGCCGCCGGCGTGATTTCGCCCCGCCAATGCTTGCACGGTGCACTGGCCAGCAACCGGGGCGAGTTCGACAGTGGCAGCATGGGCGTGCAGACCTGGATAAACGAGCTACTCTGGCGGGAGTTCTACAAGCACATCCTGAGCGGTTATCCACAGGTCTCGCGCCACCGCGCCTTCCGCGCCCAAACCGAAGCCTTGCCCTGGCGTGACGCCCCGGCAGACCTGGAGGCCTGGGAGCAGGGCCGCACCGGCTTCCCGATCATCGATGCCGCCATGCGCCAGTTGCTGCACACCGGGTGGATGCACAACCGCTTGCGCATGATCGTGGCCATGTTCCTCAGCAAGAACCTGCTGATTGACTGGCGCAAGGGCGAGCGACACTTCATGCGAAACCTGATAGACGGCGATCTGGCCGCCAACAACGGGGGTTGGCAGTGGAGTGCGTCCACCGGCACCGATGCGGTGCCCTATTTCCGTATCTTCAACCCGGTTTCGCAGTCGCAGCGCTTCGATCCTCAGGGGCATTTCATTCGCCACTGGGTACCAGAACTACAAGCACTCGATGAAAAAGCCATCCATCAGCCCATTAAATCGACGGACCTTTTCGGTAATACTTCTTACCTAAGTCCAATCGTAGATCTCAGCAGCAGTCGCCAGCGGGCCCTGGAAGCGTTCAAAGGGCTGCCACGCCGGCAGAATTAGGGGATAACGTCTTGATTAACTCACGCAGTTTCTGGGTTACGGGCGCAAGCAACGGACTTGGCTTGGCTTTGGTGGAGCGGATGCTCGATGAAGGACATCGCGTTGCCGCGAGTGGCAAGAATAGCGACGCACTGGATGCTTTGGGGGCACGCTACGGCAGCCAATTGTTGCGGTTGCCGTGGCAGTTGCATGAAGAACAACACGTCAGCCATGCGTGCCAACAAATTTGCCATGCCTGGTGTTCGCTGGACGGGCTGATCCTCAACACCGGCACCACCGATTACCTGCCAGACAATGCCAGTGACAGTGAGCTGATCGAAGCGATCGTCACTACCAACCAGCTGGCCGCAGAGCATTGCCTGAGCAAAGCGCTGCCGTTGCTGGAAAAGGGTCAGTCGCCGCAGGTGATGGCGCTTTTCAACCGCTATTCGGCGTTGCAGCTGTTTGCACCGACACAGGTGACTGCGGGCTGGAACAATTTGCCGCAATGGATGCGTGAGCAACGCAAGGCCCTTGAGGACCAAGGGGTAGCACTGACCATTGTAGGGCCACAATCGTTGAAGGTTACGCTAACGTCGGCACAGGCGATACCGGAGGCGTGGACGCCCGGCAGTGCCGCAGAGGAGTTGCTGCGGCGTTGGCCTCAGAGAGAACCCGAACTGATCCTGGAGACGCTGGACCTCAGTAGCCTGTGGCCGCTGGCGCGTTAACACCTGAAATCAGCATTACCGTCTTCGCGGGCAAGCCCGCTCCTGCAAATTACCCATACCTTGAGTGCTGTGGTATGCCGGCAGGAGCGGGCATTGCCCGCGAAGTGACGAGTGCAGGCGAACTCAGAGCGCCATTCTGTAATGCAGGCTGTAGCTTTCTACACCATCATTGGGCTCTTTGATGCCGGCATTGGAATAGTGAATCGCCCGCACCCCAATCTCATGCCCGCCGGCAAAGCGCAAACCAAAGCCGATGCGGTCCTCAAACTGGAAAGCCGAACCCAGCTCGTTGCTTTCCAGCTCGGTGCTGGAGAACGCCGCCACCCCGATGCCGGCTTCGATGTAAGGCTTCACCGACTCCCCGGCAAATTCATAGACGAACACCGGCGCGAAGGACAGGCTGTGATTGCTTGCGGTCTCGTCGCCATCCCAGTAGGTGTAGGCCCCATCCCAATAGCCGGTCAGCCGACCAACGCTGGTCTGCCACCAACTCGCATCCCAATTCGATTGCAGCCCTAGCCGGTAAACCATTGTCGAATCGCCGGTCTGCCCCACCGAAAACGAAACATCGGCAGCTTGTGCCGACATCGCTTGCCCCAAAACAAAGGCAGCAGCCGCTGCCAAGCCGAGCAGTTTCCTCATAAGAAACATCCTTCTTTCTGATGCTGTTGTTAGTGTCCGCCTCATCTCAGGCAAAGCGGTAGAAAGCAGAAGTGGAACGATAGTTCAGCCTTTTTTCACGTTTTTTTCACAACGCAAAGCTTTGCACATCGTCCGACTTATGCCACAGCACAGGTAGGATTTTTCTTAAGGCTTCTGGGTCAGCGCTTGTCCAGAAGCGTGCAGCGCCGGCCGGGCCTTCGGCCAAGAGATCACTGGCACCCAGCAGCCGTCGCAACTGACGCGCCACGGCCGCGCCGGTGTCGATGATGGCCACGTCATTCGGCACCATGCCGGCCAGCAATGGGCGAAGGAAAGGGTAATGGGTGCAGCCGAGGATCAGCGTATCGCAACCTGCTGCCAGCAGCGGCTGCACGTAACCTTGCAGCATCTGGCGCAACGCCGGACTTGCAAGGTCACCGGTTTCGATCAGTTCGACCAGCCCCGGGCAAGGCTGGGTAATAACCTGTACGTCGTTGGCGAAGCGGTCGAGCAAGGCTGCGAACTTGGCACTCTGTAGGGTACCGGTGGTGGCCAGCACGCCGACCACGCCCGAGCGTGTGGCTGCCGCTGCAGGCTTGACGGCCGGTTCCATGCCCACCAACGGCCAGGTCGGATACAACTCGCGCAGGTCGGCCACTGCCGCCACCGTGGCGGTGTTGCAGGCCAACACCATGGCCTTTGCGCCTTGCTCATGGAAGAATTCGGCAATGTGCCGGCAGCGCTCGCGGATATAGTCCGGCGACTTCTCACCGTAGGGTATATGCCCGCAGTCGGCCACATACAGCAACGTCTCGTTGGGCAGCAGGCGCTGGATCTCGGCCAGCACCGACAAACCGCCAACCCCCGAGTCCATGACGCCGACCGGCGCCGAGCGCTCAGCCATCGCGCTTGCCACAGACCGTGCACGCCGGGTCGCGCTTGACACGAAGCTCGCGGATACGGGTGCCGAGGGCATCGATCAACAGCAAGCGGCCGACCAACGGCTCACCGAAGCCAGCCAGCAGCTTCATCGCCTCCAGCGCCTGCAGGCTACCCACCAGCCCCACCAGCGGGCCAATGACGCCAGCTTCGCTGCAGGTCAGTTCGGCTTCGCTACCATGCCCGTACAGGCAGTGGTAGCACGGGCTGTAGTCGCGCCGCGGGTCGAACACCGACAGTTGACCCTCCAGACGGATTGCCGCTCCGCTGACCAGCGGCTTGCCGGCGGCGACACAGGCAGCGTTGACCGCCTCGCGGGTAGAGAAATTGTCGGAGCAGTCCAGTACCAGGTCGACTGCCGCCACCGCAGCCGTCAGCGAGTCCTCGTCCAGTGCCTGGCGGTGAGCAACCAGGCTGACTTCCGGGTTGATTGCCTGCAAGCGCTGCAAGGCAGAGTCGACCTTGCTCATGCCGACGCTGGCACTGTCGTGGATGACCTGGCGTTGCAGGTTGGTCAGGTCGACGGTGTCGAAGTCGGCCAGATGCAGCTCACCCACGCCAGCGGCGGCCAGGTACAGGGCGACTGGCGAGCCCAGGCCACCCAGCCCGATGATCAGCGCTTTGCTCTGCTTGAGCCGCAGCTGGCCATCGATGTCGATCTGGGACAGCAGCACCTGGCGGCTGTAACGCAGCAGTTCCTGATCACTCAGCATGGCAGTCGCCCCAGGGTAATGCGTTCATGGCCGCCCAGGTCCGTGCGGCTGGCCACCTCGATAAAGCCATGTTCAGCCAGCAGAGCACGTACCGCTGCCGCCTGATCGTAGCCATGTTCCAGCAGCAGCCAACCACCTGGCAACAAGTGCGCGGGGGCCTGGGCGGCGATCACGCGAAGGTCGTCCAGGCCATCGGCACCGGCCACCAGGGCACTGCTGGGCTCAAAGCGCACGTCGCCGGCCACCAGGTGCGGGTCTTCAGCGGCGATGTAGGGCGGGTTGCTGACAATGAGGTCGAAACGCTCCCCGGCCAGGCTGTCGAACCAGTGGCTTAGCCGTACCCGAGCGTTGGCCAGGCCTAACCGCTGGCGGTTGCGCTCGGCGAGGGCAGCAGCCTCCTCCACCCGGTCAACCGCTGTCACCTGCCAGGCCGGGCGTTCGCTGGCCAGCGCCAGAGCGATGGCCCCCGTACCCGTACCCAGGTCGAGAACCTTGGCTGGCGAAGCGGGTTGCAGCTCAAGCGCCGTCTCGACCAGCAGTTCGGTATCCGGCCGCGGGATCAGGGTATGCGGCGCAACCTCCAGGTCGATCTTCCAGAAGCCCTGCAGCCCAAGGATATAGGCCACTGGCTCGCCGCCACGGCGGCGCTGCAGGTAGCCGGCATAGGTCTCGGCATCTTCGCTGCTGACAATACGCTCGGGCCAGGTATGCAGGTAGCTGCGCGATTTACCGATGGCCGCAGCCAGCAGCAGTTCGGCATCCAGGCGCTCAGTGGGCGATTCAGGCAACTGCGCGTTGCGCAACAGGCTGGCGATGACAGTCATCAGTCCCCCAAGGCGGCCAGTTGATCGGCCTGGTATTCGGCCAGCAGCGGTTCGATCACCGCGTCTACGCCACCGCTGAGGATGTCGTCCAACGAATACAAGGTCAGGTTGATGCGGTGGTCGGTCACCCGCCCCTGTGGATAATTGTAGGTGCGGATGCGCTCGGAGCGGTCACCGGACCCCACCAGCAGCTTGCGCTCACTGGCAATGGCGTTCTGCGCGGCACTGGTCTGCATGTCGTTCAGCTTGGCCGACAGCCAGGACATGGCGCGGGCGCGGTTCTTGTGCTGCGAGCGCTCCTCCTGGCATTCGACCACGATACCGGTGGGCAAGTGGGTGATACGGATCGCCGAATCGGTCTTGTTGACGTGCTGGCCGCCGGCACCGGAGGCACGGTAGGTGTCCACGCGCAAGTCGGCCGGGTTGATTTCGATGGCGGCCTGCTCGTCCGGCTCGGGGAGCACCGCCACCGTGCACGCGGAAGTGTGGACACGGCCTTGGGACTCGGTCTCGGGCACACGCTGAACCCGGTGTGCACCGGACTCGAACTTGAGCTTGCCGTAGACATTCTCGCCCTCGACGCGGGCAATGATTTCCTTGTAGCCGCCGTGCTCGCCTTCGTTCTCGGACAAGATCTCCAGGCGCCAGCCGCGCTTTTCGGCGTAGCGCGAATACATGCGGAACAGGTCACCAGAGAAGATGGCTGCCTCGTCGCCACCCGTACCGGCGCGGATTTCCAGAAACACGTTGCGACCGTCGTTGGGGTCTTTGGGCAGCAGCATGCGCTGCAGCTGCGCCTCCAGCGTCAGCAGTTGCTCCTTGGCTTCACGCACCTCTTCCACGGCCATTTCACGCAGGTCCGGGTCACTGTCCTTGAGCAGCGCCTGGGCACCTTCGAGGTCATCCTGGACTTTGCGCCACTCTTTATAAGCAGCGTAGACCGGCTCTACCTCGGCATACTCGCGGGAGTAGGCGCGAAAACGCGTCTGGTCGGAAATAACCTCGGCGTCACCGAGCAGGGCGGTGAGTTCTTCGAAACGGTCCTGGAGGATTTCCAGTTTGTTCAGCAGCGACGCTTTCATTGCGGGGATTTGTCCGTGGAGCCCTCGTTGAGGGCAAAGAGTTCCTGGGCCATGGCCAGCGCATCAAGGCGGCCCTCGGCCGAGAGCTTTTTCAGCTGCACGCTGGGCGCATGCAGGAGTTTGTTGGTCAGGCCCCGGGCCAGCTGGGCCAGCACGTCTTCGGGGTTGCCGCCATTGGCCAGCAGGCGCAGGGCCTTTTGCAGTTCTTCGTCGCGAAGGCGCTCACTTTGCTGGCGATAGGCCCTGAGCACGTCCACCGCAGCCAGTTCGCGCAGGCGCAGCATGAAGTCTTCGGCGCCCACGGATACCAGCTCTTCGGCCGCCTGGGCCGCGCCCTGGCGGCTCTTGAGATTTTCCGCCACTACATCGTGCAGGTCGTCGACGGTGTACAGGTAGACATCATCCAGCTCGCCGACTTCGGTTTCGATATCGCGAGGTACAGCGATGTCGACCATGAAGATCGGCTTGTGTCGGCGCTGTTTCAGTGCGCTCTCGACCGCGCCCTTGCCCAGGATCGGCAACTGGCTGGCGGTGGAACTGATCACGATGTCACTGTTGGCCAGTTCCTGGGGGATGTCTGCCAGCAGCACGGCATGCGCACCGAACTGCTCGGCCAGGATGCTGGCGCGCTCCAGGGTGCGGTTGGCCACCACGATACGGCGTACGCCCTGCTCGTGCAGGTGGCGGGCGACCAGGGTGATGGTTTCGCCGGCACCGATCAGCAGGGCCTGGCTGCGGCCCAGGTCGGCGAAAATCTGCTTGGCCAGGCTGACCGCGGCGAACGCAACCGAAACCGGGTTTTCACCGATGGCCGTATCGGTACGCACCTGCTTGGCGGCGCTGAAGGTGGCCTGGAACAGGCGCCCAAGCAACGGCCCGACGGTACCGGCTTCGCGGGCCACGGCGTAGGCGGACTTCATCTGGCCCAGGATCTGAGGCTCGCCGAGAACCAGCGAGTCCAGGCCCGAGGCCACGCGCATCATGTGCTTCACGGCCTCGTGCTCTTCATGCACGTAGGCGCTGGCGCGCAACTCGTCGAGGCTGAGGCGGTGATAGTCGGCCAGCCACTGCAGCACGGCGTCGGCGGACAGGTGGTCCTGCTCTATATAGAGCTCACTGCGGTTGCAGGTCGACAGGATCGCCGCCTCGCGGCTGGACGTCAGTCGGCAGAGCTGCTGCAGGGCGTCTACCAGCTGCTCTGGGGTAAACGCCACGCGCTCGCGTACGTCTACCGAGGCAGTCTTATGGTTGATACCAAGTGCAAGAAAGGCCATGCAAGGTCGCTGGTTGTGACGGGAAGCCGATAATTGTCCTCTTTCGCAGGTTTCAGGACAACCACCGTTCGCTATTGTGCTGATAGTCCTGCGGCTATCGCCGCTCGCGGGCCAGCATCAACGTTGATTTCAGGTTTCACTCCCGCTTTTGATCTTCGCGACTTCAGGAGGCCGGTGAGAGGGGATCCCGGAGCGCAGCGCAGGGGCCGGATGATGGGAGCGCAGCGTTTTTTGGTGGGCTTGCCCCGTGACAACGGACGCCAAGAAGCTGGTTACAGAGCTAACTGCCTTAAGCCTTTTGCGAAAAGGTGAGTCAGCGTCGCCATCGCAAATGACGGTTCGCCGAGTCAAAACAGACCACTTCGCTCCTTGCTCCTTGCTCCTTGCTTCTTGCTTCTTGCTTCTTGCTTCTTGCTTCTTGGATGTGAGCATCCACATCAAGTAGGTATTCATTCGCGAAGGTGGCGCGTAGTCACCTTTCCGCCCTTCCGGCGGGTTACTTTGGTCGTGGCCAAAGTAACCAAAGCCGTCGGCTACCATCATCCGGCCCCTACGCTACGCTCCGGGGTCCCCTCACTCCGGACTTGCTCCCGGGAGGACCGCGCTGCAGGCCCCATCCTGGGGCCCAGCGCTTGACGGGCATCCATGCCCGTCACCTCCCTCCGCAAGCCCTGCGCTCGGCCTCCTGAAGTCGCAATCTGCGTCGCCTCAACTATCGCGCACTTAGAAGCAAGAGCAAGAGCAAGAGCAAGAGCAAGAGCAAGAGCAAGAGCAAGAGCAAGAGCAAGAGCAAGAGCAAGTTGGAAAAACCGTAATGCATGGTTCATTCAAGAAAGACACGTTCTATAGTCTGCTGGTCGCGAAATTGGCCGGCCGGTTTCAATATCGCCCAGGCCAAGTAATCCGACCAGAGCGAGAAAACTTCTAAATATTTCCAGAGGACTTATCCATAATCTTGTAGTCCATTTCCCAAATATATGCCCAGCTGTTGCCCTCCCCCCTTTCCGCGCCTAGCCTTGCCAAGCACTGACGGGGCAAGTCCCGTCGTTACATCAATATTCCGTACCCACATCCTTGCCAAGGAGCGGTAAACATGGCTTTTGACGCGTATTTGCAAATCAGCGATATCCCAGGCGAAGCCTTGGACGAAAAGTACAGCAAGTGGATTGAAGTGACCGGTTATGAATTCGGTGTAAGCCAAAGCACCTCCGCCACCGCAAGCTCCGCCGGCGGCGCCAGCTCTGGCCGCACCGCAGCCAGCAACTTCACCTTCACTAAGTTTCTCGACAGCGCCAGTTGCAAACTGATGGAGGCCAGTTGTGCAGGCCAGCATTTCAAGGAAGTGAAACTCGCGCTGTGCCGCGCGGGCGGCGACAAGCTCAAGTATTACGAAATCATTCTCGAAGAAGTGATCATCGCCGACTACACCCAGAGCGCCGCCGATGGCGTGCCGATCGAGGTGATTCAGCTCGACTACGGCCGAATCAAGACCACCTATACCCAGCAAAAACGCACCGACGGCTCCGGCGGCGGCAACATTGCTGGCGGGTGGGACCGGATCGGTAACAAGAAGTACGCATGAGGGGTCGCCATGTCTGAAGCCCGTGCGTTCATCAACCCCAGGATGCAAAGCTACCACACGCTCAAGGCCGGTTTCGCGCTGACCGGGCACTCGGCCAGCAAGTTTGACATCCTCAATTCGCACATTTTCAACAGCGTGGTCAGAGGCGGCGAACTGGTGATCGTCGGTGACTGGTCCACGCCTTCCTGCACCAGTCAGGAGGCATATCTGATGTCAAAAGCTGCCGTGACCCATATGGGGCTGATGCGCAGCGGGCAAGGTGCCGATGAGTTTTTTCTGGAGAACTTCGAACTGTTGAAGAGCTTGCTCGCCCACGCGTCAATGGGTGCAGGCGTGGTTAGCGATGGCTGGAGCAAGCATCTGAAAGCAATTGAGGACACATTGCTGGAAATCGAGAAATTGCACAGGGAGCATCTGGGCTCAGGGACGCTCAATGCCCGCGACCAGTTTTATGCCAAGCGTACGGCACTGTTCTCGAAACTTGACGAACAGTTGGGCAAGCTGGCGGCGTTCGGCGCTGGATTGCGCAACAAGGGATCGATCAAGAGGACACTGGCCATTTCTACGAAAAGCTATTTGCACACGGGTGAAATTGCGGGGTATGCGGATAAGGTTGCCGGGGTGGGCAAGGCTGCCAACCTGATCAAAAAGGGAACCTATATTGGCATAGCGCTTGACGTAGCAGCGACGGGGCTAGAGATTCGCCAGGCTTGTATTCTGGGCAGAGAAAGCGAATGCCAGCGTGCTGCATATGTAAACTCTGCATCATTAGCTGGAGGTCTGGCTGGTAGCGCTGTAGGCGGTTACCTAGGAGGGAGTATTGTTGCACCCGCAGTATGTGCGGCACTAGGAGTAGGGACTGCCGGACTAGGGGCACTCACCTGCGCGGTCATCGGTGGCGCTGCCGGGGCGAAGTTAGCCGGTGATTTCGCAGGAGAAAAAGGCGAGGTATTAGGTGACTTTTTGTATCACGAGTTCTCAAAATGACTAACATAGAGCCAGGACTGATCGCGCTGATCCTGATTACAGCAATGCTAATTGCCGCTAGCGCGCAAATTATTATCTCACACAAATACACCGAGCATTTTGAATCTTTCCTGCCCACCTCCCGCCTCGTATCTGACAACATCAAAAATTACCAGTACGCCGGACTCTTGGGCAAAACAATAAGAACCGGCCAGATTGCAACACTATTGGCCATCCCCAAAATCTTCATCTACAGGGGTTACGCTGAAATTGAGGAAATAAAAAATTTCCCCCTCCGCGAAAAGCGCATTTTGTTAACCCTATGGGTTATTCACATCACCTTGTTCATTGCACTGATGCTGTCGCATTATCTATGACTTCATGCCGATACGACTTGCCCCGAATCGAAACCTGACGTGGCAACGTAACGAGGGAATATTTCCTACAAAAGCCTGTACCACTGGCCGCGATAATGAGTGCAGAAGAGCTAAATACGTCCATGAATCTTCCTTGACAGGCCGTGTCGACGGGGGAAGGATAGCAGCAAGCTACGGTGGTACTATTGCCCCTAGTATTTGTCTCGCTCTTGGCGTGCCAACAGCCGATACAGGCGCACTCCTCTGCGCTGTTACTGGTGGGACTGAGGATAACGAATGCCTAGGAAGACAGGTAGATTGCAGAAGTTCTAAAATAGTCGAGAGTAGTTCATAGGCAGGTAGCGTGGGAGGAGGCCTAGTTGGTGCATATTACCCCATCGCCTGACTGAACACATTGAGTCAATGCCATCCAATTGCAAGTTAATCATCGAGGACAGAAAAACATATGCTGGACTTGGCCTTACCGGGAAAGTTTTTCGATTCAGAACAATATCTTTAATGCTAACCTTCCCGAAAGCCTATGCACGCAAAGGCTTAATAGATGCCAAAGAAGCAAACCAATTACCAAGCCACACGAAGAAATTACTCAGCAGACTCGTCATTGTGTGCATAGCGCTTTTTCTCGCACTGTTACTCTTTAGGGCATTCCTATATGTTGCCGATCATTACCAAACCCTTTGAAAGCAGCGCCAAACCTCAAGCACAAGCCCCAGCGAACCTCTCCCCCACCCCGCTGTCCTACTCAGCACCACCCAGCCTGTAAACCACGACCTTCGCAGGTGGGTTTGCCTCCGCGCTTGTGTCATCATGCTCCGACCGCCGGTGAGTCCTCCTAATAAGCCTTTCTATGAACAAACCATACGCATTGCTGCTTGCCTTCGCCCTGCTCCAGGGCTGCCAGAGCCTGGCCCCGCAAAAGGCCGAGCCTCCCGTCGCCGAAGCTGGCAAGGCAGAGGCGGAAAAGCCCGTGGTGTATGGTTCGTTCAAGCAGGACACACTCTATAGCCTGTTGGTGGCAGAGCTGGCCGGCCAGCGCAACCGTTTCGACATCGCCCTGGCCAACTACACCGATCAGGCGGCAAAAACCCAGGACCCAGCAGTTTCCGAGCGCGCCTACCGCATTGCCGAGTACCTCGGCGCCGACGAGCCGTCACTGGAGAATGCACTGGTCTGGGCGCGCAACGACCCGCAGAACCTCGACGCCCAGCGCGCCGCCGCCATCCAGCTGGCCCGCGCCGGCCGCTATGACGAGTCCATGGCCTACATGGAAAAGGTACTGCAGGGCCAGGGCGACACCCACTTCGACTTCCTCGCCCTGTCCGCAGCCGAAACCGATCAGAGCACCCGCGACGGCCTGCTACACAGTTTCGAACGCCTGCTGGTGAAATACCCCGACAACGGCCAGCTGATATTCGGCAAGGCCCTGCTGCTGAACCAGGACGGCAAGACCGAAGAAGCCCTGGAACTGCTTGAGTCGCACCCGGCACAAAACGGCGAAGTCGCCCCGATCCTGCTGCGCGCCCGTCTGCTGCAGGCCCTGGACCGTGGTCCAGAGGCCCTGCCACTGCTGCGCGGGGCGATTCGCGACAACCCAGACGACAAACGCCTGCGCCTCACCTACGCTCGCACCCTGGTCGAACAGGACCGTATTGCCGATGCCAAAGGCGAGTTCATCAGTCTGGTCCAGCAATACCCCGATGATGACGAATTGCGCTACTCGCTGGCGCTGGTGTGCCTGGAGAACAAAGACTGGGATGAAGCCGAAGGCTACTTGCAGGAGCTGATCGAGCGCGACAGCTACGTTGACGCCGCGCACCTGAACCTGGGCCGCATCCACGAGGAGCGCCACGACCCTGCTGGCGCTCTGGATGAATACGCCCTGGTCGGCCCAGGCCCAGACTACCTGCCGGCACAGCTGCGCCAGGCCGACATCCTGATCGCCAACGGCCGCGGCAGCGATGCCTCGCGCCTGCTCGCCGAAGCGCGCGAAGCCCAGCCAGACTACGCCATCCAGCTATTCCTGATCGAATCGGAAAGCTACAGCAACAACAACAAGGACGCCCAGGCCAATCAGGTGCTGCAGCAAGCCATCCAGCGCTACCCGGACGACCTCAACCTGCTTTACACCCGCGCCATGCTGGCCGAGAAGCGCAACGATTTGACGCAGATGGAAAAAGACCTGCGCGCCATCATCGCCCGCGAGCCAGAAAACGCCATGGCCCTGAACGCCCTGGGCTACACCCTGGCCGACCGCACCACCCGCTATGCCGAAGCCAAGGCGCTGATCGACAAGGCCCACCAATTGACCCCCGATGACCCGGCAGTGCTCGACAGCCTGGGTTGGGTCAACTATCGCCTGGGCAACCTCGACGTCGCTGAAACCTACCTGCGCCAGGCCTTTGCCAACTTCCCCGACCACGAAGTGGCCGCCCACCTGGGCGAAGTACTGTGGGCCAACGGCAAGCGCCGCGAAGCTCGCCATGTATGGGCCAAGGGCTTCGAGGCCCAGGCCGACAGCCCTATCCTGCGCAAGACCCTTTTGCGCCTGACCGGATCCGAGACTCTTTAACGCCATGTTCCTGCGCCATTGCATCACCTTTACCATGATCGCCCTGCTGGCCGGCTGTGCCGGCTTCGGTAGCCGCGAGGCCCTGCAGGGCCACGGCGACCCGCAGCAGTGGCGCGCCCACAAAGCGCAGCTGAGCAGCCTCGATGGCTGGCAGATCAACGGCAAGGTCGGTATCCGTGCCCCGCGCGATTCCGGCAGCGGCACGCTGTTCTGGCTGCAACGTCAGGACTATTACGACATTCGCCTGGCCGGCCCGCTGGGCCGTGGTGCCGCACGCCTTACCGGCCGCCCAGGTGGCGTGGTGCTGGAAGTGGCCAACCAGGGCCGCTACGAAGCCACCAGCCCAGAAGCCCTGCTGGAAGAGCAACTGGGCTGGCAACTGCCGGTTTCGCACCTGGTCTGGTGGGTGCGCGGCCTGCCCGCCCCCGACAGCAAGAGCAAGCTGACCCTGGATGGCGACAGCCGCCTGGCCAGCCTCGACCAGGATGGCTGGCAGGTGCAGTACCTGAGCTACACCGAACAGAACGGCTACTGGTTGCCCGAGCGCCTGAAGCTGCACGGCAAGGACCTGGACGTGACCCTGGTGGTCAAGGACTGGCAGCCGCGCCAGCTGGGGCATTGATCGCATGCAAAAGCTCACCCTGCCCGCCCCGGCCAAGCTCAACCTGTGGCTGCACATCATCGGCCGCCGCGCAGACGGTTACCACGAACTGGAAACGGTGTTTCAGTTTCTAGACCATGGCGACGAATTGAGTTTTGCCCTGCGTGACGATGGCGTGATCCGCTTGCACACCGAGATCGAGTCCGTCCCCCACGACAGCAACCTGATCGTACGGGCCGCGCGCATGCTGCAAGCACAATCGGGCACCACGCTTGGCGCCGACATCTGGCTGACCAAGGTACTGCCCATGGGCGGAGGTATCGGCGGTGGCAGCTCGGACGCCGCGACCACTTTGCTGGCCCTGGCCCACCTGTGGCAACTGGACTGGGACGAAGACCGCCTGGCCGCACTGGGCCTGAGCCTGGGCGCCGATGTGCCGGTGTTCGTACGCGGCCACGCAGCATTCGCGCAAGGCGTAGGCGAACAACTGACCCCGGTCGACCCGACCGAACCCTGGTATGTCGTGCTGGTGCCGCAAGTGTCTGTCAGCACAGTAGAAATTTTTTCACATCCACAGTTGACACGTGATTCTCTCCCCCTTAAGATGCGCCCCGTTCCCGAGGGAAACAGTCGAAATGACTGCCAACCGGTGGTAGAGCAGAATTACCCAGAAGTTCGCAATGCGTTGAATTCACTGGGAAAATTCACTGAGGCTCGACTAACCGGCACTGGAAGTTGTGTGTTTGGGGCCTTCCCAAGCAAAGCCGAAGCTGATAAAGTTCTGGCCCTTCTTTCAGCGACCCAAACAGGGTTTGTGGCGAAAGGAAGCAATATTTCGATGTTGCATCGCAAGCTGCAAAGTCTGGTCAAGAAGTCGAGCGCATGAGCGTTCGCAGCAACAGATACAGGGGCGTCGCCAAGCGGTAAGGCAGCAGGTTTTGATCCTGCCATGCGTTGGTTCGAATCCAGCCGCCCCTGCCATTTTCCTTATACTCATCCAGGTATACCCTCAGCCTTCAGGTACTGCGCGTGTCCAAGATGATGGTCTTTACGGGGAACGCTAACCCCGATCTGGCTCGGCGTGTCGTACGTCAGCTGCATATCCCTCTCGGTGACGTCTCTGTCGGTAAATTCTCCGACGGCGAGATCAGTACTGAGATCAATGAAAATGTTCGCGGTAAAGACGTTTTCATTATTCAGCCGACCTGCGCCCCGACCAACGATAACCTGATGGAACTGGTAGTGATGGCCGACGCCTTCCGCCGCTCCTCAGCATCCCGAATCACCGCCGTGATTCCCTACTTCGGATATGCCCGCCAGGACCGCCGTCCGCGTTCGGCACGTGTAGCCATCAGCGCCAAAGTCGTTGCTGACATGCTCACTGTCGTAGGTATCGACCGTGTACTCACCGTCGACCTGCACGCTGACCAGATCCAAGGCTTCTTCGATATCCCCGTCGACAACATCTACGGCTCGCCCGTACTGGTTGACGACATCGAAGACCAGCGTTTCGAGAACCTGATGATCGTCTCCCCGGACATCGGTGGTGTCGTGCGCGCACGCGCTGTCGCCAAGTCCCTGGGCGTCGATCTGGGTATCATCGACAAACGCCGCGAAAAGGCTAACCACTCCGAGGTTATGCACATCATCGGCGACGTCGAAGGGCGCACCTGCATCCTGGTAGACGACATGGTCGACACCGCAGGCACCCTGTGCCACGCGGCCAAAGCCCTGAAAGAGCACGGCGCTGCCAAGGTTTACGCCTATTGCACGCACCCTGTCCTGTCGGGCCGCGCCATCGAGAACATCGAGAAGTCGGTACTGGACGAGCTGGTGGTGACCAACACCGTTCCGCTGTCCGCCGCTGCTCAAGCCTGTGATCGTATCCGCCAGCTGGATATCGCACCGGTTGTCGCTGAAGCGGTACGCCGCATCAGCAACGAAGAATCGATCAGCGCGATGTTCCGCTAAGCGGGACACGTGTTGATGTGAAGCGCCCCGCCCCAACCTGTGTTGGGGCGGGGCTTTTTTGCCATCCCCGTTGGCGCTGGTCGCAAACGCCCTCGGGGGGCTATTTTGGAGAAACAAAATGACTGATTTTATTCTGAACGCCCAAGCGCGTACTGACCTGGGGAAAGGTGCGAGCCGCCGCCTGCGTCACTCGCTGAGCATCCCAGCCGTTGTCTACGGTGGCGATAAAGAAGCTCAATCCCTGACCATCCTGGCCAAGGAAATCACCAAGCTGTTCGAAAACGAAGCTGCCTTCAGCCACGTTATCGAACTGAACGTTGACGGTGTTAAGCAGAACGTCATCATCAAGGCCATGCAGCGCCACCCAGCCAAGCAGTTCATCATGCACGCTGACTTCGTTCGCGTCGTTGCTGGCCAGAAGCTGACCGCCAAGGTTCCGGTTCACTTCATCAACGAAGAAGCCCCGGTCAAGAAAGGCGGCGAGATCTCCCACGTTGAGTCCGAGATCGAAGTTTCCTGCGAAGCCAAAGACCTGCCTGAGTTCATCGAAGTTGACCTGGGCAACGCCGAAATCGGCACCATCATCCACCTGTCGGACCTGAAAGCTCCGAAAGGCGTAGAGTTCGTTGCTCTGGCCCACGGTGATGACAAAGCTGTTGCCAACGTTCACGCTCCACGCGTTGCTCCAGAAGCAGAAGGCGCTGCCGAGTAATCCACTCGCACGCCGGCGTTGATCGGGTTACAGTGCCGCGCGCACTGTAACCCACCAACTCCAAGGAAGAGCCCCTGACGTGACCGCCATCCAGTTGATCGTTGGCCTGGGTAACCCCGGCCCCGAGTACGAACAGACCCGGCATAACGCAGGGGCTCTTTTCGTTGAACGCCTTGCCAGCGCCCAGCGTGTTTCGCTGACCGCTGACAAAAAGTATTTCGGCCTGACGGCTAAATTCAGCCATCAGGGCAACGACGTTCGTTTGTTGATCCCCACCACCTACATGAACCGCAGCGGCCAGTCCGTAGCGGCCTTGGCCAATTTCTTCCGCATCAAGCCGGAAGCGATACTGGTGGCACACGACGAACTCGATCTGCCCCCGGGCGTTGCCAAGCTCAAGCGCGGCGGCGGCCATGGTGGGCACAACGGCCTGCGCGACATCATCGCGCAGCTCGGTAACCAGAACGACTTCCACCGCCTGCGGCTTGGCATCGGCCACCCGGGTGACGCCAAACTGGTATCCAACTTCGTCCTGGGCCGCGCGCCGCGCGCCGAGCAGGAGAAGCTCGACGCCAGCATCGATTTTGCCCTCGGCGTGCTGCCGGACGTGCTTGCCGGCGATTTCGCCAAGGCGATGCGCGAGCTGCACAGCCAGAAGGCCTGATTTCCTTTAGAGAGGGGAATACCCATGGGTTTCAATTGCGGCATCGTCGGCCTGCCCAACGTCGGCAAGTCCACCCTGTTCAACGCCCTGACCAAGTCTGGCATCGCGGCGGAGAATTTCCCTTTCTGCACCATCGAGCCGAACAGCGGCATCGTGCCTATGCCCGACGCTCGCCTGGCTGCGCTGGCTGAAATCGTCAAGCCAAACCGCATCCTGCCGACCACCATGGAATTCGTCGACATCGCCGGCCTGGTTGCCGGTGCCTCGAAAGGCGAAGGCCTGGGCAACAAGTTCCTCGCCAACATCCGCGAGACCGACGCCATTGCCCACGTGGTGCGCTGCTTCGAAGACGAGAACGTGATCCACGTTTCCAACAGCGTCGACCCCAAGCGTGACATCGAGATCATCGACCTCGAACTGATCTTCGCCGACCTCGACAGCTGCGAAAAGCAACTGCAGAAGGTAGCGCGCAACGCCAAGGGCGGCGACAAGGATGCCTTGGCGCAAAAGGCCATTCTGGAAAAGCTGATCCCGCACTTTACCGAAGGCAAGCCTGCGCGCAGCCTGATGAAGCACATGGCTGACGACGAAAAGGCCGTCATCCGTGGCTTCCACTTGCTGACCAGCAAACCGGTGATGTACATCGCCAACGTGGCCGAAGACGGCTTCGACAACAACCCGCACCTGGACGTGGTCAAGGCCATTGCCGAGGAAGAAGGCGCGGTCGTGGTGCCGGTGTGCAACAAGATCGAAGCAGAAATCGCCGAGCTGGAAGACGGTGAAGAGAAGGACATGTTCCTCGAGGCCCTGGGCCTGGAAGAGCCTGGCCTGAACCGCGTGATCCGCGCCGGTTACGAGCTGCTGAACCTGCAGACCTACTTCACTGCCGGCGTGCAGGAAGTACGCGCCTGGACCGTTCGCGTCGGAGCCACTGCCCCGCAGGCAGCCGGCGTTATCCACACCGACTTCGAAAAAGGCTTCATCCGCGCTGAAGTGGTGGCCTATGACGACTTCATCCAGTTCAAGGGTGAAGCCGGTGCCAAGGAAGCCGGTAAGTGGCGTCTGGAAGGCAAGGATTACATCGTCAAAGACGGCGACGTGATGCACTTCCGCTTCAACGTCTAAGCGGTAACCTGCAGCACACACAAACCCCTTGAGGCTTGCGCTTCAAGGGGTTTTGTTTTGCCCGGACATGCGCCCTGTGCAGGGGCGGCCTTGTGTCGCAACGGGCCACAAAGCGGGCCCCGCCCCCAGCATCTAAGCTGAGGTTCAGCGCCCTTCTCGCCCAGAGCCGACACCATGCCCCACCCCACTCGTTTCGACTGGCAACGCTGGCTCCCCGGCCTGGTCACCCTGCTCCACTACAAGGCAGCCTGGCTACCCAAGGACATCGCCGCCGGCCTGGTGCTCACCACCATGCTGGTGCCTGTGGGCATCGCCTACGCCGAGGCTTCCGGCGTCCCCGGCATCTATGGCCTGTACGCCACCATCATCCCCCTGCTGGCCTATGCCCTGTTCGGTCCCAGCCGTATCCTGGTGCTGGGCCCGGACTCGGCGCTGGCCGCGCCTATCCTGGCGGTGGTGGTGCAATACGCGGCCAGCGACCCACAGCGGGCGATCGCCATCGCCAGTATGATGGCCTTGGTCGCCGGGGCGTTCTGTGTGATTGCCGGGCTGCTGCGCCTGGGCTTTATCACCGAGTTGCTGTCCAAGCCCATCCGCTATGGGTACATGAACGGCATCGCCCTGACCGTATTGATCAGCCAGTTGCCCAAGCTGTTCGGCATCAAAGTCGACAGCGAAGGGCCCTTGCGCGACCTTTGGTCCTTGGGCCAGGCGCTATACGCCGGCCAAGGGCACTGGCCAAGCTTTGTCGTGGGTGCCGGTAGCCTGGCGCTGATTCTGCTGCTCAAACCGTTCAAGCGCCTGCCGGGCATCCTGATCGCCGTGGTACTGGCGACGCTGGCAGTGAGCGTGTTCAACCTCAATCAGATGGGCGTCAAGGTACTCGGGCAACTGCCCCAGGGCCTGCCCGGCTTCGTCTTCCCCTGGGTCAGCGACATTGACCTGGTCGAGGTGCTACTGGGCGGGATTGCAGTGGCGCTGGTGTCGTTCGCCGACACCAGTGTGCTGTCACGCTCCTATGCCGCGCGCCTCAAGATGCGGGTAAACCCCAACCAGGAAATGTTCGGCCTGGGCGTGGCCAACCTGGCCTCGGGGCTGTTCCAGGGCATACCAATCAGCAGCAGTTCGTCGCGTACCCCAGTGGCCGAAGCTGCCGGCTCGCAGACCCAGCTCACCGGCATCATCGGCGCCCTGGCGGTAACCCTGTTGCTGCTGGTAGCGCCCAATCTGATGCAGCACCTGCCCAACAGCGCTTTGGCTGCGGTGGTGATTGCCGCTGCACTGGGGCTGTTCGAGTTTGCCGACCTCAAGCGTATCTTCCGCATGCAGCAGTGGGAGTTCTGGCTGTCGTTCACCTGCTTTGTCGGCGTGGCAGTGTTCGGTGCCATTCCCGGTATCTGCATTGCCGTGGTGGTGTCGGTGATCGAGTTCCTGTGGGACGGCTGGCGGCCGCACCACGCGGTGCTTGGCCGGGCGGATGGGCTGCGCGGTTACCATGACATGCAGCGTTATCCACAGGCCCGGCGTATTCCAGGGCTGGTGCTGCTGCGCTGGGACGCGCCGTTGTTCTTTGCCAACGCCGAGCAGTTCCAGAACACAGTGATGGCGGCGGTAGACGCGTCGCCAACGCCGGTGCAACGGGTGGTAATTGCCGCTGAGCCTGTGACCAGTATCGATATCACTTCGGCGGACATGCTGGCCGAGCTGGACCGGGCATTGGAGGCGCGGGGGGTGGAGTTGCAGTTCGCCGAAATGAAGGACCCGGTGAAGGACAAGATGCGGCAGTTCGAGTTGTTCGAGCATATGGGGGAGAAGGCCTTTCATCCAACGGTGGGCGCAGCGGTGGATGCCTATCTGGAAGAGAGTGGGGTTGATTGGCAGCCCTGAATGGCCTGGGGGAGCGGGCTTAACTGCGAAGAAGCCCGCGCCGACTCCGAAGCCGGTCAATCCAGATCAACATGGCGCTGGCATACACCGACACCGCCAGAAACAGCGCCATACGCACCGCAAATGCCTTGTACACATCCTGCCCACCTGCACTGTCCTGCACCGACTGCCCCAGCAAGATCAACATGGTCGTCAGGCAACTGACCCAGTACGCCGGGCTCTGCCGGCTCGGCACCGCCTGGTACAGGCGCCGAGCCTGCCAGAGGGCGAACAGCAGTACCCACAAAAAGAACATCCACAGGTGAACGAACAGGCTCAGCGCTACCCACAGCGCTATCGCCAACACCCCGGCAAGCACGGTTGAACCGATCAGCTCGCGGCTGGCGTGCCGCGCGCGGGTTTCACCGGCTTGTTGCCCCACGCTCACGGCCTTCATGATCAACGGCATGTACTGGTCAGGGGCGATCAATGCCAGCAGAAAGGCCGGCATCACGATCAACGTGGCACGCAGCGCCACCCAGCTGACATGCTCGCTGCCCAGCAGCGGCGGCACCGGCGGCGCTGGCGCATTTGCAGGTTCGGGGAACAACCTGTGCGCCACTGACGTGCCCAGCACTGCCAGCAGCATGCCTTTGGCCAGCGCTTCGACCACCGACAATGCCAGGGTGAAGTCACTGGTGCCGGCAGCGGCGATCATGGTCAGGCCGACCACCAGCAGGTTGGCCAGCAGGCCGTTGCCGCCCTTCAGTGCATAGCGCAAGGTCAGGAAAACACCCACCCCGACCAGTAACACCCCGGCCAACGGAGCATGGCGCAACAGCGGAATCAGCAGCAACCCGCTGCCGCAAGCGAGCAGCACCAGTAACGCCAGGGCCGGTGCCGCACGCAGGGGCAATGGCTGACTGCGCATGGCCAGTAGCAGCACCGCAAACACCGGCGCCAGGATCGGCACCGGCAAGCCGATACCAAAGCTCACCGCCAGGCACAACGCCACACCCCAGGCCAGGCGCAGCGCCCGCAAGCGGCGCCATTCAATAGGCATACGACAGCCAGCTCATCAGCCACATGAACAGCCGGCCCAGCAGGTTCAGTGGGTTGCCTTCGCTGGGCAGGGCCATGACCTCGGCCTGACCACCGACCCGCAGCGCGGTCTTGTCCTGAAGCTGGTCGCGCTCCAGCTCCACAATAACCGGGAAACGCTGCGCCGAACGCAGCCACTCGCGGCTATTCTGCACGGTCGGCAGCGTACCCGGCGGCGTGCTCTGGCCCACGCTCACGCCATAGCCAATGCTGCGTATACGCCCTTTCAACACGGTGCCCGGTAGCGCATCGAGCACCACCAGCACCGGGGTTTCAGGACGCAAGCGACCGAGGTTGTTCTCGGTCATGTCGGCACTTATCCACACATCATGGATACTGATCAGGGTCATCATCGGGCTGCCCGCCCCGACATAGTGGCCAACGTCTGTGCGCAGGTCGGTGATCAACCCGTTCGCGTCGGCACGCACGACGGTACGGGCAAGGTCCAGGCGGGCCTTTTCCACATTGGCCGCAGCACTGCGCAGCTGGGCGTTGTCTTCCTGTGCCCCGCCCTGCTGCTCACGGGCGCGCTCCACTTCGGCGCGGGCTGCCGCCACTTGGCTGATGGCCTGGTCACGAGTGGCCTGGGCGCCTTCCAGGCGGCGCACCGACACCGTACCGGGGTCCTCGTCAATCAGCCGTTTGAGGCGCTCGGCGTCCTGCCGCGCCTTGCGTTCGTTGGCCTGGGCGGCCACCAGCGCTGCATGCGCCGAATCGATGCCGGCGGTACTGGCGCCGATCTGCCGGCGCACGGTATCGAGGTCGGCTTCGGCACGGGCCAAGGCAATGCGGTACTGCTCCTGATCGAGTTCGAACAGCACATCGCCCTGGCGCACCTCCTGGTTGTTGCCTACGGCCACACGCTTGATCTGCCCGGCCACTTCGGCGGCCACCGGGACCACGTAAGCCTGCAGGCGAGCTTGCTGGGTGTACGGCGTATAGCGGTCAGCCAGCAAGTACCAGAGCAGGCTGACGGCAATCAGCAGCAGCACCCAGCGCATGCCGCGATCCGGGGCTGACGGGGGCGGCGTGGGCGTGGCGTCGCTCATTCGGTTTCACCTTGTGCATGCGCGGAGGGGGCTGGCTCGTCGAGCAATTCGCCCCAGTCGGTGCGTTGCTGCATTTGCTGGCGGGTAGCCGGGTCGATCGGCGCGCGGCTGGCGTCCCAACCACCACCCAGGGCCTTGTACAACGTCACCAGGCTGCTGACCGCGTTGCCACGGCTGACCAGATAACCGTCCTGTTGCTGCAACAGCAGTTGCTGAGCATCGAGCACCCGTTGAAAATCAGCGAAGCCTTCGCGGTATTGCGAGCTGGCCAGATTCAGCGAGCGCTGCGCAGCCTGAGAGGCCTGCTCGCGAATGGTTGCACTCTGCAGCGAGCGCACCAGCCCGCTGGCAGCATCGTCGGCCTCACGGGCGGCTTCGCGCACGCCCTGCTGGTACAACTCGATCAGTTGCTGCAAGCGGGCATCTTCCACACGTACGGTGTTCTTGCGCCGGCCATAGTCGAACGGGTTCCAGATCAGGCTTGGGCCAGCCACCAGGTCGAAGGTGTCAGGCAGATGATTGGCCGATAGAAAGGTCCAGCCGATACTGCCGAGCAAGCTCAGCTGTGGATAAAGATCGGCCTCGGCCACCCCGACCAGCGCCGACTGCGCCGCCACTGCCTGCTCGGCGGCACGGATGTCCGGGCGGCGCTGCAGCAGGCTGGCCGGTACATCCTGCAACACTGCCCGGTTGGGCAAGGGCAGTTGGCCATGGCCGGCCGCCAGCTGCGGCAGCGGCCCAGGCGGGCGGCCGAGCAGCGAACACAGCACATTGCGCAGGGCATTGAGCTGGTTCTCGAACTCGGGAATGGTGGCCTGGGTCGCCAGGTATTGAGTACGCGCCTGCTGCCAGTCGAGTTCGTCATTTTCACCGTGGCGGAACAACCGCTCGGTGATCTCCAGGCTACGCGCCTGGCGCTTGGCGTTCTCTTGTGCAATAGCCAGCCGCGCTTCGGCAGTGCGCAGGGCAAAGTAGGTGTCGGCCACCTGCGCACGTAGCAGCAGCATGGCATCGGCGTAGTTGGCCTGGGAGGCGAAGTAGACGGCATCGGCGCTTTCGATGGCGCGACTGAAGCGGCCCCAGAAGTCAATTTCCCAGCCGATGTCGAAGCCCACGCTGGATTGCCAGAACACCGAATCACGGGCGGAGGGCGTACCGGACTGGTGCTGCTTCAGGTACAGGCTCTGCGCACTCAGTTGCTGCAGCTGTGGATAACGCCCGGTCTGCACGATGGCCAACTGGGCACGGGCTTCAGCGATACGCAGGCCAGCCACGCGCAGGTTGGTGTTGTTGGCGTCGGCCTCGGCTATCAGCGCGTCCAGCGTTGGGTCGGCAAACACTGCCCACCACTGGCGCAGGTCGGGCGCCGCCGCGCTGCGCCCGGCCTGCTCCAGCATTGGCGTGCTCCAGCTGCCCAACCACGGCGTTTGGGGCTTTTCATAATCCGGGCCGACTTGGGTGCAACCGGCCAGCACCATCAGCAGCCCCAGGCCACAGCAGCGGTTGGGCATGGCTCAGGCGGCAGGTGGTGCCGGTTGCTCCGGCACCTGCAGCGCAACCCATTGCCAGAACAACACGTAGGCCACGCCAAGGATTACCGGGCCGATGAACAAGCCGATGATGCCTTTGACCACCATCCCGCCCAATGCGCCGATCAGTACCACCGGCATTGGTACATCGACCCCGCGCCCCAGCAGCAGCGGCTTGAGCACGTTGTCGGCAAGGCCGGCGACAAAGGTGTAGACGGCAAAAATGATGGTCGCCACCGTGAAGCCTTCGGCGTTGAACACATAAATGATCACCGGCAAGGTCACCAGCGTCGCCGGGGCCTGTGCAATGCCCAGCATGAGGATGACGATGGCCAGCATCCCGGCACCAGGAACCCCTTTGACGATAAAACCAACACCGATCAGCAGCATCTGGATGAAGGCAATGCCAATCACCCCTTGTGCCACCGCGCGAATGGTAGCCGTACACAGCGTGGCCAGGGGTTTACCGCGCTCTGCGCCTGAAACCCGCATGGCGATGCGCTGGGCAGCGATTTCACCGCGTTCACCGAAGGCCATGATGACCCCGGAAATGATGATTGCACCGATGAACAGAAGGAAAGCCCCACCAGCGCTGGCCGCAGCGCCCAGCACTGTTAGCCCGGCCCCCTTGATCTGGGGCATCCACTGATTCAGCACACTGGCCATGTTTTCGGAGGCCGCCAACCACAGCGCATGCACCTTCGGCCCGATCAGTGGCCAGGTCGCCACGGAATCAGGCGGGACCGGCACGCTCCAGGCGCCGCTCTTGAGTAGCGTCACCAGGCTGTCCACCGATTCGCCAATGGACATCATCACCAGGTAGATAGGTACCAGCAGCAGCACCAGAACCAGTAGCACCACCAGCGTCGCCACATAGCCTTGCTTGAGCCCGGTGCGGCGCTGGATACGGCAATGCAACGGGTACAACGTAACCGCCAGGATCACCGCCCACATCATCAACTCCAGGAACGGCTGAAACACCTGGAAAGCGAAGATCACCAAGGCTGCTACCAGACCGGCCTTGATGAGCACATCGAGCAAGCCCCGCGAAAGGGCGCTGTCCAGCTTGAAACTCGACTGCATGATTCACCTCCCGATACCCAATGCGCCAGCAAGGCACAATTCACTGGCCCGTTTCAGGGGATGCCTGTACAGGGCTGTCATCGCGCAGCTGCCGCGCCAGGGCCATCATGACCAAGGGCACCACCGCCATCGACAAGGTGATGGCCAGCACCAGCAGGTCGTGTACCTGCTGGGTGAGTATCTGGTGCTCCAGCGCCAGCTTGAACACCACGAAGGCAAACTCGCCGCCCGAAGCCAGCACCACGCCCAGGCATAACGCCTGGGCCTGGTTGAGCCCACCGACCGTATGCCCCAGGCCATACAGAAAGGGCAGCTTGATCACCACCAACAGCACGGTGAGGCCCAGCACCATCAGCGGCATGCCGAACAGCAGGCGCAGGTCGGCACTCATACCTACGCCAACGAAGAACAATCCAAGCAGCAGGCCTTTGATCGGCTCGATCTGGGTTTCCAGTTCATGGCGGAACGGCGACTCGGCCATCAGCACACCGGCCAGAAACGCCCCCAGCGCCATCGACACACCCACATGCTCCATCAACCAAGCGGTGCCCAGCACGACCAGCAAGGCCGTGGCGGTCGACAGCTCAGGCAGGCCCGAACCCACCGTCCACTTGAATATCGGGGTCAGCAGATAACGGCCAAAAACAATCAGCACTCCAATGCCGACAGCTACAGCCAACAAAGGCCAGGCACCTTCGTCAGCAGTGCTGACATCGCCACCGAGCAGCGGCACCACGGCAATCAAGGGAATGGCGGCAATGTCCTGGAACAGCAGGATGGCCACGGCCAGGCGGCCATGAGGTTTGCCCAGGTCCTTGCGCTCGGCCAGTACCTGCAAGCCAAAAGCGGTGGACGACAGCGCCAGGCCCAGCCCCAGCACGATGGCGGCGGGTTTCGATTGGTCGAACAGCCAGAATGCCAGTAGCCCAAGCAGCACGGCGGTCAGCCCCACTTGCAAACTGCCGACGCCAAATAGCGCCCGGCGCATGGTCCACAGGCGCTTTGGGGACAACTCCAGGCCAATCACGAACAACAGCATGACCACGCCCATTTCCGACAGCCGCGCCACGTTGTCCGGGTTGCCGAGCAGGCCAAACACCGACGGACCAATCAAGATACCCGCCAAGAGATAGCCCGGTACTGCGCCCATTTTCAGACGCTGCGCCAGCGGTACCAGAAGCACCACAGCCAGAAGGAATACTACCGTCGCCTGCAACAGGCTGCCGTCATGTGGCATGAGCTCGTACCTTCGCAGCGCCCTGCAGGGAGGGGGTCAGAAACGTTCTTCGACGAACTTGAACGGGTAGGCGACCGCCTTGTACTTGCCGATCTTGCCGCGTTTGGGCAGCTTCACGTGCTGGTCGCGGGTTATATCCTTGTAGGGAATACGGCTGAGCAGATGGCTGATGATATTCAGCCGGGCGCGACGTTTGTCGTTGGAATTGGCCATGAACCACGGCGCCCAAGCGGTATCCGACGCCTGGAACATTTCGTCACGCGCTTGGGTGTATTCATCCCAGCGGCTATACGACTTGAGGTCCATCGGTGACAACTTCCACAGCTTGCGGCCGTCGTTGATGCGATCCTGCAGGCGCCGGGTCTGCTCATCGGCGCTGACTTCAAGCCAGTATTTGATGAGGATGATCCCTGAATCGACCATGACCCTTTCGAACCCGGGTACTCCGGTCAGAAACTTGTCCACTTGCTCGCCAGAGCAAAAGCCCATTACCCGCTCAACGCCCGCACGGTTGTACCAACTGCGATCGAAGATCACCACTTCACCCGCCGCAGGCAGATGGCCCAGGTAACGCTGCACGTACATCTGGGTCTTTTCCCGCTCGGTCGGTGCGGGCAGCGCCACTACACGAGACACCCGCGGGCTGACACGCTCGGTAATGGCCTTGATGGTGCCACCCTTGCCGGCGCCATCGCGGCCTTCGAAGACAATGCATACCTTCAGGCCCTTGGCGACCACCCACTCCTGTAGCTTCACCAACTCTACATGCAGGTTCTTGAGCGCTTTTTCGTACGCCTTACCGCCCAGCTTTTCTGGCTGTTTTTTGGAGGGCTTCCTGGACGGCTTCGACATGACACGCTCCTGAAGGCGAATGAAGAGTGAGTATGGTCGATTAATGCCAGTTTGCCGCTTCGCTTGCAGATTGATGTGGGGGCTGTCGTGCAGCCCCCGGGAGGCACTATTTGGCCAGCTTGTTGTAACTGGTCATCAGGTTGCGGTAGTCCGGGATATGGTTGGAGAACAGGGTACCCAGCCCTTCGATGTCGTTGCGCCAGTCACGGTGCAGTTCGCAGGCCACGCCGAACCAGGTCATCAGCTGCGCCCCGGCAGCCTCCATGCGTCGCCAGGCCGAATCACGGGTCAGTTCGTTGAACGTGCCAGAGGCGTCGGTGACGACGAATACCTCGAAGCCCTCCTCCAACGCCGACAGGGCCGGGAAAGCCACGCATACTTCAGTGACCACGCCAGCAATCAGCAGCTGTTTCTTGCCGGTGGCTTTTACCGCTTTGACGAAATCTTCGTTGTCCCAGGCGTTGATGTTGCCCGGGCGTGCAATGTAGGGGGCATCAGGGAACTGCTCTTTCAGCTCCGGCACCAGCGGGCCGTTGGGCCCCGTCTCGAAACTGGTGGTGAGGATGGTCGGCAGCTTGAAGTATTTGGCCAGGTCAGACAGGGCCAAGACGTTGTTCTTGAAGCGGTCGGGGTCGATGTCCCTTACCAGCGAGAGCAAGCCGGTCTGGTGGTCGACCAGCAGTACGGCTGCGTTGTTCTTGTCCAGACGCTTGTATTGGAAGGCCACAGTGGATCTCCTTGCTTCAGCGGGTTGGGAGTATCAGCGTAGGCAAGGATGGAGGGTGGGAGAGACCGTCAGTCGGCTTGCCTGTACTGCCATGTGCCCCATCAGTTCACAAATTTCTGAACTGATTATTTGCCGCCAGCGATTTTTCCCCTCGCCCACCGCCACCAGAATCGCTTCACCACAATCACAAAAAAACCGTGAGGCCACTCCCGTGGACCAGACACTTCAAGTGCGGCAAGCCGCCGCCGACCTCGTCGCGGCGTTCGCCAGCAACGACACCGCCCGCTATTTCGCTTGCTTCAGCGAAGACGCCACCTTTCTGTTCCACACCTTTCCGTATCCGCTGCTGTCGCGTCGCGCCTATGAAGAGCTCTGGGCCCAGTGGCAGGCCGAGGGCTTTACCGTGCTTGCCTGCGAATCGGGCAACGCCCATGTAAGCCTGCAAGGCGACGTGGCTGTGTTCATGCACGATGTGGCCACGCGTATCCGCATCGGCGGTGAAGAGCACCCGTTGAGCGAGCGCGAGACCATTGTCTTCCGCCGCCATGGTGACCAGTGGCTGGCCTGCCACGAGCACCTGTCGGTCGTAACACCGGCCTGATCACCCTTTACGCGGCGCTGCCGCCCTGCCATCGCACCCACAAAAAGGCCCGCGCACTGCGCTGGCTACAACAACCGCGCTGGAGCACCACCATGAGCCACTCGACCGGTATCGAGACCAACGGCGTCGAACAGATCCCCGCCGATCAACGCGACGCCTCCCCGCTGGACCTGTTCCGCCTGATCTTCGGCGGTGCCAATACCTTCGCTACCGCCGTACTGGGCAGCTTCCCGGTGCTTTTCGGGTTGTCATTCCAGGCGGGTGTGTGGGCGATTCTGCTCGGCGTTGGCATCGGCGCGCTGATCCTTGCACCGATGGGGCTGTTCGGTGCGCTTAACGGCACCAACAACGCCGTTTCATCAGGCGCGCACTTTGGCGTACACGGGCGCATCGTCGGCTCGTTCCTGTCGCTGCT
The DNA here is from genome assembly GCF_052044625.1 of Pseudomonas sp. 22515. NCBI lineage: Bacteria > Pseudomonadati > Pseudomonadota > Gammaproteobacteria > Pseudomonadales > Pseudomonadaceae > Pseudomonas > Pseudomonas sp. 22515. The sequence continues at coordinate 43,016 of NZ_JBQENN010000032.1, forward strand.
CACGGCGGTGGCGTTTTTCTCACTCTCGGTATGGAGCTCGGGCGATGCATTGGTCGGTGGTGCCAAGCGCCTGGCCGGCCTGCCAGAGACCGACCTGACCCTGGGGCTGGCCTACGGTGTGTTCGCGGTGCTGGTCCTGGTGGTCTGCATCTTTGGCTTCCGCTTCATGCTGTGGGTCAACAAGATTGCCGTGTGGGCCTCGAGCCTGCTGTTCCTGCTGGGCATCGTCGCCTTTGCCGGGCCCTTCGATGCCGGCTACGCAGGCAGCGTCAACCTTGGCCAGGCAGGCTTCTGGGCTGCGTTCGTCGGCGCGGCGATCCTGGCCATGAGCAACCCGGTGTCGTTTGGCGCCTTCCTGGGTGACTGGTCGCGCTACATTCCACGCGAAACCCCCAAGGCACGCATCATGCTGGCAGTGATCGCGGCACAGGGGGCGACGCTGATTCCGTTCCTGTTCGGCCTGTGTACGGCCACCCTGGTCGCCACCCAGGCGCCGGACTACATTGCCGCCAACAACTATGTCGGCGGCCTGCTGGCAGTTGCCCCTAGCTGGTTCTTCCTGCCGGTGTGCCTGATTGCGGTGATCGGCGGCATGTCCACCGGCACCACCGCGCTGTATGGCACCGGCCTGGACATGTCCAGCGTGTTCCCGCGCCTGCTCAGCCGTGCTGGCGCTACGCTGCTGATCGGCGTGCTGGCGATTGGCTTCATCTTCATTGGCCGCTTCACCTTCAACCTCGTGCAGAGCGTATCGACCTTTGCCGTGCTGATCATTACCTGCACCAGCCCGTGGATGGTGATCATGATCCTTGGCCTGATTACCCGCCGCGGCTTCTACCACGCCGACGACCTGCAGGTATTCACCCGCGGCCAGCGTGGTGGCCACTACTGGTTCCTGCACGGCTGGAACTGGCGCGGCATGGGGGCGTGGATCCCCAGCGCGGCGGTTGGCCTGTGCTTCGTCAACCTGCCGGGGCAGTTCGTCGGCCCACTGGGTGACCTGGCTGGCGGCATCGACCTGAGCCTGCCGGTCACGCTGGGGCTGGCTGGCGTGCTGTACCTGCTGTTGCTCAACCTGTTCCCTGAACCTGCTGGCGTTTATGGCCCCCTGGGCCCGCGATGGGTGCGTTGCAAAAGCACCGCGCATACGCCTGTGACCACCGCCGAAATGGCCTGACTGGAAACCGACCATGACCACTTCCCACTATATCGCCGGCCATTGGGTCGAAGGCCAAGGCAGCGACTGCATCAGCGTCAACGACCCTGCGCTGGGGCAACCGTTCGCCGAGCTGATGGCCGCCAGCGTGAGCCAGGTCGACCAGGCCGTCGCCGCTGCCCGCAGCGCCCTGCCCGCCTGGAAAAGCACCTGCGCCAGTGAACGTGCCGCCTTCCTGCGTGGTGTTGCCGAACAGCTCGGGCAGCGCCGTGAAGCGCTTGTCACCCTGCAGATGCGCAATAACGGCAAACCGCGTCACGAAGCGGAAATTGACCTGGATGACGCCATCGCCACCTTTGGCTATTACGCCGAGCTGGCCGAGCAACTGCCATCGAAAAACCGCACAGTGCCGCTGGCTGCGCCGGGTTTCACCGCCCGCACCCGCCTTGAACCGGTGGGCGTGGTCGGCCTGATCGTGCCGTGGAACTTCCCGTTGGTGACCAGCGCCTGGAAACTTGCCCCGGCCCTGGCCGCCGGTTGCACCGTGGTGCTCAAGCCTTCAGAGGTCACTCCGCTGATCGAGCAGGCCTACGGCCAGATCGCCGACGCCCTGGGCCTGCCCGCCGGGGTGCTGAACATCGTCAACGGCAAGGCCGAGACCGGCGCCGCACTGAGCAACCACAACGGCCTGGACAAGTTGTCCTTCACCGGTAGCAACAGCGTCGGCAGCCAGGTGATGCGCAGCGCTTCGGCGCAGTGCCGGCCGGTGACGCTGGAACTGGGCGGCAAGTCGGCCATCGTGGTGTTCGATGATTGCGATGTCGATCAAGCGGTGGAGTGGATTGTTGCCGGCATCAGCTGGAACGCCGGCCAGATGTGTTCGGCCACATCGCGGCTGCTGGTGCAGGACGGCATTGCCGATGCACTGCTGCCGCGCTTGCAGGCGGCACTGGAAAACCTGCGGGTGGGTAATCCTTTGACCGAAGAGGTCGACATGGGCCCGCTGACCAGCCAGGCGCAATGGCTGAAGGTGGCCAGCTACTTTGCCACGGCACGGGAAGAAGGTTTGCAGTGCCTGGCTGGCGGCCATGCACTGGACCGTGAAGGCTGGTTCGTCAGCCCGACGCTGTATACCGATGTGCCGAAAGACAGCCGCCTGTGGACCGAGGAAATCTTCGGCCCGGTGCTCTGCGCACGGCGCTTTGCCAGCGAGGAACAGGCCATTGCCGAAGCCAATGACAGCCGCTTCGGGCTGGTGGCTACAGTATGCTCTGCCGACCTGGAACGCGCCGAGCGCGTGGCCGATGCGCTGGAGGTTGGCCATGTGTGGATCAACTCGGTGCAGGCGGTGTTCGTCGAGACGTCCTGGGGGGGCACCAAGGGCAGCGGGATCGGCCGTGAGCTGGGGCCTTGGGGGTTGTCAGCCTATCAGTCGGTCAAGCATGTAACCCGCTGTCTGGGCTGATACCGCAAGGGGCCGGGTTGAAGCTTTTCACCGGTGTCAGTCGACAGGCAGCAACCTGCAGCTTCAACGGCGGCAATGCCTGGAAAGGCTTTGAAATCGAGGTGATTAATCATCAAACCGTGGGGCAAGGCGAAATCTATGGTTTTCCGGCCTCCTCGCGGGTAAGCCCCCACAGGTAATCCACAACACCTCAGCCCTGTGGTCATCTTGTGGGAGCGGGCATGCCCGCGAAGAAAACCAACGCGGTGGATGGCACCGGCTTTGCCGGTGTTCGCGGGTGAACCCGCTCCTACAACGGCCTGTGCTGTGTGTAGGAGCGGGTTTACCCGCGAATACGGTGGCGGCTGCGACGGTGAGCGGCGGGTGGAAATTGGCCAGCAGGGCCGGCCCTTTCGCGGGTGAACCCGCTCCTACAGGCCACCGCGAAGGCTTTTAAAATGTTGAGCGCCCACGAGCAGTTTCACCCGCGAAGAGGCCGGTACAGGTCATACAAACATTCCCCCGCGTGACTTTCTCCATTGCCCGCAAAGTCCCACTTCCTGGTACCCCCATAATCACAACACCAGGCCGGACCACCCATGCACCCTCAACGCACCGCCTTGCACAATGAACTGCACGCCCGTCCGTCACTTTATTTCGACGGCCCGGCGCATGTCTTCCACCTGGCCTTGCTCGGCGGCGATGCTGCCTGTACAGCATTGCTGCAGCGCTGCTGCCCTGATGTTTCGGACACCGGTGCCGCACAAGGCATCACTGCCATGGATGGCCACCCGTTCAAATGGGAGCGGCACACCGAGTTCTTCACGTTGACGCTGGTTGTGCCATGCACCACAGCCGATACCACATGGCAAACCCTGCCGCCGGTGCTGGCCGAGGCGATTGCGCCGCAGGTGGCGCAGGTGATCAATGCAGTGCAGGTGCTGGTACGTCACGAACAGGACCTGAACCTGGCCGATTACGGCTTCAAAGACCCGTGCGGCTCGTGCGTGGGTGGTGGCGATGCGGTGGTGTGGAGCGACTTCCGCCTGACCGAGGATGGCACCAACCGCTTCCTGTTCATCAACAGGCGCCTCAATGCCTACCGCCAGGGCCGCATGATCCGCCGCCTGCTGGAAATCGAGACGTACCGCATGATGGCTTCGCTGACCCTGAGCACGGCCAAGCAACTGAGCCAGGAACTGGATACTTTCGACAAGACCCTGGTCTGCCTCTCCGAGCGCAGTGCCGGGGTCGATGGCCATGATTCCAAGGGGCTGCTGGAAGCCATTGCCCACCTGTCACGTCAGGTTGTAAGCCGCACGGTAAAAACCCGTCACCGCTTTGGCGCCACCCAGGCCTACGCACAGCTGGTGTTCGAACGCCTGGGGGAGTTGCGGGAAAGCCATGTGGGCGACTGCCAGCGCCTTGGGGTATTCATCGAGCGCCGGTTCAAGCCGACCGTGCGTTACTGCGCAGCTACCGAGCAACGGCTGGAGCAGTTGGCGAAGAACGTGGCCAACCTGGGCGATTTGCTGCAGGCGCGGGTGCAAGTTGAGATGGAGGAGCAGAACGCCGAGATCTTGCGCAGCCTCAATGCCCGGGCAGATGCCCAGGTGAAAATCCAGCGAGCGGTGGAGGGGCTGTCGATCATCGCCATCACCTATTACCTGCTGAATCTGTTCAAGCTTTTGTATGGCGGGCTGAATGTACTGGGGTTGGGACTGACGGCGCGCGATGGCTTGATGGCCATGGCGCCGCCAGTCCTGCTGGTGCTGCTGGTGATACTGCTGCGTATCAGGCAGGCCAAACAGCATTGAGTTGGGGGGCCTTGCCCCCCGATGCCTACACCGACTCGTCAGCCGGCCGCGCACCTTCCTGCACCAGCACCATGCTCTGCGGCGAAGACAGTGGAATGCCTTCATCACGCAACCGGCCAAGAATGGTGAACAGCAGGTCGCTGCGGGTGCCCGATACCTGCCGCGGCCCAGCCACATAGCCACTCACACCGATCACCATACCGCTGGCCGTCAGGTCCTTGAACGACACCGAGGTAGCTGGCGCATCCAGAATCGCCTCATGCTCATGGTAAGCCGCCAGCAGCAGCTCACGCACACGGTTGGCATCGGTCTCCAGCGGCAGTGTCAGGGTAATGCTGACCACGCCCAGCGCGTTGCCCATGGTCACGTTGCGCACGTTCTGCGAGATGAACTGCGAGTTGGGCACGATCACCGTGGAACGGTCAGACATCTGGATCTCGGTGGCGCGGACATTGATGCGGCGGATATCACCCTCGACACCCGCCAGGCTGACCCAGTCGCCGACCTTCACCGGGCGCTCGGTCAGCAGAATCAGGCCGGAAATGAAGTTCTGCACGATCTGCTGCAAACCGAAACCGATACCGACCGACAGGGCACTGACCACCCAGGTCAGGCTGGTGAGGTTGATACGCAAGGTCGACATCACCAGCATGGCCAGGAACAGGAAACCCAGGTAACCCACCAGGGTTACCAGCGAGGCCCGCATACCGGCGTCCATCTCGGTTTCCGGCAGCAGGCGGTCGCTCAGCCAGCGCTTGACCACACGGATGGCGAACAGGCCGCCGAGGAAGATCGCCAAGGCCAGCAGGATGTCCTGCGGCACGATGTTCAGGTTACCGAGCAGCTTGCCGCCGGTCCCATCCCAGTCGCCCAGACTCAACAGCAATTCGCTAGGGCTGGTGCCCGACGGCATCAACACCAGCAACAGTGCCAGGAACAGCACGACCGTGCGGCCGATGCCGGCCAGTATGGTACTGGCCTGGGCCTGGTGGCGAGGGGCCAGGCCCAGGGTCGACGCCAGAGCCAGGCCACCGGGCTGGCGGGGTGACAGCAGGGTTTCGCACAGGTCGCCGAAGAAGGTGGTCAGCAAGTAGGCACAGGTGATCACCAGGCTGACCCACAACAGCTTGGCGGTGAGGAAATAGGCGAGTGTCAGGTAGCCGGTGAGCAGCGCCAGCAGGATCAACGTCAGCCAGATGACCATCACGAACGGGATCAGCCCGGCCAGGCCCGTCGGGCGCTCCAGGCCATGCTTGCGCAGGGTGCGGCGGTAACACAGCAGCGCGCCAGCAAAGGTGAGCGCCACCACCAGCGCGGTCAGCCCGTTGACGGCCACCGTCAGGGCCAGGCTGGCGCCGATCACGCTGTTCATGCGCTCCATGGTCATCATGACCATCAGTGCCAATGCCAGCACCTTCGGGAACCAGCCCAGCGCACTGGCGACTTCGTCGTGGATCGCCGGCAACCGCCAGGACGGACGCTGCAGCATCAGCATGGCGCGGCCCAGGCCTGTGATGAAGGCACTGAACACCACCAGGGTGAGAATGTGATTGGTCAGGCTGGCAATATCCGAACCTAAGCGTGCATTGCTTTCCAGCCCCCAGCGCAGCAACGACACCGAGCCGGCGATGGTGCCCAGGGTTGCCAGGCTAACGCCCAGAGCCAAGGCGCTGCGGCGCAGGCGGCCCTCCGGCAGCCAGTGAACCATGGCACTGGCCAGCAAGCGTTCAAGCACGCGCCGCACCAACGTCCACACCAGAATCGCCGCCACCAGGCTGGCAACGAACAGCCAGCGGTTTTCGGCGCTGAAGGCGCTGCTGATGGCATCGGCCGCCTCGCTGCGCAGGTCACGCAGGCGCGCCACGTCGTCCTGGGTGGGGCGGATGATGCTCTGCCAGAACGCTGGGCTCAGCGGCGAGGCTGCACGGCTGGTGATTTGCGAGTTGAACTGACTGCGGCGCAGGTTGACGATTTGCGTGGACAGGTCACGGGCCGACTGGGTCAGCTTGGTGGCCTGATCCTGCTGGGCTACCAGCGCCTTTTTCTCGGCCTCCAGCGCTTTGCGCTGCTGCGTCAGGGTAGCAGCCTCGTCCGGCTGGGCCGGGCCGATGACCTTCAGCTGGTCGTCGAGTTTTCCCACATCGGCAGTGCGCTGTGTACTCAGTGCATCAGCTTGACGCTGAACCTGCATCGCGCCCAGGCGCAGTTGCGACAGCACGTCGTCGTTGGCCTCGCTGGTGACGCCTTGGCGGATCAGGTCCAAGCGGTCACTCAGCTGTTCGAGGCTGGCGTTTTCGTCCAGTGCGGGCGCTTCGGCAGCCGCCAAGTTGGACAATGGCGTGGCCGGGGCCGACCAGGCCGGGCTGACAAGCAACAGCATCAGGGCCAGCAGGGCAATCAGACCTGGGCAATAACGGGCAAGGCTGACACGCCTCATCGAATATTCCTCTTTGCAATTCGATTTGGCGGGGGATTCTACGCGGCTTCGGGCCGTCAGGAGAGTGCCGTTTCTCGCTTCAGCAATTGCTGTTTGCGCTCCACGCCCCAGCGGTAACCGCTGATGTCGCCATCCCGGCGCACTACGCGGTGGCAAGGGATGGCCACGGCAATACGGTTGGCCGCGCAGGCCATGGCTACCGCCCGTACGGCCTTGGGGGCGCCAATGCGCTCGGCGATGTCGGTATAGCTGACCCGGCTGCCGGCCGGCACCTCACGCAGCGCCTGCCACACCCGCTCCTGAAACGCGGTGCCTTGTACATCCAGCGGCAGAGCCAGGCCCAAGGCGGGCGCTTCGACGAAACCGATCACTTCGGCCACCCTCTGTTCGTAGGCGCTGTCGCCGCCAATCAGGTGGGCCTTGGGGAACTGATCCTGCAGCTCGTGTAACAAGCTCTCGGGGTCGTCGCCCAGCAGAATCGCGCAGATGCCCTTGTCGCTCTGGGCGACCAGTATTGCACCCAGCGAGCACTGCCCGAGGGCGAAGTGAATGGTTGCCCCGGCACCGCCGGCGCGGTATTGCCGGGGACGCATGCCCAGGCGCTGGTCGGCGCTTTCGTAGAAGCGGCTGTTGGAGTTGTAGCCGGCGTTGTAAATAGCATCGGTGACAGAGTGCTGGCCGTCTTCCAGGTGCGCACGCAGGCGCCGGGCCCGGAAGGCCGTGGCGTAGGCTTTGGGCGTAACCCCGGTTTCGGCCTTGAACAGCCGATGCAGGTGGAAGGGGCTGATGGCCAGACGTGCACTGAGTTGCTCGAGGCTTGGCGCGGGGTCGCTGGTTTCGATCAAGCGGCAGGCGTGGGTAACCAGCTGGCTGTGGCGGGTGGCGCTGGCCTTGCTGATACAGCGTTTGCAAGCACGGTAGCCGGCAGCCTCGGCGGCTGCGGCAGTGTCGTAGAACTCGACGTTCATGCGCTTGGCCTGGCGTGATTTGCAGCCGGGGTGGCAGTAGACGCCGGTGGTACGTACGGCGTAGACAAAGTGGCCTGTGGCGGCAGTGTCGCGGCTCTCTACGGCTTGCCAGCGTTGGTCGGGGGTGGTGTAGGGGTTCATCTTTGTTTCCCGGATATGTTGTTGCCTGTACGGGCGATGCAAAAACCTCAGGCCCGCCACAGGTACCAGGCCGCCACGGTACGAAACGGCCGCCAGGCGCCGCCCAGCGAACGCATTTGCGCCGGTGTCGGCGCCGTCTCCAGCCCTTTGAGCCGCCGATACCCCTCGCGCACGCCAAAATCGTCCACCGGCAAAATGTCAGAACGGCCCAGGCTATAGATCAGCAGCATCTCCACCGTCCACCGCCCTACCCCACGCAGCGCCACCAGGCGTTCGATCAACGCCTCGTCAGCCATGGTTAACGCCTGCTCCCGCGTCGGTACCAAGCCCTCCAGGGTGGCTTGAGCAATGCCCTGGACCGTCACCAGCTTGCTCGCCGAAAAGCCGCAGGCACGCAGGGTTTCCGGGGATACCGCCAGCAACTGCTCTGGCTGCGGAAAATCATCTGCCGGGAACAGCGCCAGCAAACGCCCCAGGATCGCCTCGGCGGCGCGGGCGTGCAGTTGCTGGTAGGCAATCGCCCGCACCAATGCCTCATAAGGCTCACGTCGCGGCGTAGCCTGGTGCAGGCAGGGCCCGATCGCTGCGATATGCCGCGACCAGTCCGGGTCAAGTGCCGCCAGGTGTTGCGTGGCCTCGTGATAGGCCTCAGGCGAAAGGTCGGCCAGCATCATGGCACCTCCATCAAGTCGATTGCAGGTCCAGCTTAGCGCAGCCGTTCATCGGGCAAACGCCGGTTCTTGCGCAGCTAATCTTTGGCATGCCATTGCTCGGCGCCATCTTCCCCGCATAGAATTGAGAACTATTCACAATCGCACACATCACTGGACTGGGCCTTCTCTACGATGCAGATCAACGACACGCTCAAGCCCACCGAGGTCGCTCTGCTCTACCAGTCTCACCATGCCTGGTTGCGCGGCTGGTTACGCAGCCGGGTCGGTTGCAGTGAACATGCCGCAGACCTGGCCCAGGATACCTTCGTGCGGTTGTTGCGCGCCCGCCAGGTGTCGCCGCTCAAAGAACCGCGCGCCTACCTCAGCAGCATCGCCCGTGGCTTGATGATCGACCAGTTCCGCCGCCGCGCGCTGGAGCGGGCCTACCAGGAAAGCCTGGCTCACCTGCCCGAAGCAGAAGTGCCCAGCGAAGAGGATAAGCTTGTCATCCTCGATAGCCTTGAACGCCTCGACCGCGCCTTGCACCAGTTGAAACCGCGCGTCCGCCAAGCGTTCCTGCTGGCCCAGCTAGACGGTTTGAGCATCGTGCAGGTTGCCCAACGTCTGGAGGTGTCCAGGGCCACCGTTGAGCGCGATCTGGCGAAGGCCCTGGGCGTCTGCTACCGGTTGCGCTATGCCGATGCCTGATGGTACGCCCGCTCAGGCGCAGGTCGATCAGGCCATCGACTGGCTGGTGAAGCTGCGTTTCGACACCCCTAGCCCGCGCACCGAGCAGCAGTTTCAACACTGGCTGGCCAGCCACCCACACAACCGCCTGGCCTGGCAGCGGGTCAGTCATCTGGGCGATGAACTGGCCGGGCTGCCCAAGGACCTGAGCCGGCGCACCCTGGACGCTAGCCAGCACCCCAAAGCCAGCCGCAGGGACCACCTGAAGTTGCTGGGGCTGTTGGCCGTGGGCGGCAGCCTGGGCTGGGCCGCGCGCGAACCGCTGGGCCTGCCACAACTGCTGGCCGACACCAGCACCGCCACCGGTGAACGGCGCCAATGGCAAGGCAGTGACGGCAGCCGCATCCAGCTCAACACTGCCAGTGCCATCGACTTGCACTACAGTGCGGAACAACGCCAGCTGAAACTGATCCATGGCGAGGTCAGCCTGGACAGCAACCCCAACGACAACCGCCCATTCCACGTCGCCACCCCTGTCGGCCCGCTGACCACCTTCGATGGCCAGCTGTTGCTGCGCGAAAACAGCCAGGGCCTGCTGCTGTCGGTGCGGCGTGGTGAAGTCACGCTGTTCCCTGCCTCGGCGTCAGCGAGGCAGGTGCTGCCCGGTGAAACCTTGCAAGTCAGCGCCAACGGCAGCATTCAGGCCAGAACACTGCACAACGACCCCTGGGGTTGGACCGAAGGTGTACTCAGCGTGCAGCAGATGCCGCTTGCCGAGTTTGTCAGCGAACTCGGCCGCTATCGACCGGGCCTGTTGCGCTGCGCTCCAGAAGTGGCAGGCTTGAAGGTTTCCGGCACCTATCAGCTGGATGACACCGGGCAAATCCTGCAACTGCTCACCCGCAGCCTACCCGTGCGGGTCGAGTACCGAACGCGCTATTGGGTCAGCATCGGCGCGGCGTAAAGGGGTATCACTGCGCCACAGCCCGCATCCGCCCACGGCGCCGGTATGACTGCCTGGCAAAGCACACGAACAGCCCGGCCATCAGGGCCAGCGCCATGGGCAAACCGTGGGGCGCGACATTCATGGCCGCCCCACTGACCAGCGGCCCGACCAGGCTGCCTACACCCCAGAGCAAGCCCACACTGGCATTGGCAGTGACCAGGTCCTGGCCCTTGAAGCGCTGCCCGATCAGCACCAGCGCCAAGGTATAGATGCCCCCCGCCACCGCGCCCAGCACCACCAGCAGCGGCCACAGCAGCCAGGTCAGATTCAGCAGCCAAGGCAAACCGATGCCGATCACCATCGCCACCAGCCCGCACACCAGGTGCAACCCTGTGCGCTCAACCCGGTCGGCCAGCCAGCCCAGCGGCAGCTGGAACAGCATGTCGCCGGCAAACACCACCGTCACCATCAACGCTGCCACGCCAACGGCAAAGCCATGGCTGGTGGCGTACACCGGCAGCAGCGACAGCACCACGGCATCGAAGAACGAGAAGAACAGCACCGCCATGCACAACGCCGGTGCCACCCGGAAGAACCCGGCCAGGCCGAAGCTTTTTTCGCCCTCTTCGTGCTCGACATGGTCGTTGGGCACCGTCAGCACAATGCACAGCAACGCCAGCGCATAACAGACCGTGACGACACCCGTGATCCACGGGCTATCGGCGCCCAACACTGCCAGCATGGCCGGGCCCAGCACCTGAAAGCCCGTAAAGCTGGTGGCGTACAGGGCCATGATCTTGCCGCGGTTATGTTCGGGGCACAGTTCGTTGACCCACGACTCGCCGAGGATGATGGCGATCCCCATGCCAAGCCCCAGGCCCAGGCGCAGCAACGCCAGCAGCCACAACGAGCCGAACGCGGACTCGAGCAAGGCGATGCTGACCGTGCACAGGCTGAAACACAGCAGATAGATAGTGCGCCGGGTGAGATGGCGGCAGCAGACGTCGACCAGAAAAGCAGAGAGCATCATGCCGGCGGCAGGGATGGCCGAGATGATGCCGATTTCCAGGGTGCTCGCCCCCGCTTCATGCAGGCGCAACGACACCAGCGGCAAGCTGGCCCCCAAACTGAAACCCACGACAGAAACGGCGAACAACAAGCCCGCCAATAAACGCATGTTCATGTACCACTCCTGGCAAACCGAAAAGACGTGCAGAAACAGGCGCGCACGCCGAGACGGCGAGCGACGCTAAAGCGCAGATCCGTTCAGGCGAGGTGTGGTGAGAAGGTGAAGGCAAACAGCACGCTGCGGCGGCGCTTGAGCACCGTGTCACTCGGCCATGCACGACGCAGTGCCTGGAAGGCAGGCTGGCGGGCGTGTGGGAGGGACTGGGTACGGCGCATTGCTTTGGCTACTACGCAGGTGATTGAAAAAAGAGGCGGCACTCTAGCCACCTCCGGGGGGCTCGTCAATTGCCCAGGGGCCTCTGCCAGGCCCCCGGCGCGTTCAGCGTTTACCTGTACTTGGCAGAAACACCGCCAACAACCCGAACAATGGCAGGAACGAGCACAAGCCGTACACATACTCGATACCACGCAGGTCTGCTACGTACCCCAACAGCGCAGCGCCAATGCCACCAAAGCCGAACATCAGGCCGAAGAAGATCCCGGCGATCATGCCCACGCTGCCCGGCACCAGTTCCTGCGCATACACCACGATCGCGGAAAACGCAGAAGCCAGGATAAAGCCGATCACCACGCTCAGCACCGTGGTCCAGAACAAGTCGGCATACGGCAGCGCCAGCGTGAACGGCGCCACGCCCAGTATTGAAAACCAGATGACTGCCTTGCGCCCGATACGGTCACCGATCGGCCCGCCAAAGAAGGTGCCCGCCGCCACTGCGCCGAGGAACAGGAACAGGTGCAGCTGCGAGCTGGCCACCGACACGCCGAACTTCTCGATCAGGTAAAAGGTGAAGTAGCTGGTGAAGCTGGCCATGTAAAAGTACTTGGAGAACACCAGCAGGCCCAGCACGATCAGCGCCGCAAATACCCGATTGCGCGAAATGCCGTGGGTGGCCTGCACCGCCTTTCGCGCCTTGGCCTGATTGAGGTGCTCCTTGTACCAGCCGCGCAGCATCAGGGTAACGCCGAGGAAGAACAGCCCGGCCAGGCCGAACCAGGCCACATGGGTCTGGCCGAACGGAATGACGATGGCCGCTGCCAACAGCGGGCCCAGAGCGGAGCCGGTGTTGCCACCGACCTGGAAGGTCGACTGGGCCAGGCCGAAGCGCCCGCCCGAAGCCAGCCGTGCAATACGCGAGGTTTCCGGGTGGAAGGTCGACGAGCCAATGCCCACCAGCGCCGACGCCAGCAGGATCATCGGGAAACTGCCAACGAAGGCCAGCATCACGATCCCCACCAACGTGCACAGGGTGCCTAGCGGCAACAGATTTGGCGTGGGCCGGCGGTCGGTGAAGAAGCCGACCCAAGGCTGCAATAACGAGGCGGTGATCTGGAACGTGAGCGTGATCATGCCGATCTGGGCGAAGCTCAGGTCGTAGTTGGCCTTGAGCATCGGGTAGATCGCCGGCAGCACCGACTGGATCAGGTCGTTGATCAAATGCGCCAAGGCGCAGAAACCGATGATGCGCATCACCATCGGCGAGGCTTGGCTTGCCGCTGCCGGGGTGGATGCGGTGGAGGCACTACTGGTGGCCATTTGCCTGAATCTCCATCCTCTGGTTTGGGATCCGATTATCAGGAATCAAATAGATACATAGCTACCTTTTTTATCCCCCTGTCGCCACGTACTTGAAAATGGTTCTCAATATAATTAGCATCCTCTGCCAATGACTCCTGTCATCGTTAGGCCAAACGGCCCCTATCGTGAGCAGACCGCCCCCATGAGCCCGATGTCCGCCAAGCAGCTGCAGCCCGATCCACAACAGGAAGCGCTGGCGTGGTTTTCGTTGTTGCGCCAGCCCGGTTGCGACGAAACGCAGCGCCAGGCATTTGCAGCCTGGTGCCAGGTACAAGAGAACGCCCACGCCTACGCCGAGCTGGAGACGTTCTGGCAACAGCTGCAACCCGCACCTGCCCGCCCTCGCCCACGGCATGTCACTGTCCGTCGCAGTCACCTGGGTAAAGGGTTGGCGCTTGTGTTCTTGCTAGGGTTAGGCGCTGCTGCTTACCTGTACTGGCCGCTGATACAGCGTCTGGCCAGCGAGCTGCACACCGACGTGGGAGAGCGCCGCAGCATACGCTTGGCGGATGGCACGACATTGAACCTGGACAGCGCCAGCGCGATGAACGTCGACCTGCGCGGCCGCACCCGCCAACTGCACCTGGTGCAGGGCCAGGTGCATATGGAAGTCGTGCTCGACGGGCGGGCCATGGACGTGGAAGTGGGCAACGCACGCATCCAGGTATACGGCACTCGCTTGCAGATAGCCCGCCATGCAGGGCGTGACGAACTCGTGGTATTCAGTGGCAAGGCCATGGTCACCCAGGGGGGTGAGCAGCGAATGGTCTCGGCAGGTGAGCGGGTAACCTTCGATGACACACGCATCGACCCGGTGCGGAAGGCTGATCTGAAAACCGCTGACAGTTGGCGCAACGGCCGCCTTAAAGCCACAGACATGCCATTGAGGCAGGTGCTGGAGCGCCTTGCCGGTTACCAAGGGCAGCGTCTGTGGATGATGGATGAACACGTGGCTCATCGCCGTGTGAGCGGCGATTTCAACCTCGACCGGCCTGGCCAAAGCCTGCAATCCCTGGCTGCAGCCCAGCAGCTGCAGTTGCTGGGTGTGCTCGGGCACTGGCTTGTGGTGCGCTAAAACCGGGGCTGGCCGCTAAGTTTTTGAAAGCGTGCAAATTTTTTTTGAAATGAGTGTTGACAGAGGGGGCGTTCAAGAGAATAATGCGCGCCATCGGCTACATAGCTCAGTTGGTTAGAGCATAGCATTCATAATGCTGGGGTCCGGGGTTCAAGTCCCTGTGTAGCCACCAAACAAGACGAAGGGCTTACCGCAAGGTAAGCCCTTTTTCTTTGCCTGCGAAAAAGTTGCTGGGGCCCGCGCTAACCCATCCAGCAGCAGCCGGGCGCCGAACCACAGGTTTCGGCGCTGCTATCGTCGCCTCAACGTATTCCGGTCACCGCCACAGCCAGGCCAAGCCCGATCAATGCCAGACCAATGGCCCGGTCCACCAGCACTTGCCGCTCGATCATCGCCCTGCGCAATGCCGTACTGGAGAAAAATACCGCCACGAGGCTGAACCATAGCCAATGGGCAACGGACATGAACGCACCGTAGGCGAAGTTCAGCGCCAGCGGGCTGCCAGGCTGCACTACCTGGGTGAAGGCACTGATGACAAACAGCATGGTCTTGGGGTTGAGGGCGTTGGTCAAAAAGCCGGTGCGCAGCGCTTGCAGTACGCTGGCAGCAGACTGGCCAACCCCGTCCAGGTTGATACGTTGCGTGTTGGTCAATGACTTGTACCCGAGGTAGATCAGGTAGCCCGCACCCAGCACTTTCATGACGAAGAACAGCGCCGGGCTCTGGCTGATGATTACGGCAATGCCCAACACCGTGTACAACACATGCACCTGCACCCCCAGTGCGATACCTATGGCGGCCGCCAGCCCGGCCTTGCGCCCCTGCGCATAACTGCTGCGGGTGACCATGGCGAAATCGGCGCCAGGGCTGATGACGGCGAGCAAGGTGAACAGGGCGACGGCGATGAGTTCGGTCATGCTGAGGGCTCTCGATAGGCGATGGAAATGCACAGACCGCCGATTATCGAGCGCTTACGGATGCGGAAAAATCGATTTATGCTGAGATGAATCTGTTAGTTTTATTCACAGATATGTACAGCCTGCCTCGGCCTCTTCGCGGGTAAACCNGCGAAGAGGCCGGCACAGCTGAACAGGGATATCATGAAACTGCCGCCACTCAACGCCTTCCGCTACTTCGACATCGCCGCCCAGACCGAGAGCTTCGTGCGCGCCGCCGAACACTTGCACGTCACTCACGGCGCGGTCAGCCGCCAAATACGCCTGCTGGAAGAAAGCCTTGGCGTGGAACTGTTCGAACGCCGCAACAGGGCCATTTTCCTCACCCCTGCCGGCCGCGCCCTGCATGGCACCACCCAGGCGATCTTCGAGCAACTGGAAGGCGCCGTGCAGCGCTTGCAGCACCAGGTCCGCGACAATGTGCTTGTGCTGTCCTGCGAGCCGACCATCGCCATGCGCTGGCTGATCCCGCGCCTGCCGCGCTTCCATGCCACCCATCCCGACCTGCAGTTACACCTGGTGGCTGCCGGCGGGCCGCTGGACTTCGCCCGCAGTGGGGTCGACATGGCCATCCGCCGTGACGACTTCCACTGGAATAACCAGCTGTTCAACCAGAAGGTCTGCGATGAATGGATCGGCCCGGTGTGCCACCCCGCCGCCAGCGCCAGACTCGATGGCCAACGGCTGCTGCACAGCACCACACGCCCTGCTGCCTGGCCCACCTGGCTGCGCCTGAGCGGCCAACAGGCGCGGCACTGCGAACGCAGCGACTACGAGCATTTCTACCTGTCGATCCAGGCCGCCAACGCCGGCCTGGGCCTGGCCATGGCCTCAGCCCTGATGGTGTGCGACGAACTCGACAGCGGGCAGTTGCAGGCACCGTACGGTTTTGTGCGCGATGGCTCGGCCTACCACCTGCTTAGCCCACAGCCTCTGGCCGACAGCGGCAAGTGCCAGCGCTTCGCAGAGTGGCTAATGGACGAATGCCGGGGTTGCCTGGCTCATTTGGGTTTGACGCAGAACGACGACCCCGCACTGCCATCGCCGCCCCAGGTGCGATAGCCGGCGGTATCCACATGAATGCGGCCTGATGGGTAGCGGCCCAGGCCCATGTTCCAGGCTTGGCCGTGCTGCTGCCAGAAACGGCACAGCGGATTGGGATCGGCCCAGGCCGGCAGCAGTATATCGACGGCGAACGCGCGGGTATGCGCACTGTTGGCTGCCCCGCCCGCACAGGCGTTCAGGCGCGGCTCACGGTAAGCCGAAACCACCTCGAACTGGCGCAGGATGCCTTGATCGTCGAGTGCCCTGATCAACGCGAGGGTCGAGCGTACAGCCGCCCAATTGCCGGGGGGCGGTACAGCGAAAGGCGATGCGTGGCACAGTTTCCAGTCCGAAGCCGAGCGCAGCAACTGGTGAATTGGCACTACACCGTAAAGCCGGGCATCTACCAGCATTTCACGGAAAGGGCGGGTTTGATGATCACCCGCCCACTGGGCGAACATCCACACGTCGCGCTCGTCAGCGTGGACAACGCTCGCTAAACACAAGCCCGCTGCCAAAAGCAGTTTTCTCATTCTTTATCCGTCCCTGCAGAGAACAAAGCCTGCGCTCCCACCGGGACTCATACTAGTTCAACGCGCAACCGTTACTGCAGCGTCAGCGGGCGGCCGGAGCAGAGGGGTGCCTGCGTGACGGGGTAAGCCGCTGGAAAGTCAGTCTTCGAACAGGGTACAGGCCATCACCAGGGCGTCTTCACGGCCGCCGGCGATCGGATAATAGTCGCGGCGGCGGCCAATTTCGTTGAAACCGTAACGCTCGTATAAACGATAGGCCGACTGGTTGCTGGCGCGCACTTCCAGAAAGCATTCGCGGCCATTGAGCTGATAGGCCCGGGCCATGAGGTGCTCGAGTAGGCGCAGGCCCAGGCCGCAGCCTTGGTTTTCCGGTTTTACGGTGATGTTGAGCAGGTGCGCTTCATCGATGATCACATTGATCACACCATGGCCCACTTGCTGCTGGCCATCGAACATCAGCCAGACTTCGTACGACTTGAGCGCATCCTGAAAGATTCCACGGGTCCAGGGATGACTGAATGCGGCATATTCGATCTTAAGTACGGCATCCAGATCCGCCTCGGTCATCGGGCGGAAGCTGATCGAGTCACTCATTCAACGCTCTTCCAGCGCGCCATCAGCTGGCGCATGGCTTTCCAGACGTCCGCCTTGCGTTGCGGCTCGTCCATCAACAGTTCAAGGCCCGGCAATGCCCAGGCGTCGCCCAGGCTGTCGAGCGTCAGGGTTTGGTAATAGGCGTCGGCGTCGACATTGGCGGCAAAACGCAGTGCCGGCAGGCCGACCAGCCACAGACAGGTACACGGGGCGTCTTCCAGGCGCGCCTGAACGAAGCCCTGGACGAAATCGCGCGCAGCCTCCGGCCCCTGGTCCATGTTGCCGCGCACCAGCAGTGGCCAGCGTACCGGCTCGCCGATGATCTGCGGGGCGTCGGGCAGGCCGGCGGCGCGCAGCATGTCCTTGAGCAGCAGATAGGAGGGATCGCGGCTCTGGAACGGCTGACCGGTGGCCAGTTCAACCAGCAGCAGGCAACTGCCGGCGCGCAACAACTGCAGCGAGAAGCGCGGTGGCGGCACCGGTGCCGGGCGCGGAGCAGCGGGCTGCTCTTGTGCCTCGGCAGGCTTGACGGCGGGTTTTGCCACACTGCCCGGGCGTGGGATCTCGATTTTCGGCCGCTCGCCGGAGCGGGCCTGGGGGATGACAGGCGCTTCGTTGGTTACCGATGCCGGCCTGACCTCGAAATCGATGTCCTCGACTGGCACAACCGGCAGCAGCAGCTCGGGCCGCGACGGTGCGGCGAACGGCAGCTCGGCGCGCGGCAGCCAGTGCACCACTTGCATGGCGGAAAGGTAGGCGCGGCGACGGGGTTCGGTCAGCAAGGGGCGGATATCCGAGGGGGTGAAGGCAATTGGGCATTCTAACGTGTACGCCGTGGTTTTTGCAGCGCCTATCAGACCGAGCGCCGCCCGCGCGGCGCATCGCGACGCAAGGCCGCTTGTGTCTTGATGGGGGATTAGAATCTGGAGTGAGAGCGGTGAATGGCAAGCTGAATGCCGTAGGTGCCTTGAGCACGTGTGGGAGCACAAGCTGCCATTCACCGTTCCACTTTGGCGAGAGCCCGAACAGTTGGATGCGGCTCTGATCTCGAATCACAAGCGTGGGCCAAGCCAAAGTCCTCTCACTGTGTTGAGTTTAGGAGGTTTTGGTGATGGCTTCCTTCTTGGGTATCGATGTTTCCAGTCTCTCCCTTGATGCTGCGGTGCGGCCACAGGGCATCAAAATGCATTTAAGCAATGATCCCACAGGCTTTGAGGCGCTACTGGAGAGCCTTCGCAAGCTCAGTATCAAGCGCGTCCTGTTAGAGGCGACGGGTGGCTACGAGCGAGATGTCATGCGTTTTCTACAGGACGCTGGCTACAAGGTCATACGCGTTAATCCCAGGCGAGCCAGGTCATTCGCTGACTCTCTAGGCATCAAGGCCAAGACTGACGCCATCGACGCCGAGGTTCTGGCGCACTATGCCGAAGTCATTCCAGATCAACCCTCCCTGCGAATCAGCCCCGAACGAGCGCTTCTGCGAGAGTTGCTTCAGCAACGTGATCGGTTGGTTCAACAGCGAGATGACGACCTGCGGCGCCTGAAGCAGGTGCAATCGACTGCAGTTGCTAACTACCTGAATGCCAACCTGAAACACTTCAAAGCGCAGATCAAACTGGTTGAGCGTGAGATCGAACAGCAAACCGCGATGCTGAACGACGAACGGGTTACCCAACTGATTAAAGTGAAAGGCATTGGGATGGTGACAGCGGGCAAGCTAGTAGCGCTGCTGCCGGAGCTGGGTCGGGTTGAATCCAGAGAAATTGCCTCCCTGGTCGGAGTGGCGCCCTTCAACCACGACAGTGGGAAATTCATGGGCAAGCGCTCTATCTCTGGCGGACGATTTGCGGTCAGGCGATCGCTGTACATGGCATGCCTTGTGGCGATGAGATACAACCCAGCACTCAAGGCTCGTTATCAGTCACTGCGGGAGCGCGGAAAACTTCCCAAAGTCGCTATCGTGGCCTGCATGAGAACGTTCATCGTGCGGTTAAATGCCATGCTCAGAACGGGTACATCATGGCTCGATCTAGTGCTACCGCAGCCTGAAAGTACAACGTAAATCCAGAACGCAGCGTGAGCCGCGTGGAAGCGGGCTTGCCCGCGAAGCCAACACCGTGGTGGATGGCACGGGCTTCGCCCGTGTTCGCGGGCAAGCCCGCTCCCACAGGGAAGGCGCCAGCTTTTAGAAATTGAGCAAGACAGTTGCTCCCACA
>NZ_JBQENN010000033.1:0-57619 GCF_052044625.1 Pseudomonas sp. 22515
CCATGCCCGTCACCTGCCTCCGCAAGGCCTGCGTTCGGCCTCCTGAAGTCGCGAAGATCAAGATCAAGATCAAGATCAACAGCAACAGCAACAGCAACAGCAACAGCAACAGCACAGTACAGTTTTGCCTTGTTATTTCCATTGACTGTACTGGCCGGTGACTCCGCATAATGACGCCTCGAATTCACCCGGAGGTGGCA
This sequence comes from Pseudomonas sp. 22515, assembly GCF_052044625.1. Classification (NCBI taxonomy): domain Bacteria; kingdom Pseudomonadati; phylum Pseudomonadota; class Gammaproteobacteria; order Pseudomonadales; family Pseudomonadaceae; genus Pseudomonas; species Pseudomonas sp. 22515. The sequence goes on from NZ_JBQENN010000033.1 coordinate 201, forward strand.
TGAGCAAGACAGTCCTGGTACTGGTGGAAACCGTCGACGATTACCTGCCCATGCTGGAGCAGGCCGGTTACCACCTGATCCGTGCCCCTTCGCCGCAACTGCGCGCCGATGCCATTCATCGCCACGCCGAAGAAATCGATGCGGTCCTCACCCGTGGGCCGCTGGGGCTATCCGCCACCGAAATTGACGCATTACCCAGATTGCAGATCATCTGCGTGATCGGCGCCGGCTACGAGCAGGTCGACCTGGCCGCCGCCGCCGCACGCGGCATAACCGTCACCAATGGCGCCGGGGCCAATGCCGTAGCCGTCGCCGACCACACCCTGGCCCTGCTGTTGGCGCTGCTGCGCGACATCCCCCGTGCCGATGCCAGCACGCGGCGCGGTGAATGGAACCGGGTGATCAGCCCCTCCGTGAGTGGCAAACGCCTGGGCATTCTCGGCCTCGGCGCAGTGGGGCTGGCGATCGCCAAGCGGGCCCACTTGGGCTTCGACATGCCCGTCAGCTACCACAGCCGCACACCACGCCAGGATGTGCCCTATGCCTGGTACGACAGCCCTCGGCACTTGGCTGAAGCCGTCGACATCCTGGTGGTGGCCACCCCCGGTGGCGCCAACACCCGGCATCTGGTCGATGCCCACGTCCTTCAGGCCCTGGGCGCTGAAGGCTATCTGGTGAACATCGCCCGTGCCAGCGTGGTCGACACGCAGGCCCTGATTGCCGTATTGCAGCGTGGCCAGCTGGCTGGCGCCGCGCTGGATGTTTTCGATGACGAGCCAGCAGTGCCCGATGCACTCAAGGCCTTGCCCAACACTGTGCTCACACCCCACGTGGCTGGCCAATCGCCGGAAGCCGCGCGCGACACGGTGGCCTTGGTGCTGCGCAACCTGCAGGCGTTCTTTGCCGGTGAGCCAGTTTTGACCCCGGTACGCCCGTAGCCCTTTTCCAGATATCTGCCTGGCAGCGCCCAGGTAACAAGGAGTGTGTGCATGCAACTCGAAATCTTCCAGGTCGATGCCTTTTCCACTGAACCGTTCGGTGGCAACCCGGCCGCAGTGATCCCGCTGGACAGCTGGCTGCCGGACGATGTGCTGCAGCGCATCGCTGAAGAAAACAACCTGTCAGAAACAGCCTACTTCGTGCGCAAAGGCGAAACGTTCGACCTGCGTTGGTTCACCCCCACCGTGGAAGTCGACCTGTGCGGCCATGCTACCTTGGCCTCGGCTTACGTGCTGTTCGAGCAACTGGGTGAGCAGGCGCAAGTACTGCGCTTCAACACCCGCAGTGGCGAGCTGCGCGTGAGCCGCAGCACTGATGGCCTGCTGGCCATGGACTTCCCGGCCAAACAACCCGTAGCGGTGGACACGCCGGCGGGCCTGCTGCAGGCGCTGGGCTTGAGCCAGGCGAAGGCGGTGTACCGTAGCGACGATTATGTGGTGGTGATCGATGACGCCATGCTGCTCGAAACGTTGAAACCCGACTTTGTTGCGCTGTCGGCCTTCGACGTCCGTGGCATTGCCGTGACCGCGGCAGGGCGTGGCTTTGACTTCGTCACCCGCTGGTTCGGCCCGCGGGTTGGTGTGAATGAAGACCCGGTAACCGGTTCGGCACACACCTCACTGGCGCCGTTATGGGCCCAAAGGCTGGGCAAGAACGTGCTGAGCTGCGAGCAGGGCGGGGCACGCAAAGGGCAGTTGCAGTGCGAAGTGCCGGGCAATGGCCGCGTGATCATCAGTGGGCGGGCGGCGTTGTACCTGCGGGGCAATGTGTACATCTAGTACGGCGTGCGATGCCCTGGGGGGCTTCTATAATTGCAGGCCCATCTTTCCGTTCAAGGAGCCACCCATGGCCCTGGAAAAACAAGGCACCTGCCTGTGCGGCGACACGCGGCTGACGGTCACCGTCGACAATACCCATATCAGCGCTTGTCATTGCAGCATGTGCCGCAAGTGGACCGGCGGCCCGCTGCTGGTGGTGCACTGCAGCAAGCCTCCGCTGATCGAAGGGCGTGCGCCCAGCGTCTATGATTCGTCCGACTGGGCCCAGCGTGCTTTCTGTGGCCGCTGTGGTACGCACCTGTACTACCGGCTCAAGGCCAACGACTTCCATGCCGTGCCGGTCGGCCTGCTCGATGGCGACCAAGCCTGGGATTTTGACCTGCAGATCTTCGTTGAACAGAAGCCCGCGTGGTACTGCTTCGCCAATCAAACCAAGGAGCTGTCCGGTCAAGAGGTGTTCGAGCAGAACAGCTGATTCAACGTCATGTTTGTCCGGAGGCATTCCGTGGGTGAATGCCTCCGGACATTTCTGCGTGAACTTGCCAAACCGATGCATTCCTGAGAAAAGGGCGGTTTTGTTTTTCAGCGTTTGGAGTGTACCCGTGAGCCAAGAACTGCAGATCATCGACCTGGTCGAGGGTGACGGCAAAGCCGCCGTCAAAGGTGCCCTGATCACCACCCAGTACACCGGCTGGCTGGCCGATGGCAGCGAGTTCGACTCGTCCTGGTCGCGCGGTAAGCCGTTTCAGTGCGTGATCGGTACCGGCAGGGTAATCAAAGGCTGGGATCAAGGCCTGATGGGCATGCGCGTAGGTGGCAAGCGCAAGCTGCTGGTACCGGCGCACCTGGGGTATGGCGAACGCAGCGTAGGGGCGATCCCGCCGAATTCGGACCTGACCTTCGAGATTGAACTGCTGGAAGTGCTCACGCGGGATGATTGAGTGTTCGCGTTGCAACCCGAGGTTCTTGCACCTTACACAATTGCGCAACACCCAGCCCCTAACCTAGGCCTTGCCCAGGGAACGGCATCCACCTCCAGGGAGGAACCAAACGGGTTCAGGGCACTCTGACCCTCACTCGTGCCAAGGATGGCATTCACTACAAGGACGCCCTCTAACTGTTGGGCGATGTGGCGGGTAAACCCGATTTTCTCTGCCACACGAGCCTGCCTTGATGAAGTTGCCAACATTCTTCCACCGTCGCCGTCACTTGCTGCTGAGCCTGGTGCTGACTGCCATCGCCGCGCCGCTGGCGCTGGAGGCTGTCGAAAGCCGCGCGCAACCGGTGGATGGCACCCAGACCCTGGTGTTTCTGCGTCATGGCGAGAAGCCGGGCGAGGGGCTCGGGCAGTTGAATTGCCAGGGCCTCAACCGTGCGCTGGACCTGGCCACTGTACTGCCCGAGCGCTTCGGCAAGGCCGACTATGTGTTTGCCGCCAACCCCACGCGGCATGTCGAGGAAGGCAGCCGGGATGAAAGCTACAGCTACATCCGCCCACTGATGACCATCACCCCCAGTGCCATCCGCCTCGGCTTACCGGTGAATATCGACTACGGCGCCAACGACACCGCTGAACTGGCCGATGAGTTGCTGAGCAACAAATACCGCAATGCGACCATCTATACCGCCTGGTCCCACGGCTACCTGCCGGAACTGATCAACACGGTGGCCGGCAAGGCCTTGGGGGAGGAGCGGGTGATCACCGAGGACTGGAGCGGCGAAGACTTCGACACCCTCTACGTACTGACCCTGACTTGGCACGATGGCAAGGCCAGCCTGCTGAGCCGCAATGTGCGTCAGGGCCTGAATGACGGTGCGCATAGCTGCCCGACCTGATCCGCTGGTACTGTTTGGCAAGGAAGCCGGAACAGGGATGAGCGATGAAGCAGCGGGTAACGGTGATCGGTGGCGGAGTGGTGGGCCTGGCGACGGCTTACGCGCTGGTTCTGGAAGGGCGGTCGGTTGATCTGATCGAGGCCCGCGACAGCCTGGCGTCGGCCACCAGCTTTGCCAATGGCGGGCAATTGTCTTATCGCTATGTGGCGCCGCTGGCTGATGCCGGGGTGCCGTGGCAGGCGCTGGGCTGGCTGTTGCAGGGCGAGTCGCCATTGCGCTTGCGCTTGCGCATGGACCCGGCCCAGTGGCGCTGGCTGCTGGCATTCACCCTGGCTTGCCGGCGTAGCGTCAATCGCCGTAATGCCGGGCAATTGCTTGAGCTGGCGCTGTACAGCCAAGCTGTTCTGGCGCAGTGGCGCGAACATCAGAACCTGGGGGATTTCGCCTGGCGGCGCAATGGCAAGCTGGTGGCTTTTCGCAGTGAACGGGCCTTTGCCCAAGGCCGGGAACAGTTGACGGACCCGGCCAGTCAGCAGGTGCTGGCGGCTGCCGAGCTGCGCGCGCTGGAGCCTGCCCTGGATGGCGCACCGTTTGTGGGTGGCGTGTTCACGGCGGGCGAAGAGGTTGGCGATTGCCACGTGTTTTGCTTGCGGCTGGAGGCGCTGTTGCGCGCGTCGGGCCAGTGCCGTTTCCTGCTTGGCCGGCCGGTGACGCAATTGGTTCAGCGCCAGGGCCAGGTCGTGGCACTGCAACTGGGCGATCAGCAGCTGGACGTGGAGCAGTTGGTGCTGTGTGCCGGGCATCGCGGCCCTGGCTTGGCATTACCGGGGGTGCAGATACCGGTTTACCCGCTGAAGGGCTACAGCCTGACCGCACCGATCACCTCCGGGCACCTGCCCCCGGAGGTGAGCCTTACCGACTATGAGCGCAAAATCGTCTATGCACGCCTGGGGCAGCAGCTGCGGGTAGCGGCGATGGTGGACATTGTCGGCTTCGACGAGTCGGTGGACATGCGCCGTTTGCAGAGCATGCGGCGGCTGGCGCTGGAGACGCTGCCGAGGGCGGCGGATTATGGCCAGGCGGTGGAGTGGGCGGGGATGCGACCAGCGACACCTACCGGGGTGCCGATCATAGGTGGGACGGTGTACCGCAACCTGTGGCTGAACCTGGGGCATGGGGCGTTGGGGTTCACCTTGGCCTGTGGCAGTGCGCAGCGTTTGGCCAGGATGATGCGTTAAGCGGGCCGGCCTCTTCGCGGCTAAAGCCGCTCCTACGAGGANGTTCTGTAGGCGCGGCATCAGCCGCGAAGAGGCCGGTACAGGCGAAGGATGTCTAGCGGCCGAAGCGCATCGGCCAGCCCACCACTTTCTTCGCCCGTGGCGTCGCATAGGTGCGCACTTTGGACGTGCTCAACCCCATGCGCACCAGCGATTCGGCAATGGTCACCGCTGCACTCACACCATCCACCACCGGCACGCCGGTGCGTTGGCGAATCTGCTCGTCCAGCCCGGCCATGCCGCCACAACCCAGGCAAATCACCTCGGCCTTGTCGTCACGCACGGCGCGTTCGGCCTGCTCGACAATCGCCTCCACGGCCCGCAGCGGGTCGGCTTCCAGTTCCAGCACCGCCAGCCCGCTGGCTCGCACCGAGGCGCAGCGGTCATACAGGCCCGAGAGCTTCAGGCGGTCCTCGATCAATGGCACGGTGCGGTCAAGCGTGGTTACTACGGAATAGGCGTGGCCCAGGTACATTGCCGTGCTGGCGGCGGCGTCAGTAATGTCCACCACAGGCACGTTGAGCAGTTCCTGCAGGCCTTCGCGGCCATGTTCGCCATAACCGGCCTGGATCACGGCATCGTAAGGCCCTTCAAAGGCCAGGACCCGGTCCATCACCGCGATGGCCGCCAGGTAGCTTTCGAAGTTGCCCTCCACCGATTCGGCGCCGAACCAGGGTGTGAGGCCGACGATTTCGGTACCAGGAGCGGCCACCGCACGGGCCTGTTCGGCAATGGCGTGGGTGATGGCTTCGGTGGTGTTGACGTTGGCGATCAGAATACGCATGGGCAGTCCTCCCTGACTAATGGCTGCTATGGTCGACGGCGATGCACTCGCCGCTGATGTCGTGGTATTGGCGGTTGCGTGGCGCGATCAACAGATAGAGGGCGGCGGCGATGCCGGCACCGATCAGCCAGGAGAACGGCGCGATACCCTGGAAGTTGGGCACCAGGGCCAGCACGATGGCCAGCAGTGCGGCCGGCACGAAGGCGGCCACGGCGCGCAGGTTGATGCCCTTGCTGTAGTGATAGGCGCCGGCCGGGTGCTCGGTATACAGCTCTGGCACGTTGATGCAGCCTTTGCGCAGCAACCAGTAGTCGGACATGATCACGCCGTACAGCGGGCCGAGCAGGGCGCCCAGGCCCGACAGGAAGTACACGATGACCAGCGGGCTGTTGTACAGGTTCCAGGGCAGGATCAGCACCGCCAGGGTGGCACTGATCAGCCCGGCACGGCGGAAGTTCAGGTGGCGCGGTGCCAGGTTGCTGAGTACGAAGGCTGGGGCGACGAAGTTGGCCATGATGTTCACCGCCACGGTGACGATCAGGAAGGCCAGGCAGCCGAGCACCAGGAATGGCGTGCTGGGTATGGCGGCGACGATCTGCGTCGGGCTGTCGATGATCTGGCCGTTGATCTGGAATTGCGCGCCGCACAGCACCACGGTGATCACGGCGAATACCAGGATGTTCACCGGCAGGCCCCAGAAGTTGCCGACGCGGATGGTCTTGCGGCAAGGCGAGGAGCGGGCGAAGTCACAGAAGTTCAGCACCAGGGTGCCGTAGATCGCCAGCCACAGTGCGCCGCCGGCAAAGATGTTGCGCCACATCTCGTAGCCGGTCAGCGGGGTAGCCACCGACCAGGCAATGCGCGCGTCGGCCTTGAAGTACATGAACACCGCCAGGGCGGCGACGGTCAGCAGGATCACAGGCCCGGCAAAGGCCTCGTAACGGCGCACCATCTCCATGCCGTAGGCCAGGATCACCAGCTGCACCAGCCAGATCGACACGAAACACACCCAGCCCAGGCTCGACAGGCCGAGGATGCTGTCGTGGTCGTAGGCTGCCATTTGCGGCCAAACGGCGGTGAGCAGCACCCGCAGCACCACCGATGCCAGGTAGGTCTGGATGCCGAACCAGGCGATGGCGATGACGGCACGGATCAGCGCCGGGATCTGCGCGCCGTGGATGCCGAAGGCAATGCGGCTGATGACCGGGAACGGTACCCCGGTTTTCTGGCCCATGTAACCCGACAGGTTCATGAAGAAGTACACCAGGACCGCGCCGATGGCCAGCGACAACAGAATTTGCCAGCCGCCGAGGCCGAGGGCGAACAAGCCCATGGCGAACGAATAGTTGGCGATATTGTGCACATCGTTGGTCCACAGCGCGAAGATGCTGTAGCCGCCCCAGCGACGGCCTTCCATACGCGTTGGCGCCAGGTCGCGGTTATGCAGGCGCGGGCTGAGAACAAGGTCCGGCTGGTGACCGGCAAGCGTGGACGCGGGGTGTGTGCTGGCGACGGATTGTTCAGGGGCAAGGTCGAGGCTGCTACTCATTCCGGCGGGCTCCTGATGCACATGGACTGCGATGAGCGGGCATGCGCACGGGCTCGCCATCTCGTCGGTGCAGCGTTGGCATCACAGGGTTGTGGGCGCGGCGGCCGACATTGGGTCGGCGTCGCGGATTCTTGTGTATCTATGTTTTGTTTAAGTTGTATACAAAACACGAACACACAAAAGCGAGTTCCATGCCAAGGGAAGAGCAGGTTTCAGCAGGCGATCATTTCGAACTTATCTTGTTAGAAGGTAAGTTAATGAAATACAGAGCATATAAGTTGACCAAATGAACAAGTTATATTTTTTGAAAGATTGATTAGTTGATCATTTGGTCAAAATAACGGGTGGAAAGTGTGTAACGAATTGGGGCGCTACTGAAGAAAGTGCACACAAAAATGGCACCTATGGTTACGTTTTTGTGTACAAAAAATAGTCAACTTTTCCTGTGCTGGCCTCTTCGCGGGCACGCCTGCGAGGAGGCCAGTACAGGGGCCAATCAATCCATTGGCGGCAACCGCCGCTTGACCGGGGTCTTCTTGATGATCGCGGTATTGGTCTCAGCCAGCACATTCATGAGGTCGAGCAGCGTGTCCAGCTGCTCCATCGAGCGCACATGCAGTCGGGCGACGAAGCAGTCTTCGCCAATGACCTTGTCGCATTCGGTGAACTCAGGGATGGCAATGATCTGGCGCTCCACCTCCTGCAGCTTCCCCGGTAGCGGACGGATGCGCACGATCGCCTGCAACTGGTAGCCAAAGGCGCGCGGGTCGACCTCCACGGTGTAGCCGCGCAGCACGCCACGCTCTTCCAGCCGTCGCAGGCGCTCGCTGACGCTAGGTGCGGACAGCCCGCTGACCTGCGCCAGCGCCTTGAGCGAGCGGCGCGAGTCCTCCATCAGTGCGTTGATCAATAATTGGTCGATGGCATCGGTCATACCCACCTCATCAGGTGATTCGTGTTATTTGCCTTGATAGTAAAGGCAGGTTGTCGAAAATGCCTTGGTTATCCGCTGGATGGCCAGGCTGCCGCCTTTGCATACTGTGGCCATTATCAACGGGAGGTTTGAGATGGACAGTTCATTGCGCCGTGGCTCGCTGGAAATGGTCGCTGCCATGCTGATTTCTGGGACCATTGGCTGGTTCGTGCTGGTGTCCGGCCAGCCGGTGCTGGATGTGGTGTTCTGGCGCTGCGTGTTCGGTGCCGTGACCTTGCTGGCGATTTGCGCCGCGTTTGGTTTTCTGCGACCGGGCGTGATCAGCCGCACGGCATTTTTGCTGGCGATTGCCAGCGGGGTGGCCATTGTCGGCAACTGGCTGCTGTTGTTCGCTTCATACGCACGGGCGTCGATTGCCATCGGCACGGCGGTGTACAACGTGCAGCCGTTCATGCTGGTGGGGCTGGCGGCGCTGTTTCTGGGCGAAAAGATCACCTTGGCCAAGGTGACCTGGCTGAGTGTGGCGTTCCTCGGCATGCTGGCCATCGTCAGTGCCCATGGCGCTGGGCAAAGTAATGGCGAGGACTATCTGCTGGGGATTGCCCTGGCGCTGGGGGCGGCGTTTCTGTATGCAATCGCGGCCTTGATCATCAAGCGCCTGAGTGGCACGCCCCCGCACCTGATTGCGTTGATTCAGGTAACCACGGGTGTGTTGCTGCTGGCGCCATGGGTCACGCTTGGCGGGTTGCCGGTTGAAGTGCCCGCGTTGGCCAGCTTGTTGACACTGGGGATGGTGCACACCGGCCTGATGTATGTGCTGTTGTACAGCGCCATCCAGCGTTTGCCCACGGCCTTGACCGGTGCGCTGTCGTTCATTTACCCGATTGCGGCAATTCTGGTGGACTGGGTGGCGTTCGGGCACCGCCTGGCGCCGCTACAGTGGCTGGGGGTGGGGTTGATCCTGCTGGCGGCAGCGGGCATGCAGCAGGGGTGGTGGTTCCGCTCGGCGCGGCATCCTGTAGGCGCGGGTTTACCCGCGAAGAGGCCCGCAAGGTAGAATGCCGCTTTTTGCCAGCCTGCGATCCGCCATGACCTCGCCCATCGACACCCTTGAGCAACACCTGCTTGCCGCCCTCGACCCTGCCCCACAGGAAACCCGCCGCCTGTTTCACGGGCGCGGCCGCTGCTGGCAGGGCCTGGAGCAGGTCACCGTCGACTGGCTGCAGGGCGTGCTGTCGGTCGCCTTGTTCCGTGAGCCGCCCGAAGGCCAGCTCGCCGAACTGGAAGCCATGCTGCGCAGCTTGGCCGAGCGCCCGCAGTGGACGGGTCAGGCAGTCATCATCCAGCACCGCTACCTGCCCGACAGCCCGGGCCAGTGGCTGCTGGGTGAGCCGTGCCAGCAACGCGAAGTGATCGAGGACGGCCTGACCTACCTGCTGGACTTGGGCGTGCGGCAAAACAATGGCCTGTTCCTCGACATGCGCTATGGCCGCCGTTGGGTGCGCGAGCAGGCGGCGGGCAAGCGCGTGCTGAACCTGTTCGCTTATACCTGCGGCTTTTCCGTGGCAGCGATTGCCGGTGGCGCTGAGCAGGTGGTGAACCTGGACATGGCCAAGTCGGCCCTGTCGCGGGGCCGGGACAACCATCGCCTCAATGGCCACGATGCATCACGGGTGGCGTACCTGGGGCATGAACTGTTCAAGTCGTGGGGCAAGGTGCGCAAGTACGGGCCTTATGACCTGATCATCATCGACCCGCCAACCTTCCAGCGTGGCAGCTTTGTGCTGACCCAGGATTACGCAAAGATCCTGCGGCGTTTGCCGGAGTTGTTGAGCGAAGGCGGGACGGTGCTGGCGTGTGTCAACGACCCGGGGATCGGGCCTGAGTTTCTGATTGAAGGCATGGCAGAGCAGGCGCCTTCGTTGGCTTATGTCGAACGCCTGGAAAACCCGCCGGAGTTTCCGGACGTTGACCCGGCGGGGGGGCTGAAGGCCTTGGTATTCCGTCAGGTTTGATGCTGCCCTTGCTGGAAGCTTCGCGGGCGAGCCCGCGAAAGGGCCGGTGCAGGCGAATTCAAGCCCCCAGGGCCTGCAGCGGCAGCGGGTACACCTGGGCAAAGCGGTCCACCCCGGATACCTGTAACGGCCCTTGCAGGTTGATGCGCAGCAGCGGGTCTTCGCTGATCGACTTACCCACCTCATGGATCAGCGCGAGTGACGCATCCACATCACTGTCGTAAGTGAACTGCACCGAGAAGAACGCATAGGCGAACTGCCGCGACTGGTTGGTAACCGCCTTGATCTGGCCAAACGGCACCGAGTGCACGAAGCCTTTGCCATCGCGCAGCCGCTACGGATCGTCAGGCTTTCGACTGTACCGGTATGGCCGGAATCGAGCACTACCCAGTCACCGATGGAAATGGAATCCTCGATGAGGATGAACAACCCGGTAATCACATCGTGCACCAGCTGCTGCAAGCCGAAGCCGATGGCCAGGCCGATAACCCCGGCACCGGCCAGGAACGGCGCGACGTTGGTGCCCAGGTTGGCCATGGTGGTGATGGTGTAGATGACGATCAGGACCACTTTGATCGCATTGTGCAGCATCGGCAGGATGGTCCGCACCCGGGTGCTCGGCTGACGCGCGCTGCGGCGGCCGACGGGGGGCTTGAGTGCTTCCTGGATGGCCGTATCGAGTACCACCCACAGCAGCCAGGTTACCAGCAGGATCAAGCCAATGCTCGACAGCGAGTTGCTGATCGCCTGGCCCAGGCTGTTGCTCAGGGCGAAATCGACCACCGAGAAGCCCCAGATGCGCCCCAGCAGCTCGATGAAGGTGAAGGCCATGGCGATGCGCAGTAGCGCGTGGGCGAGGCTGCGCATCCCTTGTAGGAGCCGAGGTGAACGGCACGCTGTTGTCCGGCAGGCGGGTTACCAGTTGTTCGGCACCTTACTGGCCTGTGCCAACGACCCAGGCATCGGGCTGCAGTTCCTTATCGAAGAGTTGTCCTTGCATGCCCCGGCACTGGTGTTCGCCGAGCGGCTGGCGAATCCGCCAATTTTTCGGATGCGGGCGTGGAGGAGCACTCAAGGTGATGGAGTTCTATTTTAAATACGTCATTATTCATCCGTTAATGTAGGATTTATCTTACGGGTATGATTTATTTATATTCATTGTGTGGAGATTAATTGTTTTGATAATTTTTAATATTTGCAATGAAGTTGTCCGTCTACTAGGATCCGAGTTCCTATTTGGATGCGGCGCCGACAATCAGTGATCGGCTTGATCAAGGCAGGGAGAATGCCAATGTTCAACACTTACCAGCGATGGCTCGTATTGGCCGTCCTGTCCTTCGCCTTGCTATTGGTTGCGATCGACATGACGGTCCTTTACATCGCCTTGCCCACACTTACCCATGCGCTCGGGGCATCTACCTCCGAAAAGCTGTGGATCATCAACATGTATCCCCTGGTCGTCGCCGGCCTGTTGCTGGGTGCTGGCACCTTGGGTGATCGCATCGGCCACCAGCGATTGTTCGTGATCGGCCTTGTGCTGTTCGGTGCGGCGTCGCTTCTGGCTGCATTCGCGCCATCTTCCGCGCTGCTAATCCTGGCTAGGGGCGCGCTGGGCGTCGGTGCGGCGGCCATGATGCCGGCCACGCTGGCGATCATCAGCCTGACCTTCGAGGATGAGCGTGAGCGTGGTTTTGCCATCGGCGTCTGGACGGCCGTGGCTTCCGGTGGTGCAGCGATTGGTCCGCTGATAGGGGGGGCGCTGCTTGAGCATTTCTGGTGGGGTTCCGTGTTTCTGATCAACGTGCCCATCGTGCTGGTGGCCCTGGTGTTGTCCTTGCTGCTGATCAGGAACATGCAACAGGCCAACGCCGGGCCATGGGACTTGCTTGGCTCCCTTCAGGCGATGGTAGGGCTCATCAGCCTGGCGTACCTGATCAAGGAATTCGCCAAGCCCGAGCCCTCGCTGGTGGCGGCGCTGGGGGCGTTGGCCATCTGCGCGGGCTTCGGTTGGATGTTCGTGCGCGGGCAGCGCAAGCGTGGTTTTCCGTTGATCGACCTGCAGATTTTCCGCAGCCCCGCGTTCTCCTCTGCGGTCATCGCCAGCCTGGCCGCGGCCGGCTGCCTGATGGGCATCAACCTGGTACTGAGCCAGCGCCTGCAACTGGTTGTCGGGCTATCCCCGCTCGAGACCGGCCTTTATTTCCTGCCCCTTTCCGTGGGAGCGATCGTGGCCGGTCCGTTAAGCGGCTGGTTGCTGCCCAAGGTTCGTTGTGATCGGTTCCTGGTGCTCGCACTGTTGATCTACGCCGGTGCCATTGGCCTGTTCATGTACAGTTTCAGCCAGTCGGTCGCCCTGCAACTGCTGCTGCTGTTCGTCATGGGTGCTTGCGTAGGGGCGAGTATGACCGGGGCGTCCACCACCATCATGGCCAGCGCGCCGCCGGAGCGAGCGGGGATGGCCGCTTCGGCCGAGGAAATTTCCTACGAGCTGGGAGGAGGGTTGGGCATCGCCTTCATGGGTAGCCTGATGTCGGTGGTGTACAGCCGCTCGCTGGTCGTGCCCGAGCAGGCCGCCGACGCGGCGCGCCTGCAGGACGGGATCGACAGCGCGCTGGCCGCTGCCGCGCAAATGCCCGCCCCGCTGGGGCAGGAAATCGCTGTGAATGCGCGATTGGCGTTCGACCAAGCGGTGTCCTCGGTAATGATGGCCACCGTGGGGGTACTCGTGGTCATCGCACTGTTGGTGTTTGTGAACTTTCGAAGGTATTCGACAGTTTCTGCCGAACAGCAAGTTTCTTCTTAATTTAGTCAAATAATGCTCGGCCCGGAACTGTTCAGTTGAATGGTTTCGGGTCTGGATTTTTGCTGCTTTAAATTTGGAGAGGTGGCATGCGCCTATTATTGGGGCAATTGTATGATCAGCGTGCGGCCTTGCATCTGGAACAGCGTTATGTCGGCGAAGTCCTGATACCGCAGGAGCATCTTTGTGCTCATCATCTGCGTGAGGCCGTGCGGTTTGTCGTGAGGAAGTATCCGGCACTTCGTGGCTGTTTCACGCGCAGCGAAGGCGAATGGCGCATGGACTTTGTTGCCGTTGACGCGTTTCCCGTGGACCAGGCATTGAATGTAGTTGCCACCGCCCCCGGGGTGTTGCCTGGTGCACAGGTTCAGGCACAGCGTCGAAGCACTGCTCACGACCTTTCCTTTACCGTTTTGCTCAATAGCCGCGCTTTAATCTCTAATGTGGTGTTTCAGAGAGAGGGCTTTTGACAGGCGCATAAAAAATCCGATGCTCGTTTCCAAGCGTCGGATTTTGCGGCCTACAGGCTAAAGGTCAATGAGTCTGTCTTAACTGACTGGCATTAGGCCAGATGCCCCCTTATGGCTATTGGTTGGCATAGATCTGGTCAAACACCCCACCGTCATTGAAGTGGGTCTTCTGCACGGTACGCCAGTCACCGAAGGTTTTCTCCACCGACAGGAAGTCCACTTTCGGGAAGCGGTCGGTGTACTTGGCCAGTACCGTCGCATCACGCGGGCGCAGGTAGTTGTTGGCGGCGATCTCCTGGGCTGCGGGTGACCACAGGTACTTCAGGTATTCCTCGGCCACGGCCTGGGTGCCTTTTCTGACCACCACCTTGTCGACCACCGTCACCGGTGGCTCGGCTTCGGCCGATACGCTTGGGTAGACCACTTCGAACTGGTCGCGGCCGAACTCGCGGGCGATCATCTCGGCTTCGTTCTCGAAGGTGACCAGCACGTCACCGATCTGGTTGGTCATGAACGTGGTGGTGGCGGCACGGCCACCGGTGTCCAGCACGGGTGCCTGTTTGAACAGCTTGCCGACGAAGTCGCGGGCTTTGCTTTCATCGCCGCCTTGCTTGAGTACGTAGCCCCAGGCCGACAGGTAGGTATAGCGGCCATTACCCGAGGTTTTCGGGTTGGGCACGATCACCTGCACACCGTCCTTGAGCAGGTCGGGCCAGTCTTTGAGGGCTTTCGGGTTGCCCTTGCGCACGATGAACACAGTGGCCGAGGTGAACGGCGCGCTGTTGTTCGGCAGGCGGGTTACCCAGTTGTCGGGCACCAGCTTGCCGTTGTCTGCCAGGGCGTTGATGTCGGTGGCCATGTTCATGGTGATGACATCGGCCGGCAGGCCATCGATCACTGCACGGGCCTGCTTGCTCGAGCCGCCGAAGGACATCTGCACGTTGACCTTCTCGTTGTGCTCGGCTTCCCAGTGCTTCTGGAAGGCCGGGTTGTAGTCCTTGTAGAAGTCGCGCATCACGTCGTAGGAAACGTTGAGCAGGGTGGGGGCGGCCTGGGCGAGGTTGCCCAGGGCCAGGCCTGCGGCGAGCAGCGAGGCGGTGAAGAGTTTTTTCACGTTGCTTCCTTGTTCTTGAAGGGTGTTGGGGCAGATTGCCAGCGACTATAGCGGGTGGGTTTATACGGGTTAAAGAACAAAAAATGCTTTGGTTATGCTTCTGCCTGTGCCGGCCTCTTCGCGGGTGAACCCGCTCCTACAGGGACCGCGCACGNGGAGCGGGTTTACCCGCGAAGAGGCCGGCGCAGGCGCTATCATGCTTTGGGAAACAACCCATTCCCACAGCGAGAACAGAACGCTGCCCCATGCTCGTGGGTCTTCTTGTGGCAGGTCGGGCAATCATGCTGCAGCTGCTCCCCACGCATGGCATTGGCCAGCTCGGCGGTAAAGATGCCGGTTGGCACGGCAATGATCGAGTAACCGGTAATCATCACCAGCGACGACAGCACCTGCCCCAGCGGGGTCTTGGGCACGATGTCGCCAAAGCCCACGGTGGTCAGGGTAACGATGGCCCAGTAGATGCCTTTGGGGATGCTGGTAAAGCCATGCTCAGGCCCTTCGATCACGTACATCAGCGTGCCGAACACCGTTACCAGCGTCGATACTGTCACCAGGAACACGATGATCTTCTGCTTGCTGCCGCGCAGCGCCTCCATCAGGTAATGGGCCTGCTTGAGGTACGGGCTGAGCTTGAGTACACGGAAGATCCGCAGCATCCGGATGACACGGATGATGAGCAGGTACTGGGCGTCGCTGTAGTAAAGCGCGAGGATCCCCGGCACGATCGCCAGTAAATCGACCAGGCCGTAGAAACTGAAGGCATAGCGCAACGGCTTGGGCGAGCAGTACAGGCGGGTGATGTATTCGGCCAGGAAGATTGCGGTAAAGCCCCACTCGATGCCGGCCAGCAGGCCGGCGTAGCCCTGGTGCACCTCATCGATGCTGTCGAGGATCACCGTGACCAGGCTGGCCAGGATGATCAGCAACAGGATCTTGTCGAAGCGGCGACCGGCTACGGTGTCGGTCTGGAAGACGATGACGAAGAGCCGCTCGCGCAGGCTCGCTGGGTTGTTCATTGGCTCGTTCCACAAAAGCGATGGGCTGAGCCTAGGGGTTGCGTATCAGCCGTGCAAGCGGCTGGCGTTGCGCTGCCTGGGTTGCGCCAGGTGACTGCCCAAGTGCATCAGCCAGCAGGCGGCAACGAAGGGGGCGGTCAAGCCAGGCACTGGCAGCAGCTTGAACAGCGGTTGCAACAGCAGGGCCAACGCTATCGCCAGCAGCGTCACCCAAGGTTTTTCACCTTGCCTGCTGAAGGCCAGTGCCGCCAGTGCGCCATTGAAGCCGTAAAGACCTAACCAGGCGGCCTGCGCCTGGTCGGCGAGCAACGCCACGCCGCCGCCAATGGCCGAGCCGATCACCGCCCACAGCGCCGCATAGGGGTTGGCGATGAACATGCCGACGATGATCAGCAACCCGGCCAAGGGCTGGTCGAGCAGGAAGATCTGGCCCACGCCGCGGGCCAACGCGTACAGCGGGTCAGCTTCGACGAAGCCGCTGGGCGAGGGGCTGACGACTAGCAGTGTGCCCCAGCCCAGCAGCACGAATGGCGCGGTATAGGCGACCAGCAACTTGCCGCCGCGCTTGCGCCACTGGTGGGTGATGAGGCTGGACAGGCCGCCGGCGGCGATGACCAGGGGGGGCAATATGACCGACCAGGGCAGCACGGCGCTGATCAGGATGCCGATCAGCACACCGTTGTAGCAGTACAGCCCGGCCTGGCGGTCGGCACGGTCATAGCCGCGTGCCTGGGCGGTGAGCAGGCCGGCCAGGGCGCCAAGCAGGGCGCCGCCGACCAGGTTGGGTGCGGTCAGCAGGATAGCCAGCAGGCAGCACAGGCCGCACAGGGGGTTGCGCAGCAGCAGCACTTGGCTGAAGCCGTTGAGTAACGCCGTGGCCCAGTCGGGGCACGGGTTGACGAAATTTTTGGTGTACATGGGGCAGTCAGTGAGGTTGATGGGGGAGCGGTGGGCCTCTTTGGGCCTCGGTTTTCCGCGGTCGGGTAAAGCGGTATTCAGGGAGGGCTTTGCCCTCCAATCGCGACACGAGGCCGCTCCCACAGGGATCGCATTCCCTTGTGCCAGCGTGGCCCTGTGGGAGCGGCCTTGTGTCGCGAAAGGGGCGCAACGCGCCCCCGGCAATCTCAGATCAAAGTCTCGATCCGCAGTGTGTTAGTCGTACCCGGCTTGCCGAAAGGCACGCCAGCGGTGATCAGCAGCGTGTCGCCACGGCTGGCCATGCCTTGCGCCTGGGCAATCTCCAGGGCGGTGGAAACCACCTCGTCGACCTGACGCAGGCGGTCGTTGACCACCGAATGCACACCCCAAGCCACGCTCAGGCGGCGCGCGGTGTTCAGGTTCGGCGTCAGGTTGAGGATCGGTGCCCGTGGCCGTTCACGTGCCGCGCGCAGAGTCGAGGCACCCGACTCGCTGTAGTTGACCAGCACCGCCACTGGCAGGATGCCGCTGATGCGGCGGATCGCGCAGCTGATGGCGTCCGACACGGTGGCCTCGGCCTTTGGCCGGCCGACGTCGAGCTGGGCCTGGTAGTCCGGGCCGTTCTCAACCTGGCGGATGATCTTGCTCATCATCTGCACGGCTTCCAGCGGGTAATCACCCGAGGCGGTTTCGGCCGACAGCATCACTGCATCGGCACCTTCGGCCACCGCGTTGGCCACGTCGGTGACTTCGGCACGGGTTGGCGCTGGCGAGAAACGCATCGACTCGAGCATCTGCGTGGCCACCACCACGGGTTTGCCCAGCTGGCGGCAGGTGCCGATGATGCGCTTCTGGATCTGCGGCACGCTCTCGGCCGGCACTTCCACGCCCAGGTCACCACGGGCCACCATGATCGCGTCTGCCAGCTCGGCGATGGCTTGCAGTTGCTCGACGGCCGATGGCTTCTCGATCTTGGCCATCAGGTAGGCGCGGTCGCCAATCAGCTGGCGCGCTTCAACGATGTCTTCAGGGCGCTGGACGAACGACAGGGCGACCCAGTCCACGCCCAGCTCCAGGCCAAAGGCCAAGTCGCGGCGGTCTTTTTCGGTGAGCGGGGAGAGGTCGAGCACCGCTTGCGGTACGTTGACGCCCTTACGGTCGGAAAGCTCGCCACCGTTCAGCACCTCGGTGTCAATCGCGTCGCTGTGCTTGGCGGTCACGCGCAGGCGCAGTTTGCCGTCGTCCAGCAGCAGGTCCATGCCGGGCTCGAGGGCGGCGATGATTTCGGGGTGCGGCAGGTTGACCCGGCGGCTGTCGCCCGGGGTTTTGTCCAGGTCCAGGCGCAGGGCCTGCCCGCGTTGCAACTGCACTTTGCCTTCGGCGAAGCGGCCAACGCGCAGCTTCGGCCCTTGCAGGTCCATGAGGATGCCCAGCGGGTAGTTCAGTTGCTGCTCGACTTCGCGGATCCACTGGTAGCGCAGGGCGTGGTCGGCATGCTCGCCATGGCTGAAGTTGAGGCGAAAGATGTTCACCCCGGCTTCGACCAGCTGGCGGATATCGTCGATGCCGTTGATCGCAGGGCCAAGGGTGGCGAGGATCTTAACTTTTTTATCAGGCGTCATGATTGGGCAGTCTCGAGGATCAGGATGGCGCGGAAGTCGTTGACGTTGGTGCGAGTCGGTTCGGTGACGATCAGCGCATCCAGCGCGGCGAAGTAGCCGTAGCCGTTGTTGTTGTCCAGCTCGTCGCTGGCCGACAGGCCCAAGGCTTCGGCGCTGGCGTAGCTGGCCGGGGTCATGAAGGCACCGGCGTTTTCTTCCGAGCCATCGATGCCGTCGGTATCACCGGCCAGGGCGTACACGCCCGGCAGGCCTTTCAGGCTTTCGGTGAGGCTGAGCAGGAACTCGGCGTTGCGCCCGCCACGGCCATTGCCGCGCACGGTCACGGTGGTTTCGCCACCCGACAGGATCACGCAGGGCGCTTTGAGCGGCTGGCCGTGCTGAACGATTTGCCGGGCGATACCGGCATGCACCTTGGCCACTTCGCGCGATTCACCTTCAAGGTCGCCGAGGATCAGCGGGCTGAAACCGGCCTGACGGGCTTTGACCGCGGCGGCCTCGAGCGACTGCTGGGGTTTGGCGATCAACTGGAAGTGGCTGCGGGCCAGGGCCGGGTCATCGGCCTTGACGGTTTCCGAGGCCGGGTTGTTCAGCCAGTCGATGACCGCTTTGGGCGCTTCGATGTTGTAGCGTTTGAGGATGGCCAGGGCGTCGGCCGAGGTGCTCGGGTCGGCCACGGTGGGGCCGGAAGCGATGACCGTGGCGAGGTCGCCCGGTACATCGGAAATGGCATAGGTGTAGACCGTGGCCGGCCAGCAGGCCTTGGCCAGGCGCCCGCCCTTGATCGCCGAGAGGTGCTTGCGCACGCAGTTCATCTCGCCGATGGTGGCGCCGGATTTCAGCAGTGCCTTGTTGATCTGCTGCTTGTCGGCCAGGGTCAGGCCTTCGGCAGGCAGGGCCAGCAGCGCCGAGCCACCGCCAGACAGCAGGAAGATGACGCGGTCTTCTTCGTTGAGGTTGCTGACCAGTTCCAGCACGCGCTTGGCCACCGCCAGGCCGGCAGCGTCCGGGACCGGGTGGGCGGCTTCGACCACCTCGATCTTCTGGCAGTTGGCGCCGTGGCCGTAACGGGTCACGACCAGGCCGGAGACTTCGCCCTGCCAGCTTTTCTCGACCACTTCGGCCATGGCGGCTGCGGCCTTGCCGGCGCCGATGACGATAACCCGGCCGCTGCGATCGGCGGGCAGGTAGGGTTCGAGGACTTGACGGGGGTGGGCGGCGGCGATGGCTGTGTCGAACAGTTCGCGGAGAAGTTTTTGCGGATCGACCGACATGGCAGGCTCCCAATTATTGTTGTTCTGCAGAATCAAAAACGCCCCTGGAACTGCCTCCGTGCAGGCCGAACCAGGGGCGGGTGTTGCTCGATGCCACCATTGGGCCTGTGGTCGCAGGTTCAACGGCGTTGGCTTCTTCGCGGACAAGCCCCGCTCCTACATGCACAGCTCTGAGCGATTGTGCGGTCTTTGGTAGGAGCGGGTTTACCCGCGAAGAGGCCAGTGAAGGCTAAAAACGTCTTATTTGTCGTCGCGGATCGAGAAGTTGGCCATGTGCTCCAGGCCTTTGATCAGCGCCGAGTGGTCCCAGTTGCCGCCGCCCAGGGCCTGGCAGGTGTTGAACACTTGCTGGGCATTGGAGGTGTTGGGCAGGTTGATGCCCAGTTCCTTGGCGCCTTGCAGGGCCAGGTTCAGGTCCTTCTGGTGCAGGTTGATGCGGAAGCCTGGGTCGAAGGTGCCCTTGATCATGCGCTCGGCGTGCACTTCGAGGATTTTCGACGAAGCAAAGCCGCCCATCAGTGCTTCACGCACCTTGGCAGGGTCGGCGCCGTTCTTGGCGGCGAACAGCAGGGCTTCGGCCACGGCCTGGATGTTCAGGGCGACAATGATCTGGTTGGCGACCTTGGCGGTCTGGCCGTCACCGTTGCCACCGACGCGGGTGATGTTCTTGCCCATGGCTTCGAACAGCGGCAGGGTGCGCTCGAAGGCTTTCGGGCAGCCGCCGACCATGATGCTCAGGGTCGCGGCTTTGGCGCCGACTTCACCACCGGACACCGGGGCGTCCAGGTAGGCGGCGCCGGTGGCCTTGATCTTCTCGGCGAAGGCTTTGGTCGCGGTGGGGGAGATCGAGCTCATGTCGATCACCACCTTGTTCGGGCCCACGCCTTCGGCCACGCCGTTTTCACCGAACAGGACGCTTTCGACCTGCGGAGTGTCGGGAACCATGACGATGATGAATTCGGCTTCCTGGGCAACTTCTTTCGGGTTGGCCAGGGCCACTGCACCGGCGGCGATCAGGTCGGCTGGCGCAGCGTCGTGGTGGGTGGAAACGAAGATGCTGTGACCTGCTTTTTGCAGGTTCTGAGCCATGGGCTTGCCCATGATGCCGGTGCCGATGAAACCGATTTTAGCCATGAGAAATTACCTCTTTGTAATTGTGATATCTCAAGCAAGCTTTGGCCCCCTGTGGGAGCGGGCTCGCCCGCGAANAGCCCGCTCCCACAGGGTCCCGAGTTGTTCCTCAGATTGCGTTGTGGGTTTTCAGCCAGCCCAGGCCCGCTTCGGTGGTGGTCAGCGGCTTGTACTCCGCGCCCACCCAGCCCTGGTAGCCAATGCGGTCCAGGTGTTCGAACAGGAAGCGGTAGTTGATCTCGCCGGTGCCTGGTTCATTGCGGCCGGGGTTGTCGGCCAGCTGGATGTGGTTGATCAGTTTCAGGTTGGCTTCCATGGTGCGAGCCAGGTCACCTTCCATGATCTGCATGTGGTAGATGTCGTATTGCAGGAACAGGTTGTCGCTGCCCACCTCGGCCTGGATTTCCAGGGCCTGCTGGGTGGTGTTCAGGTAGAAGCCTGGGATGTCGCGGGTGTTGATCATTTCCATGACCAGGCGAATACCGGCGCCCTTGAGCTTGTCAGCGGCGTAGCGCAGGTTCTCGACGAAGGTCTTGCGCACGGTGGCGCAGTCCGGGCCTTGTGGGCGAATGCCGGCCAGGGCGTTGACCTGGGTGTTGCCCAGCACCTTGGCGTATTCGATGGCCTTGTCGACACCCGCGCGGAATTCCTCGACGCGGTCAGGGTGGCAGGTGATACCGCGCTCACCTTTGGCCCAGTCGCCGGCCGGCAGGTTGAACAGCACCTGGGTCAGGCCGTTGGCCTCCAGCTGCTGCTTGATTTCAGCTGCGCTGAAGTCATAGGGGAACAGGTATTCGACGCCGCTGAAACCAGCATCGGCGGCAGCCTTGAAGCGGGCCAGGAAGTCCTGTTCGGTGAACAGCATGGACAGGTTGGCAGCGAAGCGAGGCATGAGTTGTCTCCTTGCGATGAAGGCCCCCAGAGCGTGCCTGGGGGCGTCAGGCGATCAGTCCAGCAGCGAGATGGCGGTTGGCGCGTCGTTGCCGACCAGGGCCAGGTCTTCGAATTCGTTGACCGCGTTGATCTCGGTGCCCATGGAAATGTTGGTCACACGCTCGAGAATCACCTCGACCACGACCGGCACGCGGAACTCTTCGGCCATCTTCTGTGCCTTGAGCAGGGCAGGGGCGATCTCGGCCGGTTCGAACACGCGAATGGCCTTGCAGCCCAGGCCTTCGACCACTGCAACGTGGTCGACGCCATAGGTGGCAGCGTCGGTCGAGTTGATGTTCTCGAACGCCAGTTGTACACAGTAATCCATGTCGAAGCCACGCTGCGCCTGGCGGATCAGGCCCAGGTAGGCGTTGTTCACCAGTACGTGAACGTACGGCAGGTTGAACTGCGCACCCACCGCCAGTTCTTCGATCATGAACTGGAAGTCGTAGTCACCCGACAGCGCCACAACCTTGCGCTTCGGATCGGCTTTGACCACGCCCAGCGCAGCAGGGATGGTCCAGCCCAGCGGGCCGGCCTGGCCGCAGTTGATCCAGTGGCGTGGCTTGTACACATGCAGGAACTGCGCGCCGGCAATCTGCGACAGGCCGATGGTGCTGACGTAGCAGGTGTCTTTGCCGAATACCTGGTTCATTTCTTCGTAGACGCGCTGCGGCTTGACCGGCACGTTGTCGAAGTGGGTCTTGCGCTGCAGGCTTGCCTTACGCTGTTGGCACTCTTCCAGCCAGGCCTTGCGGCACTTCAGCTTGCCGGCGGCTTTCCACTCACGAGCCACTTCGAGGAACACGTCCAGCGCCTTGCCCGCGTCGGAAACGATACCCAGGTCCGGGGTGAACACACGGCCGATCTGGGTCGGCTCGATGTCCACGTGCACGAACTTGCGGCCTTCGGTGTAGACATCGACCGAGCCGGTGTGGCGGTTGGCCCAGCGGTTACCGATACCGAATACCAGGTCGGATTTCAGCAGGGTTGCGTTGCCATAGCGGTGCGAGGTCTGCAGGCCGACCATGCCGACCATCTGGGCGTGGTCGTCCGGGATGGTGCCCCAGCCCATCAGGGTCGGGATCACGGGTACGCCGGTCAGTTCGGCGAATTCGACCAGCTTGTCGCTGGCATCGGCGTTGATGATGCCGCCACCGGCTACCAGCAGTGGGCGCTCGGCGTCATTGAGCAGGGCCAGGGCTTTCTCGGCCTGTACGCGGGTGGCGGATGGCTTGTTGACTGCCAGTGGTTCGTAGGCGTCGATGTCGAATTCGATCTCGGCCATCTGCACGTCGAACGGCAGGTCGATCAGCACCGGGCCTGGGCGGCCGGTACGCATTTCATAGAAGGCCTTCTGGAAGGCGTAAGGCACCTGGCCTGGCTCCAGAACGGTGGTCGCCCACTTGGTCACTGGCTTGACGATGTTAGTGATGTCGACAGCCTGGAAGTCTTCCTTGTGCAGACGGGCACGTGGCGCCTGGCCAGTGATGCACAGAATCGGGATGGAGTCGGCCGAGGCACTGTACAGGCCGGTGACCATGTCGGTGCCGGCAGGGCCGGAAGTGCCGATGCACACACCGATGTTGCCCGGGTTGGCGCGGGTGTAGCCCTCGGCCATGTGCGAGGCACCTTCGACGTGACGAGCGAGGACGTGATCGATGCCACCGACTTTCTTCAGGGCCGAATACAACGGGTTGATGGCAGCCCCCGGGATGCCGAACGCGGTATCTACACCTTCACGGCGCATGACCAGAACGGCTGCATCGATTGCTCTCATTTTGCTCATGGTTTGTGCCTCATCGATTTTGTAATTGTATACAACTTGCTTTGCGACAGAGTGTATTCACGCCTGGCGGCTCAGGTCAATGGGTTTTCATCGACTAAGCTGGCATTCGTCAGAGCGCCCGTGAAAACGAGGGTTTGCGTCATCGCATACGATCGTTTCAAAATATTGTATACAAAAATATCTCTCGTTGTGTTCTATTTGTTCGATCGGTTTTCAACTGCCCTCCGGGCTTCTCACAACAAGAAGAGGACCTTTCCATGAACGTTCTGAACCTGAAAATCGCCGTCAGCCTGGTGAATGCCGCGCTGGTGGCGGGCCGCAAGATCAATGCCGCGCCACTGACCGTGGCGGTGCTGGATGCCGGCGGGCACCTGCTGGCGCTGCAGCGCGAGGATGGCGCGAGCTTGATTCGTCCTGAAGTGGCCACTGGCAAAGCCTGGGGGGCGATTGCCCTGGGCAAGGGGTCGCGCTTGCTGGCGCTGGATGCGCAGCAGCGGCCGGCTTTTTTTGCCGCGTTGAACGGGATGGGTGAGCGGCCGGTGGTGCCGGCGCCGGGTGGGGTGCTGATTCGTGATCAGGACGGCAAGGTGCTGGGTGCCGTGGGGATCAGCGGCGATACGTCGGATATCGACGAGCAGTGTGCGATCAGTGCGATCGAGGAGGTGGGGTTGCGGGCAGATGCCGGGGTAGCGGCCTAAATCTCTATTGCCTGTTCTGGCCCATTCGCGGGCAAGCCCGCTCCTACAGGGACTCCACAACCTTCAGGCAAGTGGTGATCCTGTGGGAGCGGGCTTGCCCGCGAATGGCCCTTCGGGATGGTTCAGGCTGCCTCAGGCTCACAACCTTTCAAGACCATACGAATAATGGTTTCGGCCGCCGCGTCATAATCACTGTCGGCCAGCTTGGCCTTGCCGGTCACCGCAGAAATCTGCCAGTCGAAGTCCGCATAGGTCTGGGTCGCCGCCCAGATGCTGAACATCAGGTGATGCGCGTCCACATGGGCGATCTGCCCGCGGTCGATCCAGCGCTGGATGCACTCGATGTTGTGCCGGGCCTGCTCGTTCAACTGCTCTACCTGGTTCGGTGAAAGGTGCGGCGCGCCATGCATGATCTCGCTGGCGAACACCTTGGACGCATGGGGCAGGTCACGCGAAATGCGAATTTTCGAACGAATGTACGCACTCAGCACTTCCTTCGGGTCGCCGTCTGCATTGAACGGCGTGGATGCCTGCATGATCGGCGCGATGATGCTTTCCAGGACCTCGCGGTAAAGGTTGTCCTTGGACTTGAAGTAGTAGTACACGTTCGGCTTGGGCAGGCCGGCCTTGGCCGCGATATCGCTGGTCTTGGTGGCGGCGAAGCCCTTGTCGGCGAATTCCTCGCTGGCCGCGCGCAGGATCAATTCCTTGTTGCGCTCGCGAATGGTGCTCATGGTCAGGGATCTTCCTCGTGTCTGGCCACCTCTAAGGGGGATCGGGCATGGTAGCACCGGCCTCGACGGGCGCTCAAGGCAGCGGCTTTGGGCTAGAATCCGGCACATTGACTTATTTGGATACAAGCAAACATGGCAGGAAGCAGTCTACTGGTACTGATCGACGATATCGCCACGCTGCTGGACGACGTCTCTCTGATGACCAAGGTGGCGGCAAAAAAAACCGCAGGCGTGCTGGGTGATGACCTGGCGCTGAATGCCCAGCAGGTCACCGGCGTGCGCGCCGATCGCGAACTTCCGGTCGTCTGGGCGGTGGCCAAGGGGTCGTTCGTCAACAAGGCGATCCTGGTACCGGCCGCGTTGCTGATCAGTGCGTTCATACCCTGGGCGGTTACGCCGTTGTTGATGTTGGGTGGCGCGTTCCTGTGCTTCGAGGGTTTCGAGAAGCTGGCGCACAAGTTCTTGCACAGCAAGGCAGAGGATGAGGCACAGCACGCGGCGCGCAAGGAGGCTGTTGCCGATGCCAGTGTTGACCTGGTGGCTTTTGAAAAAGCCAAGATCAAGGGGGCGGTGCGTACCGACTTCATCCTGTCGGCGGAAATCATCGCCATTACCTTGGGTATCGTGGCTGACTCGCCGCTGACCCAGCAGATCATCGTGCTGTCGGGCATTGCGGTGGTCATGACCATTGGTGTGTATGGGTTGGTAGGCGGGATCGTCAAGCTTGACGACCTTGGGCTGTGGATGGCCCGCAAAACCTCCAGGCTGACTCAGGCAGTGGGTAACGGCATCCTGCGGGCGGCGCCGTACATGATGAAAAGCCTGTCGGTGATTGGTACTGCGGCGATGTTTCTGGTGGGCGGTGGGATCCTGGTGCATGGCATCGAGCCGCTGCATCATGCCATCGAGGCGTTCAGCGAAGGGCGTGGTGGGGCGCTGACCGGGGCGTTGCTCAACGCTGGGGTCGGGGTTGTGGCCGGTGCCATGGTGCTGGCGGTGGTCAGTGCTGCGGGGAAGTTGTGGCGGGCGCTCAGACCTGCCAATTGAGGCGCCTGGCCGGGGCTTTGCCCCGGTTCGCGCGTGAACCCGCCCCCCAGGTACCGCGTATGCCTTGAACCCGGTGCGGCCCCTGTAGGAGCGGGTTTACCCGCGAATGGGCCGCAGCGCGGCCCCGAGCGATCCGTTCAGAAGTGAACCTTGACCAAGAAGCTCATGGTGTTCTGGTCGGTAGTGAAGGCATCGCTGTCCTTGATGCCGTACTTGTTCTTCCAGTAATCGTACTCAACACCCACATACAACTGCTTCTCGCCCAGGTGCAGCGCCTTGCCCAGGTCATACTTGATCTGCGGGTTGAAGTGCAGGTTGGCCTGGTAGGTGCCGCGGCGGTTCTCGTCGTTGTCCACCACCCAGTCCATGAAGCCGTCGATCAGCACGTCGGAGTCACCGACCGGAATGGTGTAAGACCACACCGGGGTGATCTGCCACACGTTGTCGCCCGCGCGGCTGCCGTCGGTGGTGCGGTTGTAGAAGTTCAGCTGGAAGTAGTCGAAGCCCGGGATGGCCAGGTCGAAGCCCGGACCGATCAGGTAAGACTCGGTGTCACCCTCGCCAAACTCGTAGGTCATCGCCAGCAGCACGTCCTTGACCGGGCCAAACTCGATCTTCTGGTCGAAAATCTTGCCGAACGACAGGCGTGGGCTGATCTCACCGTAGTAGGTGTTCGGGCCGTTGCCGGCGTCTTTCTGGCCCTGGTAGAAGATCTTGTCGACGAAAATGAAGTTGTCGCCGTACTTCCAGCCATCGGCGTGCTCGAAGGTGACGGTTTGCTGAATTGCCGGGTTGACCTTGAAGTTCTTGCCCCACAGGTAGGTCAGGCTGTTGTTCTGCCATTGCAGCAGGTCGCCGCCGAAGGTGGTGCCGCAGGCCAGCAGGCCGCCGGCGAGGATCAGGCTGTTGATGGTACGCATTGCGAGTGTCGCTCCCTTGATTGATCTGTTGTCAGCGCTCGTTGCCGGCGCTTTTTTGTCTTTTGAGTCAGCTTTTTTCGATAGGCCACAGCTGTTTGGCAAGGGTCGAGCCAACTTTTCCGGGTTGGCAAAACCTTCCTGCTCGACTTCGTTTTGAACGGATGAAAAGGGTCTTTCAGGCTGGCAACACGTTGGCCAACCGCCCGTATTCATTGACTGAGCGGTCAGTAAACGCAGGCAGAATCCGTTCTGCCCTGATCGAGGGGGCGCGCAGATTACTGGCTTGCGCGCCGCGCCTCAAGTGCTCCGTCCTGGAGCGGGGTGATTCAAACTTGTGCGTTTGGTCAACTTCCTAGAAGTGCACCTTGATCAGCGCACTGGCCACGCTCTGGTTGCTGTCCAGGTTGCCGCGGCTGTCAATGCCGTACTTGTCTTTCCAGTAGCTGTATTCAAAGCCGACGTAGAGCTGCTTGGCGCCCAGGTTCAGCGCCTTGCCCAGGTCGTATTTGACCTGCGGGTTGAAGTGCAGGTTGGCGTGATAGGTGCCACGGCGGGTCTGGTCGTTGTCGGTAACCCAGTCCATGTAACCGTCGATCAGAATGTCTGACCGGCCGACAGGGAGGGTGTACGACCAGCCAGGGGTAATCTGCCAGACGTTGTCACCGGGGCGGCTGCCTTCGGTGTTGCGCACGTAGAAATTGAGGGTGAAATAGTTGAAGCCGGGGATGTTCAAGTCAAAGCCGGGGCCGATCAGGTAGGCCTCGTTGTCGCCTTCACCGCGCTCGTAGGTCATGGCCAGCAGCACATCCTTGATCGGACCGAAGGCAAGCTTGCGGTCGAAGATCTTGCCCAATGACAGGCGTGGGCTGAACTCGCCGTAGTAGGTGGTCACACCTTTGCCGGGGTCGGCCTTGCCGTTGTAGAAAATCTTGTCGACGAACATGAAGGTGTCGCCGTACTTCCATTTGTTGGCGTGCTCGAAGGTGATGGTCTGCTGGATATCAGGGTTGACCTTGAAGTCCTTGCCGTACAGGTAGGTCAGGCTTTCGCCGTGCCACTGCAGCCATTCGCCTGCGTGCGAGGGTAGGGTGGCCAGCAGGCTGCTGCCCAACAACAGGGACGTGGTGATGCGCTTCATGTTGTGATTCCCGGACTTATTGTTTTTGTTGGCGGTTTTTTTGGCGCGCAGGCGCCCCGGGCGACCCATTCCGGCGGGTCGACGGCGTAGCGGTTACTGCAGAGGTAAATGAGGGGCGGTCATGCACCGCCCCTTTTGGCTCAATGCTGGTGACAGACGTCGTTGTGCATTGCGCGGTCGGCACCGCCAAGGATGTTGAACAGAACGTTCAACACCAGGGCACAGACCGTGGCCATGGCGATACCGCTGTGGGTGATGGGTTCCATCCACTGTGGCATCTGGGCAAAGAACTCCGGACGCACCACGGGGATCAACCCGAAGCCGACGCTCACGGCAACCAACAGCTGGTTGCGGCGGTCGCCGATGTCCGCCTCCTGAAGAATCTTGATCCCGGTGGCGGTGACCATGCCGAACATGGCGATGGACGCGCCGCCCAGTACTGCGGGCGGGATCGAGGCAATCAGGAAGGCCGCCTTGGGCAGCAGGCTGAGCAGGATCAGCAGTGCACCGGCCACGATGGTGACATAGCGGCAGCGCACCCCGGTCATCTGCACCAGGCCGATGTTTTGGGCGAACGAGGAGTGGGTGAAGGTGTTGAAGAAGCCCGCAATGAACGACGCACCGGCATCGCACAGCAGGCCGCGACGCAGCATGCCAGGGGTGACTTCGCGATCGGTCACCTTGCCCAGGGCCAGGAACATGCCGGTGGACTCGACGAAGATGATCACCACTACCAGGCACATGGACAGGATCGGCGCCAGGCTGAAGGTCGGCATGCCAAAGTGCAGCGGGGTGACCACCTGCAACCACGGTGCTTCATTCAGACCCGACAGGTCGACCATGCCGATGGAGCCGGCCAGGATGTAGCCAAGGCCCATGCCCACCAGTACCGACACGTTGACCCAGAAACCGCGCATGAAGCGGTTGATCAGCAGGATCACGGCCAGTACCAGGCCGGCCACCAGCAGGTAGATCGGCGACCCGAACGTTTGAGCGTCTTGGCCGCCACCGGCCCAGTTGACGGCCACCGGGAACAGCGACAGGCCAATCGAGGTGATCACCGTACCGGTGACCAGTGGGGGAAAGAAGCGGACAACCTTGGACATGAACGGCGCGATCAGCATGCCGAAGAACCCGGCAGCGATGGTCGCGCCGAAGATCCCCTGCAGGCCCACGCCGGGCATGCCGGCCATGGCCACCATGCTGCCGACGGCAGCGAAACTGGCACCCATCATCACCGGCATGCGGATGCCCACCGGGCCGATACCGAACGACTGGATGATGGTAGCGACGCCAGCGACCAGCAGGTCGGCGTTGATCAGGAAAGCGACTTCTTCACGGGACAAACCGGCGGCCTGGCCGATGATCAACGGCACGGCGATCGCGCCACCGTACATCAGCAGAACGTGTTGCAGGCCAACCAGGAACAGTTGGAACAGGGGCAAGGGTTCTCGCGGCGGCGCAATGGGGATATACGCCTTGCGTGACTCGGACATGCAGCACCTCGAGTTTTGTTTTTATTCTCGGATCCAAGCGGCAGGCCTCATGCCTGCGCGCTCGATGCTTGCTTGTTGCGTAACACATGGAGCTTGAGGCCGGGGCTTCCGGCCTCTTCGCGGGCAAGCCCGCTCCTACAGGGAAAGGTGGTTCCCTTGGGGGCGGGTTGCCTGGCGAGGTGCTGTCAGTTGACCTGGGCGCCTTTGGCGATCCAGTCGCCGACGAGCTTGCGCTCTTCGGTGGTCATCTGGGTGATGTTGCCCAGCGGCATGATCTGGCTGGCAACCGCTTGCGCCTGAATGCGCGCGGCCTGGGCCTGGATCTGCTGCGGAGTGTCGAACATCACGCCGGCAGGAGCGGCGCTGAACAGTGGGCTGGTCGGCTTGGACGAGTGGCACACAGTGCAGCGTTCCTGGATGACATTGTGGATCTTGTCGAAGTCGCCACCTCCGGCCTGGGCAGCGGCCTGGGCCGGTGCCTGCGCAGGTGCGGCGGGTGCTTCGGCAGCCTTGGCGGCGTCCTCGGCACGCTGCTCGGCAGCGGTCTTGCCACCTACAGCAGTTGCCGGCAGCGGTTGGTACTCGATCTTCGCTGCGGCTTGCTCAGGGCTTACGGCCATCGGTTTCGGGCCGGTAACGTAGGCCAGGCAGATCATCGCCAAGGCGCCGACGGGCAGGGTCCAGGCGTACTTGTTGCTGTCGTGGCGGGTGTTGAAGTAGTGGCGGATCAGCACCGCGGCTACTGCGATACCGGCCAGGATCAGCCAGTTGTACTGGCTACCGTAGGTGCTCGGGAAATGGTTGCTGATCATGATGAACAGCACCGGCAGGGTGAAGTAGTTGTTGTGACGCGAGCGCAACAGGCCCTTGGCCGGCAGTACCGGGTCGGGCGTCTGGTTGTTCTCGATCGCCGCCACCAGCTGGCGTTGGGCCGGCATGATGATGCGGAACACGTTACCGACCATGATGGTGCCGATGATCGCGCCGGTGTGCAGGTAGGCACCACGGCCGCTGAACACCAGGCTGAAGCCCCAGCAGGCAGCGATGATCAGCACGAACAGCACACCACCGAGCAGCGCTGGCTTCTTGCCCAAGGGCGAGTCGCACAGGAAGTCGTAGATGAACCAGCCCGCGATCAGCGAGCCGATACCGATGGCCACGCCTTCGGCACCGCTCAGGGTGCTGCCAGGTGCCAGCAGGTACAGGGTCGGGTTCCAGTAGAACACCACGCACAGCAGGGCGATACCGGACATCCAGGTGAAGTAGGCTTCCCATTTGAACCAGTGCAGGTTCTCGGGCATTTTCGGGGGGGCGAGCTTGTATTTCTCCAGGTGGTAGATACCACCGCCGTGAATCGCCCAGAGATCACCCGACAACCCATCGCGCGGGTTGCTTCGGTTCAGGTGGTTCTCCAGCCAGACGAAGTAGAACGATGCACCGATCCAGGCGACGCCGGTGATCATGTGAACCCAGCGAATGCTCAGGTTCAGCCATTCGTGAAGGTGTGCTTCCACAGTATGTACCTCTGCCAGTCACCGAGAAGATGACTGACCTTTTCTTATTGGTGGGGATTGAGGATCAGCATCTGTTCCTCGGTGAAGTAATGCTCATCGCAGTTGTTGCCAGAACCACTGCGATCAACCACCAGGAAATCATCCCGCTTTTCGATCGTCAGCACCGGGTGGTGCCAGACGCCGCGATGGTAATTAACGCCCTGCCTGCCATTACTGCGGAAGGCTCGGACCAAGCCTGATACAGGTGCATCGCCAACGGGCGCGACCACGATCAGAAAGGGGTTGCCGAGCAGCGGGATGAAAGCCTGGCTGCCCAGCGGATGGCGTTCCAGCATGCGCACGGTCAGCGGCATGTCCTGCGCGTCGGCGCGGAAGATGCTGATGATCGCCTTGTCTTCAGGCTCGGCGGTTTCGACCGTGGCGAGCTTGTGAAAGCGCATGGTCGAGCCGTTGTTGATCATGAAGTGGTCGCTGCCGTCGGTTTCGATCACGTCTCCGAACTGGGCGAAGGCTTCTTTGGTCAAGGGCTCGATCATCAGGGTGCGCATGCGGTTATCTCTTCTATTGTTCGTTTTCTGAATAAGGTTCGGCTGTTGCTTACAGCTGCAGCAGGCGGAACAGGGCGATCAGGTTGATCTGCGCCAGGGCTTCCTTGAATTCGGCATCGGCATCGTTGTGGATGCGTTTTTCAAAGGCGGCGAGAATCTGGTGCCGGTTGCTGCCCTTCACCGCCATGATGAACGGGAACTGAAACTTGGCTTTATAGGCATCGTTCAGTTCGGTGAACCGGGCGAACTCTTCGGCGGTGCACTGGTGGATACCGGCACCGGCCTGTTCGTTGGTGCTCGATTCGGTCAGTTCGCCCTGGATGGCGGCCTTGCCTGCCAGGTCCGGGTGAGCATTGATCAGCGCGAGCTGGTCAGCGTGGTTGGCGCTGAGCAGGATATCGCTCATGCGCTGGTGCAGCGCCTCGATCTCGTCCAGCTCGCCCAGTTGGCCCAGGTCATAGGCTTTTTCGGCAACCCACGGCGAGTGCTCGTAGATGTCGGCGAAGGCCTTGACGAAGGCGTCGCGGTCCAGGGCGGAGGGTTTGAGGGTATTGAAGGCGGTCATCAGGCGTTCTCTTTCTTGTACGGGTGGGTGGTGTGCCAGTGGCGGGCGATATCCACGCGACGGGCGAACCAGACCTGGTCATGACTTTTTGCGTAATCGACGAAGCGCTTGAGTGCTGCCAGGCGTGCCGGGCGGCCGACCAGGCGGCAGTGCAGGCCGATGGAAAGCATTTTCGGTGCTTCGGCGCCTTCGGCGTACAGCACATCAAAGGCGTCTTTCAGGTACTGGAAGAACTGCTCGCCGCAGTTGAAGCCCTGTACCTGGGTGAAGCGCATGTCGTTGGTGTCCAGGGTGTAGGGGATTACCAGGTGCGGCTTGCCGGTGGGGTTGTTCGGCTCCCAGTAGGGCAGGTCGTCGTCGTAGGTGTCGCTGTCATAGAGGAAGCCACCTTCTTCCATCACCAGGCGGCGGGTGTTCGGGCCGGTACGGCCGGTGTACCAGCCCAGCGGGCGCTCGCCGGTGAGTTCGGTGAGGATACGGATGGCTTCGAGCATGTGCTCGCGCTCCTGGGCCTCGTCCATGTTCTGGTAGTCGATCCAGCGGTAGCCGTGGCTGCAGATCTCGTGGCCGGCTTCGACCATGGCGCGGATCACGTCGGGGTGGCGCTGGGCGGCCATGGCCACGGCGAAGACGGTGAGTGGCACGCCGCTGTCCTTGAACAGCTTCAGCAGGCGCCATACACCGGCACGGCTGCCGTATTCATACAGCGACTCCATGCTCATGTTGCGCTGGCCCTGCAGGGGTTGGGCAGCGACCATCTCGGACAGGAAGGCTTCGGATTCCTTGTCACCGTGCAGGATGTTGCGTTCGCCACCTTCCTCGTAATTGAGGACGAAAGACAGCGCGATGCGGGCGTTGCCCGGCCATTGCGGGTGAGGAGGGTTGTTGCCGTAACCGATCAGGTCGCGAGGGTAATCAGCGCTCACTGCAGTCTTCCTTCTTGTGCGTTAGTGCGGGGGGTGGGCGGGCCGCGTCGGTATGTCGCACCACCGGATGGGCTGATTGTATACAACTTCTGAAATCTTTTGTAAGCCTGTTTTTCCGCATTTCTTCCCTTTTGTCGCCTGACAGCGACCTGGAAATACAGTGCAAGAAACCTGCCTGTTTGGTCAGCTAATGAGGTTGGCATCGTTATGGTGCGTGTATTTGCGACCGATGGGGCGTTAATGGGCAGCAAATGAAGGGTGTGACAGAGGGGATCAAAAAATTGTGTACAATCCTCGGGTGGAATGTCTTAATAACGTCATTCCCGCCTACCGCAGGCGCTAAGCTGGTGCGATGGCTGAGTATTTTTTGCCCACAGATTGAACAAGAGGCGACACGCAATGGGACGTTTGACCACACACGTACTGGATGCCGCGCATGGCTGCCCGGGTAGCTCGATCAAGGTCGAGCTGTACCGCGTCGAAGGCCAGCAGCTGGAGCTGGTGAACACCGCCCTGACCAACAGCGATGGCCGCGTCGACGCGCCGCTGTTGCAGGGGGACGATTACCGCACTGGCGTTTACCAGTTGCAGTTCAGCGCTGGGGATTACTACCGCGCCCGTGGCGTGCAATTGCCGGCCCAGGCGTTTCTGGATGTTGTCGTGCTGCGCTTTGGCATCGACGAGTCGCAGGAGCACTACCACGTGCCGCTGCTGATTTCGCCGTACAGCTATTCGACCTATCGTGGAAGCTAGTTGGTCGCTAGAAGAATCTTCGTAGGTCCTTTGGCCCGCTCTCACACTGGCGGGCTTTTTTTCGTCTGCTGTTTTTGTGTGGCCTGTGCCGGCCTCTTCGCGGGTGAACCCGCTCCTACCACGGCCGGTTCCCAACCCCTGATGTGTGTCACCACCGATCAGGTGTAGGAGCGGGTTTACCCGCGAATACGGTAGCGGCAGCAACGGTGAACGGCGGGGGGAGATTGGCCAGCAGGGCCGGCCCTTTCGCGGGTGAACCCGCTCCTACGGCGGGCTGTATCCAACTGTCCACCACCGTTGTAGCACCGGGTTTACCCGCGAATACGGTGGCGGTAGCAACGGTGAACGGCGGATGGAGATTGGCCGTCAGGCCCGGCCCTTTCGCGGGTGAACCCGCTCCTACGGCGGGCTGTATCCAACTGTCCACCACCGTTGTAGGAGCGGGTTTACCCGCGAATACGGTGGCGGTAGCAACGGTGAACGGCGGATGGAGATTGGCCGTCAGGCCCGGCCCTTTCGCGGGTAAACCCGCTCCTACGGGCGACCGCGCAGGCCTTTCAAATGTTGAGCAAGGGCGCCATATCGTGGCGTCCCAACAAGGCGTTCGCGCGTCCCTCGCAGGCATTAATGGGCCGGAACAAGCGTAGGAGCGACCTTGCTCGCGATGCGCCGCGCGTGCGGCGCTCGATTTCGAAAACACTGGAAATCTAAAGCCAAGCGCCCTTGCTCAGAGGAACACGAACTTGGCAATGAAGATTGCGCACAGTACCCACAGGCTGGCCGAGATTTCCTTGTACTTCCCGGTACCTGCCTTCAACGCGACGTAGGTGATGAAACCCAGCGCGATACCATCGGCAACGGAGAAGGTCAGCGGCATCATGATGACCGTGACAATCGCCGGAATGCTGTCGGTGGCTTCGTCCCAATGGATGTGCGCCATGCTGCCCATCATCAGCATTGCCACGTAGATCAGTGCGCCTGCTGTCGCGTAGGCCGGGATCATCCCCGCCAGCGGGGCGAAGAACATCGCTGCGACGAACAGCAAGCCGACCACCACCGCCGTCAAACCGGTACGGCCACCTGCGGCGACACCTGCGGCACTCTCCACATAACTGGTCACTGGGGGCACGCCGACCACAGCACCGAATACGCTGGAAGCACTGTCGGCCTTCAAGGCGCGTGACAGGCCTTCGATACGCCCGTCCGGCGCTACCAGGTTCGCTCGCTGGGCAACCCCCATCAGCGTGCCGGCAGTGTCGAACATGTGCACGAACAGGAACGCCAGCACCACGCTGATCATGCTGACATTGAACACGCCAGCCACGTCCATGGCCATCCAGGTCGGTGCCAGGCTTGGGGGCATCGACATCACCCCGCCAAACTTGACCAGGCCCAGGCCCCAGCCCGCCAGGGTGACACCAATGATGCTGATCAGGATCGCGCCGAATACCCGCTTGTAGCTCAGGATGGCGATCAGCAGGAAGCACACGGCCGCCAGCAGCGGCCCCGGCTCATGCAACGAGCCCAGCTTGATCAGGGTGGCGGGGCTGTCGACGATGATGCCTGCGGTCTTCAGGCCGATCAGCCCGAGAAACAATCCGACGCCGGCCCCCATGGCATGGCGCAGGCTGACCGGGATGCTGTTGAGCAGCCATTCGCGCACTTTCGACAAGGTCAGGAACATGAACAACACGCCGGAGACGAATACCGCCCCCAGCGCCGTTTCCCAGTTGTAGCCCATGGTGCCGACCACGGTGTAGGTAAAGAAAGCATTGAGCCCCATGCCCGGCGCCAGGCCCACCGGCCAGTTGGCGTACAGGCCCATCAGCAGGCAGCCCAGCGCGGCGGCGATGCAGGTGGCGACAAAAGCGGCACCATGGTCGATGCCGGCGTCGGCCATGATGTTGGGGTTGACGAAGATGATGTAGGCCATGGTGATGAAGGTGGTCACCCCAGCGATCATTTCGGTTTTGACAGTGCTGCCGTGTTGCTTGAGTTTGAAAATCCGCTCCAGCCAGCTCGTTTCGAGCGGCGGGGCGAGATCCAGCGTAGGGGCTTCGGATTTGCGGCTTTCCACAGCGGGTACTCCTCAAGTCTTTCTTGTTGTTATGGAGCCAGTTTCCTGCGCAATGCACTTGGCGGCTCCGCGAGGGAAGGCAGACGTCTACCTTTTTGTTGACTCATGGGTCAAGAAGTTGCTCGATGGATTATGCTTTTGTGTACAAATAAAGCAAATAATGTTTTATGTTTTGTGTGCGCAATGCGTCGTACAACGGCTATATAGGTAAAACGCCCCCTGCGGAATCGCCTCAGCCTGTGTACAATGGCGCCATACTTTCTCTTCGTGCCTCGAGAGCCCATGAACGAACAGCTGCAACCTCTGAAAAAACCTGCACGAGTCGGCAAGGCCGGCCGCAGCGGTACCCAGGACGACATCGTCTACGCGCATATTTTCGAGGCGATCCTCGAGCAGCGTCTGGCTCCGGGCACCAAGTTGAGCGAGGAAGCGCTGGGCGAGATCTTTGGCGTCAGCCGCACCATCATCCGCCGCGCCTTGTCGCGCCTGGCCCACGAAAGCGTGGTGCTGCTGCGGCCGAACCGCGGCGCGGTGGTGGCCAGCCCGACTGTAGAAGAGGCGCGCCAGGTGTTCTTCTCACGGCGCATGGTCGAACGCGCCATCACCGAGCTGGCGGTGCAGCATGCCACCCCCGATCAGCTCAACGAGCTGCGGCAGATGGTGCGTGAGGAGCGCGACAGCTTTTCGCGCGGTGACCGGGGTGCCGGCATTCGCCTGTCCGGTGAGTTCCACCTCAAGCTGGCCGAAGCGGCGGGCAATGCACCGCTGGTAAGTTTCCAGCGCAGCCTGGTATCGCAGACTTCGCTGATCATTGCCCAGTACGAAAGCGGCAACCGCTCGCACTGCTCTTACGATGAGCACATGCAGCTCATCGATGCCATCGAGGCGCGCGATGCCGAGCAGGCCGTGAGCCTGATGATGCATCACATGGACCACATCGACAGCAAGCTGAACCTGGACGAGGAGAGCGCCTCGGACGATTTGCATGCGGTGTTCTCGCATTTGCTGAAAAAGCCCAAGGTTTCCGTCAAGGGTTGAACGTTTGCCGGTGTGATCGAGGGGCTGCAAATCAGCCCCTAGCCACAACTGGCCATAACCCAAAGGTCTGCTAAATTCTTGTGAGCAAACCTTCATCAAGCAGTTGGGCTTGCGCATTCGCTGCGTTCAACTTCTTGAGGAATGGATTCATGAGCATGTCCCTCGGTAAACGCATGGGTGCCGAACTGATCGGCACCTTCTGGCTGGTCCTTGGTGGCTGTGGCAGTGCGGTACTCGCAGCCAGTTCCCCCGTCGGCATCGGTGTGCTCGGTGTCGCCTTCGCCTTCGGCCTCACCGTACTGACCATGGCCTTTGCCATCGGCCATATCTCGGGTTGCCATCTAAACCCTGCCGTGTCGTTCGGGCTGGTGGTCGGCGGGCGCTTCCCGGCCAAAGAGCTGCTGCCTTATGTGATCGCCCAGGTGATCGGTGCCATCCTGGCGGCCGGGGTGATCTACCTCATCGCCAGCGGCAAGGCCGGGTTCGAGCTGTCTTCGGGGTTGGCTTCAAACGGCTACGCCGACCATTCGCCCGGTGGCTATACGCTGGGTGCGGGTTTTGTCAGTGAAGTGGTGATGACGGCGATGTTCCTGGTGGTCATCATGGGGGCGACCGACGCCCGCGCACCGGCAGGTTTTGCACCGATCGCCATCGGCCTGGCCCTAACCCTGATCCACCTGATCTCGATCCCGGTGACCAATACCTCGGTCAACCCCGCGCGTAGCACGGGGCCGGCCTTGTTCGTCGGTGGCTGGGCCCTGCAGCAGCTGTGGCTGTTCTGGGTGGCGCCGCTGATCGGTGCTGCAATCGGCGGCGCGCTGTATCGGGGCCTGGCGAAAGAACCTTAGCGCTGGTGCACGCAGCGCCCGGCGGCGTAGGTTTCACGCACGGTACGGTCATCGCCCAGGGTGGTGAGCACGAACAAGGTTTCTTCGATGCTGTTGGACTGCTGGATGCGGTAGTCCAGCAGTGGTGTGGCCTTGTAGTCCAGCACCACGAAGTCGGCATCGTTGCCTGGGCGCAGGCTACCGATACGGTCGTCCAGGCGCAGTGCGCGGGCGCCGCCGAGGGTGGCCAGGTACAGCGATTTGTACGGGTGCAGGCGCGCGCCTTGCAGCTGCATCACCTTGTATGCCTCGTTCAGGGTGTTGAGCAGAGAGAAGCTGGTGCCGGCGCCAACGTCGGTACCCAGGCCCACGTTGACCTTGAACCGCTCGGCCTGGGGCAGGTTGAACAGGCCGCTGCCGAGGAACAGGTTGGAGGTGGGGCAGAAGGCCACGGCCGAGCCGGTTTCTGCCAGGCGCTGGCACTCGTCGTCGCACAGGTGCACGCCGTGGGCAAACACCGAGCGCTCGCCCAGCAGCTCGAAGTGGTCGTAGACGTCCAGGTAACCCTTCTGCTCGGGGAACAGCGACTTGACCCAGTCGATTTCCTTGAGGTTTTCCGACAGGTGCGTGTGCATGTACACGCCCGGGTGCTCCTTGAGCAATTGGCCGGCCAGGGTCAATTGTTCCGGCGTGCTGGTTGGGGCGAACCGCGGGGTAACGGCATAATGCAGGCGGCCCTTGCCATGCCAGCGCTCGATCAGTGCCTTGCTTTCGGCATAGCCCGATTCGGCGGTGTCGGTCAGGTAGTCCGGCGCGTTGCGATCCATCATCACTTTGCCGGCGATCAGGCGCAGGTCCAGGCGCTCGGCCTCTTCGAACAGGGCGTTGACCGATTCCGGGTGCACGCTGCCGAATACCAGCGCAGTGGTGGTGCCGTTGCGCAGCAGTTCCTTGAGGAAGATTTTCGCCACCTGGTCGGCGTGGCCTTTGTCGGCGAACTGCTTTTCGCATGGGAAAGTGTAGGTGTTCAGCCAGTCCAGCAACTGCTCGCCGTACGAGCCGATCATGCCGGTCTGCGGGAAGTGGATGTGGGTATCGATGAAGCCCGGGGTGATCAGCGCGTCCTGGTAGTGCTCGACCGGGATGCCGGCATCCAGCGTCGGCAGCAGTTCACTGGCGTGCCCAACGGCGCTGATGCGGCCATCGTCGACCACCAGCAGGCCGTCTTCGTAGTATTCATGGGAAGCCTCCAGGCCCACCTCGGCCGGGTCGGCAATGCTGTGCAGGATGGCGGCACGGTAGGCTTTGCGGGTAACGGTCATAACACACTCGTCAAATGGCTTGGCTGCGGCGGGAGGGCGGCAGCAATTGGGCAATGGGGCCGGCATTGGCGGCAGCGTCGTGCTGGCCGAAGCAGGCGTTGTAAGTGGCAATGATTTCACCGGCGATAGACACGGCGATCTCGATGGGCAGCTTGCCCTTGACCTCGGCCAGGCCCATCGGGCAGCGCATGCGTGCCATGACGGCCTCGTCGAAGCCTCGCTCGCGCAGGCGGTGCTCGAACTTGACCCGTTTGGTCTTCGAGCCGATCAGGCCGAACCAGGTGAAATCGTTGCGCTTGAGAATGGCGGCGGTCAGTTCCAGGTCGAGCTGGTGGTTGTGGGTCATGACGATGCAGTAGCTGCCGGGCGGCAGGTCTGCGACTTCGTCGACCGGCTCTTCACTGACCACCTTGGTCACCCCGTTGGGGATGAGCTCGGGGAATTCCTGTTCACGCGAGTCGATCCAGCGCACCCGGCAGGGGAGCGCGGCGAGCAAGGGTACCAGAGCCCTGCCGACATGGCCCGCGCCGAACACGGCGATCTGAGCCTGCACGGCGGCCATGGGTTCGAACAGCAGCACGGTCACGCCGCCGCAGCACTGGCCCAGGCTGGCGCCGAGGCTGAAGCGCTCAAGGTGCGGCGTGGTGCGCTGCGCTTCGAGCATTTGCCGGGCGATGTGCAGCGCCTTGTATTCCAGGTGGCCGCCGCCGATGGTGTCGAACAGACCGCTGGCGCTGACCACCATCTTCGAGCCGGCATTGCGCGGGGTCGAGCCGCGTTCCTCGATGATGGTCACCAGCACGCACGCTTCGCCACGGGACTGGTGGTCGGCGAGGGCGTTGATCCATTGGTGCATGATGCAGATCCTCTTCAGGTCAACGCGGTCCGCTTCTTTGTGGGAGCGGCCTTGTGTCGCGATAGGGGCGCGAAGCGGCCCCAGAATATTTAAAGCAACATACATATTTGGGGCTGCTGCGCAGCCCTTTCGCGACACAAGGCCGCTCCCACAGAAAAAGCGGAGCGCGGCGTTACTGGGTGACGGTTTCCAGCTCCGGTTCTGCGGACTGAGTGGCAGCCACCGCCTTGCGCATCTGCTCACAGCCCCACAGCACCCGCTCCGGTGTTGCCGGCGCGTCCACCTGTGGCTGCACGCGGTAGTTGGCGAGGCTGGCCACGGCATCCTTGATCGCGCACCAGGCGGCAATGCCCAGCATGAACGGCGGCTCGCCCACGGCCTTGGAGTGGAACACGGTGTCTTCCGGGTTCTTGCGGTTTTCCACCAGCTTCACCCGCAAGTCCAGTGGCATGTCGGCCACGGCCGGGATCTTGTAGCTGGCCGGGCCGTTGGTCATCAGCTTGCCTTTGGCGTTCCACACCAGCTCTTCGGTAGTCAGCCAGCCCATGCCCTGGATGAAACCGCCCTCTACCTGGCCGATGTCGATCGCAGGGTTCAGCGAATCGCCTACGTCGTGCAGGATGTCGGCGCGCAACATCTTGTATTCGCCGGTCAGCGTATCGACGATCACTTCCACGCAGGCAGCGCCAAAGGCGAAGTAGTAGAACGGCCGGCCGCGTGCCTGGCTGCGGTCGTAGAAGATTTTCGGCGTGCGGTAGAACCCGGTGCTGGACAGTGACACCTGAGCGAAGTAAGCCTGCTGCACCAGTTGCTCGAAGCTGACGATCTGGTCGCGCACCCGCACATGGCCGTTGCGGAATTCGACGTCTTCCTCGGTCACCTGATAGTGCCGTGCGGCAAACTCGGTCAGGCGTTTCTTGAGGATTTCGGCCGCGTTCTGCGCCGCCTTGCCGTTCAGGTCTGCACCACTCGACGCTGCGGTTGGCGAGGTGTTGGGTACCTTGTCGGTGTTGGTGGCAGTGATCTGGATGCGGCTGAAATCAACCTGGAAGATCTGCGCCACCACCTGAGCCACCTTGGTGTTCAGGCCTTGGCCCATTTCGGTGCCGCCGTGGTTCAGGTGAATGCTGCCGTCGGTGTAGATATGGATCAGTGCACCGGCCTGGTTGAGGAAGGTGGCGGTGAACGAAATGCCGAACTTGACCGGTGTCAGTGCCAGGCCTTTCTTCAGGATCGGGCTGTTGGCGTTGAAGCGGCGGATCGACTCGCGGCGTTCGGCGTAGTCGCTGCTGGCTTCCAGTTCGGCGGTCATCTCCTCGAGCATGTTGTGCTCGACGGTCTGGTAGTAGTGGGTGACGTTGCGTTCGGTCTTGCCGTAATAGTTGGCCTTGCGCACGGCCAGTGGGTCACGGCCCAGATGACGGGCGATATGGTCCATCACCTGCTCGATGGCGACCATACCCTGTGGGCCGCCAAAGCCGCGGTAGGCGGTGTTGGAGGCGGTATTGGTCTTGCAGCGGTGGCCGTGGACGGTGGCATCGCCCAGGTAGTAAGCGTTGTCGGAGTGGAACATGGCACGGTCGACGATCGAACCGGACAGGTCGGGCGAATAGCCGCAGTTGCCGGCCAGGTCGAAATTGATACCGTGCAGCCGGCCGTTGTCGTCGAAGCCCACGTCATACTCGACGTAGAACGGGTGGCGCTTGCCGGTCATGGTCATGTCTTCGACCCGCGGCAGGCGCATCTTGGTTGGCTGGCCGGTCAGGCGCGCGACTACCGCGCACAGGCATGCCGGGCTGGCGGCCTGGGTTTCCTTGCCGCCAAAACCGCCACCCATGCGGCGCATGTCCAGCACCACCTTGTTCATCGGCACGTCGAGCACTTCGGCGACCAGTTTCTGCACTTCGGTGGGGTTCTGCGTGGAGCAGTAGACGATCATGCCGCCGTCTTCGGTGGGCATGACCGAGGAAATCTGCGTTTCCAGGTAGAAGTGCTCCTGGCCGCCGATGTGCAGGGTGCCCTGAATGCGGTGCGGGGCGCTGGCCAGGGCGGCAGCCGAATCGCCGCGCTGGTGGGTGTGGCTGTCGAGCACGAAGTGCTTCTTGCGCAGTGCATCGACCACGTCCAGCACCGGCTCCAGGTCTTCGTACTCGACGATGGCGGCCATGGCCGCTTTGCGTGCGGTTTCAAGATCGCGGGCAGCGACAGCGAGCACCGGCTGGCCGAAGAACTCGACCTTGTCGATGGCCAGCAATGGGTCGCCGGCCACCACCGGGCCGATGTCCTTCAGGCCGGGGATGTCTTCGTGGGTGATGGCAATGCGCACGCCCTCGAAGGTGTAGCACGGCGTGGTGTCGATGCGCAGGATGCGCGCATGGGCGCGGTCGGCGGTGCGGGCGTAGACGTGCAACTGGTTGGGGAATTCCAGGCGGTCGTCGATGTACACAGCCTCGCCGGATACATGCTTGTCGGCGCTGTCGTGCTTGACGCTGCGGCCGACCCCGGTGGTCAGGTCCTGGCTGAACAGTTCGGCCATCTCGGCCTGGCTTTTGGCTACGTGATGGTTAGACATAAGCGGTCACCCGGGTTTCGATGTGCGGCGTTTGCTGTTCGATGAAGTACTTGCGCAGCAGGTTCTGCGCGGTCAGCAGGCGGTATTCCTTGCTGGCGCGGAAGTCGCTGAGTGGGGTGAAGTCCTCGGCCAAGGCCTGGCAGGCGCGCTCGATGGCGGCCTGGTTCCACGGCTTGCCGCGCAACGCTGCCTCGCAGGCACGGGCGCGCTTGGGTATCGCCGCCATGCCGCCGAAGGCGATCCGCACACCGCTGACCACACCGTCTTCGATGCTCAGGTTGAAGGCTGCGCACACGGCGGAGATGTCGTCGTCCAGGCGTTTGGACACTTTATAGGCGCGGAACGCCCAGTCACTGGAGGCGCGCGGTACGATGATCTTCTCGATGAACTCGCTGTCCTGGCGAGCCGTGATGCGGTAGTCGATGAAGTAGTCTTCCAGTGGCATCACCCGTTGGCGTTCACCCTGGCGCAGCACCACCTGCGCGTCCAGGGCGATCAGCAGGGGTGGCGAGTCGCCGATTGGCGAGGCGTTGCCGATGTTGCCGCCGAGGGTGCCCTGGTTGCGGATTTGCAGCGAGGCAAAACGATGCAGCAGGGCGCCGAAGTCAGGATATTCCTCGTTAAGCGCGCCATAGCAGTCGGTGAGCGGGGTGGCGGCGCCGATTTCCAGGTGGCTGGCGGTTTTCTCGATGCGCTTGAGCTCGGCCACGTGGCCGACGTAGATCATCACGGGCAAGGTCTTGTGGAACTGGGTGACTTCCAGCGCCAGGTCGGTACCACCGGCCAGCAGCCGCGCTTCGGGGTGCGAGCTGTACAGGTCGGCCAGATCCGCCACGGTCAGCGGCACCAGGCAGCGCTTGTCGCCGCTGTTCAGCTCGCCGGTCTGCGTCGGGGCAATGGCCTTGAGGCGGCTGATGGTTTGTGCCTGCTGGGCATCGAACTGGTCGCGGCAGGGCTGGCGGCAGCTCTGCTCGGCGGCGTCGAGGATCGGCCGGTAACCGGTGCAGCGGCACAGGTTGCCAGCCAGGGCTTCCTGGGCCTGGTGCAGGTCAGGGCCGCTGCTGTTCTTTTGCAGAGCGAACAGCGACATGACAAAGCCAGGGGTGCAGAAGCCGCACTGCGATCCATGGCAATCGGCCATGGCCTGTTGCACGCTGTGCAGTTGGCCTTGGTGCTTGAGCCCCTCGACGCTGATCAGTTGCTTGCCGTGCAGCGACGACACAAAGGTCAGGCACGAATTGAGGCTGCGGTAGCGCAGGCTGTCGTTGCCGTGGTCGTCCTGGCTCAGTTCACCGACCACCACGGTGCACGCACCGCAGTCACCACTGGCGCAGCCCTCCTTGGTGCCGGGTTTGCCCAGGTGCTCGCGCAGGTACTGCAGCACTGTCATGTTAGGGTCCAGGGCGTGCTCACTACGCAGCTCCTGGTTGACGAGAAACTGGATCACGGGGATGGCCTCGCAATGGTTTTATTGTTGTTGGGCGGACTCTAAGCAAGACCTGTCTAGCAGGTCAATATTTTTCTGACTCAAGGGTCAAGAAAATGCACATGTCCATGCCCAGCCGCACACACTGCCTCTATTCCAAGCATAGATCGCGCCGGGCGCGTGGCTGTCTGAAAGGTCAAATAAACCACCTGGCCCCTCTGCGCGATTACCGCCCAAGTACGCTACAATTCGCCCCTTGTGCCCAGTTCAATGATTTTGAAGGAAAACCATGACGTTCAAGGCCCCGGACAGCCTCTCCGAGCAGATTGCCGATTACCTGGCCGAACGCATCATCCGCGGCGAGCTGGCGCCAGGCGAACGTATCCAGGAGCAGAAGGTTACCCAGGCGCTCAACGTCAGCCGCGGCTCGGTGCGCGAAGCACTGCTGATCCTCGAACGCCGCCATCTGGTGGCGATCCTGCCGCGACGTGGTGCCCATGTCACCGAACTGGACGAACGCAGCGTTCGTAGCCTGTGCTCGCTGATGGGCGAGTTCTACATCCTGCTGGGCAATGCGGTTGCGCAAAAATGGCGCACCGAAGCCGACCTGCGCCCGTTTCTGGAGATCCAGCAGCGGCTGCAGCGTGCCCATGACCAGCTCGACATCAAGACCTTCGTCGCCGACAGTTTTGCGGTCATGCGTGCGGCCTATCCGTTCGCCGACAACCCGTTCCTGCAGGAAACCGTGGAAAACCTGCAGCCGGCCATGAGCCGTGCCTATTACCTGTCGCTGGACCAGCGCCAGGCCAACATGATCGACTATCTCGACCTGTTCGCCCGCCTGCTCGAAGCCGTGGTCTCCCGCGACCTGCCGCGCATTCGCGAGGTGCTCACCGCCTATGGCCAGCGCAGCTGCGAACTGGTGCTGGCGGCACTGGCCAGAGGCTGACCGATGCGCCTGAAGTGCATTCGCCTGGCCGGGTTCAAGTCGTTCGTCGACCCGACCACGGTCAACTTCCCCAGCAACATGGCGGCCGTGGTCGGCCCAAACGGCTGCGGCAAGTCCAATATCATCGACGCGGTGCGTTGGGTGATGGGCGAAAGTTCGGCAAAAAACCTGCGCGGCGAGTCGATGACCGACGTCATCTTCAACGGCTCCAGTGGCCGCAAGCCGGTCAGCCAGGCCAGTATCGAACTGGTGTTCGACAACAGCGAAACCAC
Organism: Pseudomonas sp. 22515; assembly: GCF_052044625.1. Taxonomy (NCBI): domain Bacteria; kingdom Pseudomonadati; phylum Pseudomonadota; class Gammaproteobacteria; order Pseudomonadales; family Pseudomonadaceae; genus Pseudomonas; species Pseudomonas sp. 22515. The sequence goes on from NZ_JBQENN010000033.1 coordinate 45,116, forward strand.
CCTGGTCGGCGAGTATGCCGCCTACGCCGAGATTTCGATCCGCCGCAAGGTTACCCGCGACGGGCAGAACAGCTATTACCTCAATGGTACCAAGTGCCGCCGGCGTGACATCACCGATATCTTCCTCGGGACGGGGCTGGGGCCGCGCAGCTACTCGATCATCGAGCAGGGCATGATCTCCAAGCTGATCGAGGCCAAGCCCGAGGAGCTGCGCAACTTCATCGAGGAAGCGGCGGGCATTTCCAAATACAAGGAGCGCCGCCGCGAAACCGAGAACCGCATCCGTCGCACCCAGGAAAACCTGGCGCGCCTGACCGACCTGCGCGAAGAGCTCGAGCGCCAGCTGGAGCGTCTGCATCGCCAGGCCCAGGCCGCCGAGAAGTACCGTGAGTACAAGGCTCAGGAGCGGCAGATGAAAGCGCGCCTGTCTGCCTTGCGCTGGCGAGACCTGGACGAACAAGTACGCCAGCGCGAATCGGTGATCGGCGATCAGGGCGTTTCTCACGAGGCACTGGTGGCCGAGCAGCGCAATGCCGATGCCAGTATCGAACGCCTGCGCGACGGTCATCACGAACTGTCCGAACGCTTCAACCAGGTGCAGGGCCGTTTCTATTCGGTGGCCGGTGACATCGCCCGGGTCGAGCAGAGCATTCAGCATGGCCAGCAGCGCCTGCGGCAGTTGCAGGACGACTTCAAGGAAGCCGAGCGCACACGCCTGGAAGCCGAATCGCATCTGGGGCACGACCGTACCCTGCTGGCGACTTTGGGCGAAGAGCTGGCCATGCTCGAACCCGAGCAGGAAATGACCCTGGCGGCTGCCGAGGAAGCCGCTGCCGCGCTTGAAGAGGCCGAGCTGGGCATGCACGGCTGGCAGGAACAGTGGGACAGCTTCAACAGCCGCTCCGCCGAACCGCGCCGCCAGGCCGAAGTGCAGCAGGCGCGCCTGCAGCAGCTGGAAACCAGCCTTGAGCGCCAGGCCGAGCGCCAGCGCAAGTTGGTCGAGGAGCGCGAGCAACTGGGCGGCGACCCGCAGGATGCCGCCATGCTCGAACTGGCCGAGCAACTGGCCAGCAGCGAAATGCTGCTGGAGGAACTGCAGCTCTGCGAAGAGCAGGTGATCGAGCGCCTGGAAAGCGCGCGCGAGCAAATGCAGCAGGCCACCCAGGCGCAACAGCAGGCACAGGGTGACCTGCAGCGTCTGGGCGGGCGTCTGGCCTCGCTTGAAGCCTTGCAGCAGGCCGCCCTGGAGCCGGGCGCAGGTGCTGCGCAATGGCTGCACGGCCAAGGGCTGGAGCAACAGCCGCGGCTGGCCGAAGGCTTGCGGGTGGAGCCGGGTTGGGAGCTGGCGGTAGAGACGGTGCTTGGCGCCGATCTGCAGGCTGTGCTGGTGGACGATTTCAACGACCTCGATTTTGCGGGCCTGGAACAGGGTGAGCTGCGTTTGCTGCTGGCCGTCGGCGCGGGGGCGACGTTGCCCGGCAGCTTGCTGGAGAAGGTTGAGAGCCGTATCGACCTGGCGCCCTGGCTGGGCCAGGTCAGGCCTGTGGAAGACCTGGCTCAGGCACTGGAGCAGCGCGCGTCGCTCGGCGAAGGGCAGAGCCTGGTCAGTCGTGATGGCTACTGGGTCGGCCGGCACTTCGTGCGGGTACGCCGAGGTGGCGAGGCCGAAGGCGGCGTGCTGGCGCGCGGCCAGGAAATCGAACGCCTGGGCCAGGAACAACTGGAGCAGGAAGCGGCGCTGGAGCAACTCGATCAACAGTTGCAGGCGCTGCGCGAGCAGCAACTGGACCTGGAGGAGCAGCGCGAACAGTTGCGCCGCCGCACACAGGATGAAAACCGCCTGCACGGCGAGCTGAAGGCCAGTCTTTCGGCCAGCCGCGCGCGCGCCGAGCAGGTCGAGTTGCGCCGCCGCCGCTTGCACGAAGAGCTGAGCGAGCTGGAAGAGCAGCGCGCCCTGGAACACGAGCAACTGGGCGAAGCACGCCTGCTGCTGCAAGAGGCTCTGGAGCTCATGGCCCAGGACACCGAGCAGCGCGAACAGTTGATGGCCCGCCGCGACACCCTGCGCGAAAGCCTTGACCGGGTGCGTCAGGAGGCCCGCCAGCACAAGGACCACGCTCACCAGCTGGCGGTGCGCCTGGGGTCGTTGCGTGCCCAGCACGACTCCACCCGCCAGGCGCTGGAGCGTCTGGAGCAGCAAGCTGCGCGCCTGACCGAGCGCCAGGAACAACTGAGCCTGAACCTGGAGGAGGGTGAAGCCCCGCAGGAAGAACTGCGCCTGAAGCTGGAGGAGCTGCTGGAGCGGCGCATGAGCGTCGACGAGGAAATGCGCCTGGCTCGCCTGCACATGGACGAAGCTGACCGCGAACTGCGCGATGCCGAAAAACGCCGCACCCAGGCCGAGCAGCAGGCCCAGCTGCTGCGTGGTCAACTGGAGCAGCTGCGCCTGGAGTGCCAGGGCCTGGATGTGCGGCGCAAGACCCTGCAAGAGCAGTTGCTGGCCGACGGCTATGACCTGCAAGGCGTGCTCGCCACCCTGGAAGCCGAGGCCAGCGAGCAGGGCACCGAGCAGGAGCTGGAACAGCTTGAAGCGCGCATCCAGCGCCTGGGGGCGATCAACCTGGCGGCCATCGAAGAATACGAGCAGCAGTCCGAGCGCAAACGATACCTGGACGCTCAGGACGCCGACCTGGTCGAAGCGCTGGAGACCCTCGAAAACGTCATCCGCAAAATCGACAAGGAAACCCGCAACCGCTTCAAGGATACCTTTGATCAGATAAATGCCGGATTACAGGCACTTTTCCCAAAAGTTTTCGGTGGTGGCAGCGCTTATCTGGAACTGACGGGCGAAGATCTACTCGATACAGGGGTAACGATCATGGCGCGACCGCCGGGCAAGAAGAACAGCACCATCCATCTGCTGTCCGGTGGCGAGAAGGCACTGACCGCTTTGGCGCTGGTGTTTGCCATCTTCAAGTTGAACCCCGCACCGTTCTGCATGCTCGACGAGGTCGATGCACCGCTGGACGATGCCAACGTCGGGCGCTACGCGCGTCTGGTCAAGGAAATGAGTGAAAGCGTGCAGTTCATCTACATCACCCATAACAAGATTGCCATGGAGATGGCGGACCAATTGATGGGGGTGACCATGCATGAGCCGGGTTGTTCACGCCTTGTTGCAGTTGATGTGGAGGCGGCCATGGCCATGGTCGACGCTTGATGCACGACGATAGGGGCACATTCTGCAGCGAAATGCCCCCGCCGTGTGCGACAGACGGTGTAAAGTTGTCTTTGGTCGTGCTAGCTTAATGTCACTCGTTTTTTGCGTGGGTAAAACGCCTGTCAGAACATAGAGTTGGCGCCACGTGTTAAAGGGCTTTGAACCCTTTGTTTTCAAGCATATTTTTATAGAGGCACGGGATTACATGGAAATCGGTCTGCGCGAGTGGCTGATCCTCATCGGCATCATTGTTATCGCCGGGATTCTTTTCGACGGCTGGCGCCGCATGCGCGGCGGGAAAGGCAAGTTGAAATTCCGTCTGGATCGCAGTTATTCCAACCTGCCGGACGAAGAGGGTGGCAGTGCCGAAGTGCTCGGCCCGTCGCGAGTGCTCGATACCCACAAGGAGCCTGAGCTGGACGAAAGCGACCTGCCGTCCCTCAGCGCGTCTGCGCGTGATCGCGAGCGTGAGCCCAAGCCGGTCAAGGCCAGCAAGCGCGGCAAGCGAGCCAGTGCGGCTGCCGATGTGCAGCAGGGTGACCTGAACCTGAGCGCCGAGCAGCGCGAGCCCGACCTGTTTGCCGACAGCGATGACGACTTTGCCGCCGACAACAACCGTAGCAGCGGCGCAGCGTCTGCCAGCAGCAGCGTCAAGGAGTTGCCACCCGCCGAAGAGGTGCTGGTCATCAGCGTGATCTCCCGCGACGAGGGTGGCTTCAAGGGCCCGGCGCTGCTGCAGAACATCCTGGAAAGCGGCTTGCGCTTCGGCGAAATGGACATCTTCCACCGCCACGAGAGCATGGCCGGTCACGGCGAGGTGCTGTTCTCGATGGCCAACGCAGTCAAGCCTGGCGTGTTCGATCTGGACGACATCGATCACTTCAGCACTCGCGCTGTGAGCTTCTTCCTCGGTTTGCCGGGCCCGCGTCATCCGAAGCAGGCTTTCGACGTGATGGTTGCCGCGGCACGCAAGCTGGCCCACGAACTGAACGGTGAGCTCAAGGATGACCAGCGCAGCGTGCTGACTGCCCAGACCATCGAGCACTACCGCCAGCGTATCGTCGAGTTCGAGCGCCGCGCGCTGACCCAGAAACGCTGACAGATCCAGACGAAAGAGCAGCCTGAGGGCGTGCTGGCCGGTTCGGGTATCGTCGTTGCCTGTTCCGGCCTCTTCGCGGGTAAACCCGCTCCTACAGGTACATCACCGCCCTAGGCNAGGCCGGCACAGTCAACAGACACCTGGAACCCCACGCACCACCCCAAGCTGCTCTTTTGCTTTGCAAGAGAAGACAAATCCCATGACCGCCGAAACCCGTATCCTCGAACTGCGTGCCGAGCTCGATCAGCATAACTATCGCTACTACGTGCTCGACGAGCCCAGCGTGCCCGATGCCGAATACGACCGCCTGTTCAACGAGCTCAAGGCGCTGGAAGCTGAACACCCGCACCTGGTAACCCCTGACTCGCCCACCCAGCGCGTTGGCGGCGCTGCCTTGGCTGCGTTCAGCCAGGTGCGCCACGAAGTGCCCATGCTCAGCCTGGGCAACGCCTTCGAAGAAGCCGATCTGCGTGAGTTCGGTCGCCGTGTGGTAGAAGGCCTCGATCAGCCGGGTGCGGTCGACTACAGCTGCGAACCCAAGCTCGATGGCCTGGCCGTGAGCCTGCTGTACCGCGACGGACAGCTGGTGCAGGGCGCCACCCGGGGCGACGGCACCACTGGCGAAGACATCAGCGTCAACGTACGCACCGTGCGCAACATCCCGCTCAAGTTGCAGGGCAAGGGCTGGCCGGCAGTGCTGGAGGTGCGCGGCGAGGTGTACATGAGCAAGGCCGGTTTCGACCGGCTCAATGCCGCCCAGGCCGAGGCCGGTGGCAAGACCTTCGCCAACCCGCGCAATGCCGCCGCTGGCAGCTTGCGCCAGCTGGACTCGAAAATCACCGCCAGCCGCCCGCTGGAGTTCTGCTGCTATGGCGTCGGCCAGTTGTCCGAAAGCATCGGCGACAGCCACATCGGCATCCTCGAGCAACTCAAGGCCTGGGGCCTGCCGATCAGCCGCGAGCTCAAGCATGCGGCGGGCATCGAAGAATGCCTGGCCTACTACCGCGACATTGGCGAGCGGCGTAACAGCCTGCCGTATGAGATCGACGGTGTAGTGTTCAAGGTCAACAGCCTGGCCGCCCAGCGCGAGCTGGGCTTCCGCGCCCGAGAGCCGCGCTGGGCGATTGCCCACAAGTTCCCGGCCATGGAAGAGCTGACCGAGGTGCTGGACGTTGAGTTCCAGGTTGGCCGTACGGGTGCCGTAACGCCTGTGGCGCGGCTGAAGCCGGTCAAGGTGGCCGGTGTGACCGTGTCCAACGCCACCTTGCACAACATGGACGAAATCGCCCGCCTGGGCCTGCGCATCGGCGACACGGTGATCATTCGCAGGGCCGGCGACGTGATCCCGCAAGTGATGCAGGTGGTGCTGGAGCGTCGTCCGCAAGACGCCCGCCCGGTAGAGGTGCCAAGCGAGTGCCCGGTGTGTGGTTCGCAGGTCGAGCGCACCCAGCTGGTCAAACGCAGCAAAGGCAAGGAAACCACCAGCGAAGGTGCGGTGTACCGCTGCGTCGGCCGCCTGGCCTGTGGCGCGCAGCTCAAGCAGGCGATCATTCATTATGTGTCGCGCCGTGCCATGGACATCGACGGCCTGGGTGAGAAGAGTGTCGAGCAGTTGGTGGATGAAGGCCTGATCGGCTCGCCGGCTGACCTGTACAAGCTGCAGTTCGAGCAGGTCGTCGGCCTTGAAGGCTTTGCCGAGGTGTCGACCCAGAAGCTGCTGGATGCCATCGAAGCCAGCAAGCGCCCGAGCCTGGCGCGCTTCATCTACGCGCTGGGCATCCCGGATGTCGGCGAGGAGACTGCCAAGGTGCTGGCCCGCTCGCTGGGCAGCCTGGCGCGCGTGCAGCAGGCATTGCCGCAGGTGCTGACCTATTTGCCGGACATCGGTCTCGAAGTGGCCTACGAGATCCACAATTTCTTTGAAGACGAGCACAACCAGAAGGTTATCCAGCAGCTGCTCGACAGCGGTATGCAGTTGCAGGACGAAGGTGAGCTGGCCGCCGAATTTGCCGCCAGCACCACCTTGGCCGGGATGATCGCCAAGCTCGACATTGCCTCCGTCGGCCCGACCGGTGCCGAGAAGTTGGTGGCCAAGCTCGACAGCCTGGACAAGATCATCGCCGCCGACGGCATTGACCTGCGCCAGGCCCTGGCGGCCAAGCAGGCCGACGCCGTGCGTGAGTTCTTCAAGGATGAAGCAAACCAGAAACTGGCCCGGGACATCGAAGCGCAGCTGCTGGCATTCGGCATGCACTGGAGCAGCGAGAAGAAGGTGGCCGAAGGCTTGCCGCTGGCCGGCCAGACCTGGGTGCTGACCGGTACGCTGGAGCGCATGAGCCGCGACATTGCCAAGGACAAGCTGGAAAGCCTGGGGGCCAAGGTTGCCGGCTCCGTTTCCGGCAAGACCCACTGCGTGGTGGCAGGGCCGGGGGCAGGTTCCAAGCTGGCCAAGGCTGCTGAGCTGGGTGTGAAGGTACTGGACGAAGATGCCTTCGTCACATTCCTGGCCGAACAGGGCATAGCGGTCTAGGCATCCGTGCCCCCCCTGTGGGGGGCAACGGCCTTGCTCAAAACTCGAAAAGCCTGCGCGGTCCCCCGTAGGAGCGGGTTTACCCGCGAAGAGGCCCGTCCAGGCCGTCTCGCCCCTGACAAGTCATTGAGAAATGATGACTTTTTCTGCCGCAGTGGTTGTATCTGCCCCAAAGACCGGTACAATGGCGCCACTCGCTGCTCAGCGAGGCATGTAGTGGTGGCCCCATCGGTCCCTCCGCATTGATTACCCGTTAACCTGGTCAGGCCCGGAAGGGAGCAGCCATAGCGGGAACATCGAGTGCCGGGGTGTGGCTGGTGGGGCCGCCTCCATTTCTGGGGTCGGAAAACCTCAATCTGTAACGAACGTCTTCGTTCTTTTCTGCTTTTCGCCCAATGCTCCTGCCGCCGACAGCTTCATCAGCTGCTGGAATTTCGGGCATGTCAGATGATCTTTCTCAGGGCATTGCGCGGCATGCCGCAAGCCTTTGCTCATCGCTTGCAATCGTTTGATTCTTGCATCCAGTTCATCAGCTTTGGCATTCAGCATCTGCCGGTCGACCTGCAGGTCCACCAGCATCGCCCCCACTTCATCCAGCGAAAACCCCGCAGCCTGCCCCAGGGCGATCAGCGCTAGCCTGTCCGCCACGTCGGCTGCAAACTGTCGACGCTGACCGTGCCCGGCAAGCGACTTGAGCAAGCCTTTCTTCTCGTAGTAACGCAGTGTCGATGCGGGTACGCCTGTGCGTTTGGCGACGTCGGCAATGTCCATTTCGGGCCCTTGACTTGAAGTTGACTTCAACTTCTATGCTGCGCGGCATGGGTAATGACCGTCAACCTTCGAGGGCTTGTTCAAATGACGTTTACTGCGATGTTTCTAGCTGCATTGCCGATTGGCATTGGTGCCACTGTAGTGATGGACCTATGGGGGCTGCTGCTGAGGCGGTTGGGTGTGGCAACGCTGAACTTTGCCATGGTCGGGCGTTGGGCGGGGCACTTGCTAGGCGGGCGTGTTTCGCACCAAGCGATTGCCAAAGCGGAACCGGTGCGTAATGAGTTGGCGTGGGGATGGGGGATTCACTACGCCACCGGCGTGCTTTTCGCGATGCTGCTGCTTGTGATCGTAGGGGAGGGCTGGTTGCGGTCGCCTACTCTTTTACCTGCAGTAGTTGTGGGTGTGGGTACAGTCGTGGCGCCGTTTTGCCTCATGCAGCCGGCGATGGGGGCAGGGTTCTTTGCGTCCAGAACGCCGACACCTGCGCGGAACTGTCTGAAGAGCCTGGCCACGCATTTTGTGTTTGGTGTGGGGTTGTTCTTGAGTGCGTATTTACGGGCTTTGGTGTGAAGACAGGGAGCCCGATAACAGTAAGCACATGATCAGAGTGCCCACTTTAAGATAGGTCTGATAACAGTCTAGGAAAGCCCCTACACGTCAGGCAGGCATAGCGAATTATCCTACGTGTTCCGTCGACTCCCGTCTGATTGTCCCGGTAAACCTCGCCCACTAGGCTTTCGCGGTCGCTGTCAGTTCAGCGATCGGGTGTGGAAGCCTGGGTGGTTTGGCGGCTGTCGATATGACAGTTGTGCGTGGGAGGCCTTCGGGCCTGCCGGGTTTGCCATACCCCTGGTCTTCCACCCCGCGTACAACTGTCACCCTAAGTGTGGAAGCGAAAGGGTGCTCTCAGCCCGGTATGGTGAACTCATGAAAAAACTGGTCCCCGATCCGCTCCACGTCTTTGATCTTCCCCAAGGCAAATCCCTTTCCCGCGCGATCAGCGAAGGCATCGTCCCGATGGAGTTCGCGTTGATGAATGTTTCCCACTACCTGATGTTCGCCTACAGCGATAGCCGGCGGGCGCTTGAGCGTATTCAGGACGAAGAAACCAGGCAGTTGTTGGAGCATGGTTTGCGGGCCATGCAGATTGCCTGGGGGCAGGCGGATGCTGTCAGCTTGGCGTTTGAACGTAAAGGCCGGTGACGTTGAGTTTGTGATAGCGATTGTGAATGTGCCGCACAATGCTGTGGGAGCGGGCATGCCCGCGAAGAATATAGCGCGGTGGATGGCACGGGCTTCGCCCGTGTTCGCGGGCAAGCCCGCTCCCACAGGGATCGCGCCAGCTTTTAGAAATTGAGCAAGACAGTTGCTCCAGCAGTGTTTGCGCAAGCGTTCGCGAAATGAGCAGGACGTTAGTTGCGCTGGCTGTGTGCCGGCATTTTGCTGGGTATTTCGGGCCGGGCCACAGACCTACTGTCCGGGTCGCCCGTCCCTCCATACCGCTGCAAAATCCGCTCGATCTCCCCCGACTGCTTCATCCTTACCAACGCCCGCAACAGCCCTTGTGTCGGTATCGCCGGATCGTTGCGCACCATGCACCCCAAATCCTGTTCGTCCAGCACCGCCAGCGCTTGCAATTGCTGCTCCGCTGGCAACCCTTGGTTGAACCACTGCAACGACAACTGGTTGCTCACCGCATGGCGATACCGGCCGGCCTGCAGCTTTTGCAGTACCAGCAACTGGTTGCGGCTGTCCTCACGGTGCAACTGGCCGTGGTCCAGCAGTGGTTGCAGGGTTGAATAGGTGTAGCCCAGTACCGTGCCGATCGCCTGGGCTGGCAGTTGCTCCGGGGGTATCGGGGTGCTGTCGCTGGCGCGGCCGACCAGTACGTCACGCTGATGAATCAGCGGGATACTCCATACAAAATCCCTTGGGCGGTCGTTGAGCCATTGGGTACTGACGTAGCAACGGACATCAATATCGCCGCTGCTCATGGCCTCCTCCAGGCGCAAGCGGGCCATGACGTGGAACTCGGGGCGAGCGCCCACTTGCCTGGCAACGGCTTGCATCAGGTCGTAAAGCAATCCCTCCACTGGCTGATCGCCTTCGATGCGTACCAGGGGCATGCTCCAGCTCTCGGCTACGGAGAAGCGCAGCACCGGCTGGTCAGCCAGGCTGTTTGTAGACCACAGCAGTAACAGGGCCAGCAGTCTTCGCAAAGGCAATCCTCCCTGGACAATGCGCCATTCCAAGCTTAGACGAGTTGCGCAGGGTGCAATTTTGCCCCCGCTCCGCTAGCATTAGCGATCTTCCGCTCGATCAGGCTACGATGGTTTTTCGATGAGTTATCAGGTTCTTGCACGAAAATGGCGTCCGCGCTCGTTCCGCGAAATGGTCGGCCAGACCCATGTGCTCAAGGCCTTGATCAATGCCTTGGACAACCAGCGCCTGCACCATGCCTACCTGTTCACCGGTACCCGCGGCGTGGGCAAGACGACCATCGCCCGTATTATCGCCAAGTGCCTGAACTGTGAAACCGGCATCACCTCCACGCCCTGTGGCACCTGTTCGGTGTGCCGTGAAATCGACGAAGGCCGTTTCGTCGACCTGATCGAGATCGACGCCGCCAGCCGTACCAAGGTCGAGGACACTCGCGAACTGCTCGATAACGTGCAGTACGCCCCCAGCCGTGGGCGCTTCAAGGTCTACCTGATCGACGAAGTGCACATGCTCTCGACCCACTCGTTCAACGCCTTGCTCAAGACGCTGGAAGAGCCGCCGCCCTACGTCAAGTTCATCCTCGCCACCACCGACCCGCAGAAGCTGCCGGCCACCATCCTGTCGCGCTGCCTGCAGTTCTCGTTGAAGAACATGAGCCCGGAGCGGGTGGTGGAGCACCTCAGCCACGTACTGGCCGCCGAAAATGTGCCGTTCGAGGAAGATGCCCTGTGGCTGCTGGGGCGTGCGGCCGACGGCTCCATGCGGGATGCCATGAGCCTGACCGACCAGGCCATCGCCTTCGGTGAAGGCAAGGTACTGGCTGCCGATGTACGTGCCATGTTGGGTAGCCTCGACCATGGCCAGGTGTATGGGGTCTTGCAGGCACTGCTCGAAGGCGATGCCAGGGCTTTGCTGGAGGCCGTGCGTAATCTGGCCGAGCAAGGGCCGGACTGGTCGGGCGTTCTGGCCGAAATGCTCAATGTGCTGCACCGTGTAGCCATTGCCCAGGCGCTGCCCGAAGCGGTAGACAACGGCCAGGGTGATCGCGAGCGGGTATTGGCGCTGGCTTCGGCGCTGCCGGCCGAGGATGTGCAGTTCTATTATCAGATGGGCCTGATTGGCCGCCGTGACCTGCCCCTTGCGCCGGACCCGCGCGGTGGCTTCGAGATGGTGCTGTTGCGCATGCTGGCGTTCCGCCCGGCAGACACGGACGACGCACCGAAGCCGGTGCTAAAGCCAGCGGGGATCAGCCAGGCCACAGCTGATCCTGCAGGGCAGGTGGCAGCCGCGGCGCCGGTCGAGCCTTCATCACCTGTCGCGGCTGTGCCGGCGGAGCCTGTAGCGCAAGCCCCGCAGCTGGAGGTGCCTGCACCCGCGACGGCTGATCATGAGCCGGAGGCCGAGGCAGATGTTGAGCTGAAGGCCGAAGCCGAGGCCATCTCCGTACCTGAGCCTGTTGCCGAAGTGGTCGACTTGCCGTGGGAAGAGCCTGCCGTTGCGCCCGCGCCGTTAGCGGCTGAACTCGCGCCCGAACCGGCACCTGCACCCGAGCCCGAGCCTGTTGCCCCGGTGGCGCCCCCACAGGCCACCCCGGCACACGACGAGCCGCCTTTCGACCCGTCTGCCTACGCTGCCGTGGGGATGGAGCGCGACGATGAGCCGCCGCTTGACGAAGACTATTACGGCGGCGAAAGCGATCCGGCAGGCTTCAGCTACCTGGACGAGCTGGCCGAACATGTTCAGGAAGACGTGTCCAAACCGGCGGCCGAACCGTTGCCGGCAGCCAAACCGGCCACCGGTCTGGCCCTGCAATGGCTGGAATTATTCCCACAGTTGCCTGTGTCCGGGATGACAGGCAACATCGCGGCAAACTGTACGCTGATTGCCGCCGATGGCGACGACTGGTTGCTGCATCTGGACCCGGGCCAGGGTGCGTTGTTCAACGCCACCCAGCAGCGGCGCCTGAACGAAGCGCTCAACCAGCACTTGGGGCGCACGCTGAACCTGCGCATCGAGCTGATCCTGCCCGAGCAGGAAACCCCGGCTCAGGCCGCAGCGCGCAAGCGTGCCGAGCGCCAGCAGGACGCCGTCGCGTCGATCGAGCAGGATCCGTTGATCCAGCAGATGATCAAGTTGTTCGGCGCCAAGGTGCGGCAGGATACTATTGAGCCTGTAGAAGCCCTGGCCAGTCAGGGCCAGTAACGGATAACCATGCGGCCGGCCCGGTGCCGGGCCGCATCACATGACCCAATCGAGGTATACCCCATGATGAAAGGTGGCATGGCCGGCCTGATGAAGCAGGCCCAGCAGATGCAGGAAAAAATGCAGAAGATGCAGGAAGAACTGGCCAACGCCGAAGTCACCGGTCAGTCCGGTGGCGGTCTGGTGAGCGTGGTGATGACCGGTCGTCACGACGTCAAGCGCGTCAGCATCGACCAGAGCCTGATGTCGACTGATGAAGACGACAAGGAAGTTCTGGAGGACCTCATTGCCGCTGCGCTGAACGACGCCGTGCGCAAGGTTGAGCAAAGCAGCCAGGAAAAGATGGGCGGCATGACCGCCGGCATGCAACTGCCGCCAGGCTTCAAGATGCCGTTCTAAGGCATTGAGGTACTCAAAAACGCCGCTGTTATCAGCGGCGTTTTTTTTTGCGTAGATTTC
>NZ_JBQENN010000034.1:0-46698 GCF_052044625.1 Pseudomonas sp. 22515
ACGGGCATCCATGCCCGTCACCTCCCTCCGCAAGCCCTGCGCTCGGCCTCCTGAAGTCGCAATCTGCGTCGCCTGAACTATCGCGCGCTTAGAAGCAACAGCAAAAGCAGACGCAGACGCAGACGCAGAAGCAGAAACAGAAACAGAAACAGAACGACGTGCTGGCCTCAGCGTGGCTTCAAGTCGAGCCGCCGCAGGTGGCAGGTTACTTCTTCACGGTCGTGGTACAGCTGCTTGCAGGCAATCGACACCCTGATCTTGCGTGCCTTGAATGTTGCCTCCATACGGTCGAGCAGGCGCCGTACTTCGGCATAACGCTGCTTCATCGGCAACTTCAGGTTGACCACCGCCTCGCGGCACAGCCCCTCACCCAGCCAGGTTTCAATCAGCGAGGTGGTACGCGCCGGCTTCTCGACGATATCGCACACCATCCAGTCTACCGGCTGCTTCGGCTGCCAGGTAAACCCATCGGCCATCAAGTGCTGGACCAGGCCTGTGTCCATCAGGCTTTCGGCCATCGGCCCGTTATCGATGGCTGTCACCAGCATGCCACGGCGCACCAGCTGGTAGGTCCAGCCACCCGGTGAGGCTCCCAGGTCGACGCCGGTCATGTCATCCCCCAGGCGCTGCTCCCACTGCTCACGCGGAATGAACTGGTGCCAGGCCTCTTCCAGCTTGAGTGTCGAACGGCTAGGTGCCTCGCGAGGAAACTTCAGGCGCGGGATGCCCATGGGCCACAAGGCGCTGTTGCTGGCCGATGCCACGCCGACAAATACCCGCCGGCCGCTGATGAAGGTCAGCAGCAAGCGTGGGCGACCGGGGTCGTCGACCAGGCGGCCGGCCTTCTCCAGGGCCTTGCGCAACGGCACTTCGAACTTTCGGCAGAAGGTGGACAATTCCTTGCCTTCGTTGCTGTCCAGCACCTCCAGCCAAAGGCTGCCGAACACCGGGAAATCGGCCAACTGCGCCAGCAACACACTGATGCGGTCACTTTCCGGCAGTTCAACGTAACCGCCACGTGCCCACTGCCGCGGGAAAATCAGCTGGTTGAAACGCAGTTCCCCCATCAAGCGCTCGGCACCGCCCTCCTCGCTACAGACAAACTCGGCACTGGCACTTTGCGGCTTGCCTTTGGCATAGCCGGCAACACCCAGGCGGGCGGCATGTTCGCTGATTTCGGCGCAAACCTCACCCTCGAAACCGGGCCGGCAATGCATGAACAGGGTATTCATCTCTCACTCCACGACGGCTGGCGCACCACAGGCGCCGGCAGGGCGGCGATGATAAAGGAAGTTCGGAACCTGCGACACGCCCCGCCGGTCCAGAAAAGGGTCAGGTAGCGTAAACCGGTCTAACCTGACCATTCAGCCAGGTCCGTGCCGTGCGGACCGATACAGAGCGGTGCTGCCGGCAAACCGTGAATATTTGCCGGGCACCGGTGCAGAAGGAGTTGGCAATGCCCTCGCTCGATAGCCTGAACACCCTCAAGCCCCTCAAGGTCGGTGACCAGACCTACCACTACTTCAGCCTCACCGAGGCCGCCCGCCAGCTGGGTGACCTGCAGCGCCTGCCCATGTCGCTTAAAGTGCTGCTGGAAAATCTGCTGCGCTGGGAGGATGGCGCGACCGTCACCGGCGACGACTTGCGCGCCATTGTCCAATGGCTTGGCGAACGCCGCTCGGACCGCGAGATCCAGTACCGCCCGGCGCGGGTGTTGATGCAGGACTTCACCGGCGTACCCGCCGTGGTCGACCTGGCGGCCATGCGCGCCGCCATGGCCAAGGCTGGCGGCGACCCGCAACGGATCAACCCGCTGTCACCGGTCGACCTGGTGATCGATCACTCGGTAATGGTCGACCGCTACGGCACGCCGCAAGCCTTTGCCGAAAACGTCGACATCGAAATGCAGCGCAATGGCGAGCGCTATGCCTTTCTGCGCTGGGGCCAGAGCGCCTTCGACAATTTCCGCGTGGTCCCCCCGGGCACCGGCATTTGCCACCAGGTCAACCTGGAATACCTGGGCCGCACGGTGTGGACCCGTGAGGCCGACGGCCGCACCTATGCCTTCCCCGATACCTTGGTGGGCACAGACTCGCACACCACCATGATCAACGGCCTGGGCGTGCTCGGCTGGGGTGTCGGCGGCATCGAAGCGGAAGCGGCCATGCTCGGCCAGCCGGTATCGATGCTGATCCCCGAAGTGATCGGCTTCAAACTGACCGGCAAGCTGCGGGAGGGCATCACTGCCACTGACCTGGTGCTGACCGTGACACAGATGCTGCGCAAGAAAGGCGTGGTGGGCAAGTTCGTCGAATTCTACGGCGACGGTCTGGCCGAGTTGCCCCTGGCCGACCGCGCGACCATCGCCAACATGGCACCGGAATACGGCGCCACCTGTGGTTTCTTCCCGGTCGACCAGGTCACCTTGGACTATCTGCGCCTTTCGGGCCGCCCCGAAGCGACCGTGCAGTTGGTCGAACAGTACTGCAAGGCGCAGGGCATGTGGCGCCTGCCCGGCCAGGAGCCGTTATTCAGCGACACGCTGGCGCTGGACATGGACGACGTCGAAGCCAGCCTGGCCGGGCCCAAACGGCCACAGGACCGCGTAGCGCTGGGCCAGGTCAGCCAAGCCTTCGACCACTTCATCGAGCTGCAGCCCAAGCCGCTGGCCAAAGAAGTTGGCCGCCTGGAAAGCGAAGGTGGCGGCGGTGTGGCAGTGGGCAACGCCGACCAGACCGGCGCAGTCGACTACAGCCATCAGGGCCAGACCCACACCCTGCGCGATGGCGCCGTGGTGATTGCCGCGATCACCTCATGTACCAACACGTCCAACCCCAGCGTGATGATGGCTGCCGGGCTGGTGGCAAAAAAAGCACTGGAGAAAGGCCTGCAACGCAAACCTTGGGTCAAGAGCTCGCTGGCGCCAGGCTCCAAGGTAGTCACCGACTACTTCAAGGCAGCCGGACTCACGCCTTACCTCGACCAACTGGGTTTTGATCTGGTCGGCTATGGCTGCACCACCTGTATCGGCAACTCCGGCCCGCTGGACGAGGCGATCGAAAAAGCCATTGGCAGCGCCGACCTGACCGTGGCTTCGGTGCTATCGGGCAACCGCAACTTCGAGGGCCGCGTGCACCCACTGGTCAAGACCAACTGGCTGGCCTCGCCCCCGCTGGTGGTGGCCTACGCCCTGGCCGGCAGCGTGCGCCTGGACCTGACGCGCGATCCGCTGGGCTCAGGCAAGGACGGCCAACCGGTCTACCTGCGTGATATCTGGCCGACCCAGCAGGAAATTGCCGAGGCCGTGGCCAAGGTCGATACGGCGATGTTCCACAAGGAATACGCCGAAGTGTTCGCCGGAGATGCGCAATGGCAGGCCATCGAGGTGCCACAGGCCGCCACTTACGTGTGGCAGGCTGACTCCACCTACATCCAGCACCCACCGTTCTTCGACGGCATCGGCGGGCCACCGCCACAGATCGCCAATATTCACGGCGCACGGGTGCTGGCGCTGCTGGGCGACTCAGTGACCACCGACCACATTTCCCCCGCGGGCAACATCAAGACCGACAGCCCGGCCGGGCGCTACCTGCGGGAACAGGGTGTGGAGCCTCGCGACTTCAACTCCTACGGTTCGCGGCGTGGCAACCACGAAGTGATGATGCGCGGCACCTTCGCCAACATCCGTATCCGCAACGAAATGCTGGCAGGCGAAGAAGGCGGCAACACCTTGCATGTGCCCACTGGCCAGAAGCTGTCGATCTACGACGCGGCCATGCGTTACCAGCAGGAGGGCACCCCGCTGCTGGTGATTGCCGGCCAGGAGTACGGTACCGGCTCGAGCCGCGACTGGGCAGCCAAGGGTACCAACCTGCTGGGGGTCAAGGCCGTGCTGGCAGAAAGCTTCGAGCGTATTCACCGCTCCAACCTGGTGGGCATGGGCGTGTTGCCGCTGCAATTCAAGGCCGGGCACAACCGCAAACAGCTGGGGCTGACCGGCAAGGAACAGATCGATGTACTGGGGCTGGACGGCGCACATATTCGCCCCGGCATGAGCCTGCCCTTGCGCATTACCCGCGAGGATGGGCAGCAGGAACAGATCGAGGTGCTATGCCGGATTGATACCCTGAACGAGGTGGAGTACTTCAAGGCCGGGGGGATTCTGCACTATGTGTTGCGCCAGATGATCGCCGGTTGAGACGGAGCGTCTGGCCGAAGATTTGTTCCGCTCTCTAGACCGAGCGCTGCGCGGGCGGCGCTCGGTCTCCTACACGCCAATACCTCAAAGCTATATGCTTTAAAGTCCCACGCGACAGCACTGGCCCTTGGCCATCCATTCGGTCATCATCTGACTTACCCGTCATTGAGTGCAATCAATGAACCAAATATCCATTCAATAAAGCCAGCGGCTTGCCGATACCTGTCGAAAGCCCTGCGGACTATCACCCATGCGTAACAACCAGCCGATTACCCAGAGAGAACGGACTTTCCCTGCCCAGCAGCGGTTGATCTCCACTACCAACGCCAAGGGTGTGGTCACCTACTGCAACGATGCCTTTATCGAAATCAGTGGATTCACCCGCGAGGAGCTGACTGGCGCACCGCACAACCTGGTGCGTCACCCCGACGTACCGCCTGCCGTGTTTGCCCATATGTGGCAAACCCTCAAGCAGGGCCAGCCGTGGATGGGCATCGTCAAGAACCGCTGCAAATCCGGCGACCATTACTGGGTCAACGCCTATGTCACACCCATCTTCGATAACAACCAGGTTGTCGGCTTCGAGTCGGTGCGGGTCAAGCCCACTGCCGAGCAGATCCGCCGTGCCGAGGCCCTGTATCAGCGCATCAACCAGGGCAAGCCACCGGTACCGCGCCGCGACAAGTGGCTGCCAGTGCTGCAGGACTGGCTACCCTTCATCCTGATCAGCCAGGTGGGCTTCCTGATCGGCAACTGGCTGGGTCATTCCTGGGGCTTTGCCTTGGCCGCTGGGCTTTCGGTACCACTGGGCCTGCTCGGCCTGAGCTGGCAGCAGCGCGGCCTCAAGCGCCTGCTGCGCCTGGCCGAGCAAACCACTTCCGACCCCCTGATCGCGCAGATGTACACCGACAGCCGTGGCGTGCAGGCGCGCCTGGAAATGGCCATGCTCAGCCAGGACGCACGCATGAAAACCTGCCTGACCCGCCTACAAGACAGTGCCGAACACCTGAGCGACCAGGCACGCCAGTCCGATGCCTTGGCGCACAAGAGCTCTACGGGGCTGGAGCGCCAGCGGGTGGAGACCGAGCAAGTCGCCGCTGCGGTAAACCAGATGGCCGCCACCACTCAGGAAGTGGCCAACCATGTGCAGCGCACCGCCGATGCCACCCAGGAAGCCAACCGCCTGACCAGCCAGGGCCGGCAGATTGCCGGAGAAACCCGCGAGGCCATCGAACGTCTGTCGGCGGCAGTGGGCGAGACCGGCCAGACGGTTACGCAACTGGCCAAGGACAGTGACGAGATTGGTGGCGTGGTCGACGTGATCAAGGGCATCGCCGACCAGACCAACCTGCTGGCACTGAACGCAGCCATTGAAGCAGCGCGCGCCGGTGAAATGGGCCGTGGTTTTGCCGTGGTGGCTGATGAAGTGCGTCAGTTGGCCCAGCGCACCGCCGAATCCACCGGGCAGATCCACGGCCTGATCGCCAAGCTGCAACAGACCGCCAGTAACGCAGTGCTGACCATGGAAACCGGCCACCGCCAGGCACAGGAAGGCGTCGACCGGGTAATGCAGGCCGATGAGGCGTTGGTAGGCATCAGCGAAGCGGTAGCCAATATCACCGACATGGCCACCCAGATTGCTGCTGCAACCGAAGAGCAGACCGCAGTGGCTGACGAGATCAGCCGCAACATCAGCACCATTGCCGAACTGGCCGACCAGACCGCCGAACAGGCGCAGCACTCGGCACTGCTGAGCGAAGAACTGACCAGCACGGCGGGCAGCCAGTATTCGCTGGTGGAGCGCTTCAACCGCTGAAGCTCGAGACTTCCGCTGGGGGTGACACCGGCTCTGCCGGTGTTCGCGGGTAAACCCGCTCCTACAGCGGCCTGTGTTCAACCACCGAGGTGCGTCCGCCACCGATCTGTGCCGAACCACCGATGCGTGCGTAGGAGCGGGTTTACCCGCGAATACGGTAGCGGCGGCAACGGTGAACGGCGGTTGGAAATTGGCCAGCAGGCCCGGCCCTTCGCAGGTGAACCCGCTTGCTGTGTTACCAGTCCAACCGCAAGCGGCTCTCGAAGTAGCGCTCTTCGCCACTCAGCGGGTCCTCGAAACGCAGGCTCTGCGCCAACAGTTTCAGCGGCCGCTGGTAGTCATCCTCTTCATTGAGCAACTGCGGATAGAACGGGTCATTGCTGATCCCTGCCCCCAAGGCCGCCATGTGCACACGCAACTGATGGGTCTTGCCAGTCACGGGCGATAGCCCATAGCGCCATCGCTCACCGTTCTTCTCCAGCACCTCGGCCAGGGTTTCACTGTTGGCCTCACCCTCCACCTCATGCATGCGGAAAAATGGCTCGCCATGCACCAGGCGGCTTTTGTGCACCAGCGGAAATGTATGCTGCGGCATGGCAGCGGCAATGGCCTGGTAACGCTTGTCGATACGCCGCTCGGGGAACAGCCGCTGGTAGGCGCTGCGGCTGTGCGGGTTGGCGGAAAACAGCACGAGCCCAGCGGTGTGCCGGTCGATGCGGTGCAACGGCACCAGGTGCGGATTGTCCAGACGACGGATCAGGCGGCGCAACAAGGTCTGCTCGACGTATTCACCCGTCGGCGTCACCGGCAGGAAATGCGGTTTATCGGCCACCACCAGGTGCTCGTCCACATGCAGCACCACCTCCTGCACCGGAATCGGCCGTTCGTTCGGCACTTCGCGGAAGTAATGCAAACGCATGCCACGCTTGTAAGGCAGGTCGGCGGCAACTGCGTGCCCGTTGGCATCCAGCACCCGGCCACGGGCAAAGCGGTCAAGCCACTGGGCGCGGTCGATGGCCTTGAAATGGTCACACAAGCAATCGAGCACCGTCACCCAGTTACCAGGTGGCAGGCACACCGTACTGGCTTGCTGGCGGGCGGGGTCGAAAGGCGTGGTCATGGCTGGGCTCGAGACGTTCATGGCCGCGCATTATCGCCCAAGCCCGCCCCCTCAACCAGCCTGGGCCATCGCCTCGCAGCGCTCCTTCAGCCAGCGCAGTACCTGCACCGGCTCCCAGCGGCCAGGGTCGTAGAGTGCATAGAGCAACCCCTCATAACCCACCACATCCAGCCCTCGGTGGTAACCGGCCCGCTGGAACAAGGCCTCGATCTCGGCGAAGCAGGTATTGAAGTGGACTTTGCCGAACGGCGTGCAGTCGCCCGTCACCAGGCCTTCGAGGCGCAGTTCCAGAACGGCGTCAGCCACCCGATCCACGGGCATGCGGTTGACGCTGTACTTGAGTTGCTCGACATTGAGCATGGCTTCACCTCGATACTGTATTTATATACAGCATACGAACATCCCCTTGCTGCCGTCAATGCGCTTCATTGCAGCCCCGCCAGGTAGCCGCTGCCTTTACGCAGGGTCAGCACCTGCCTGCGCGGCGTGCCGCGCGTCACCGACAGGTGCACCCATTTATCGAATTCCAGGATCAGCTGATCGAAGGGCACCGTACTTTCGCTGACTCGCCGAACGGTCTCGCGCGGGCTGACCTCGATCACCGTGAAGTCCGCCGCCAGCCCTTGCACGTGCTGGCTATCGGAGGCGCCACCGATCAACCGATTGACCCTTTCACTGCGATACCCGCTGCTGATGATGATGGGCGCGTCGAACAATGCACGTACCTGTTCCAGCGCACAGCACAGCAATTGCAGGTTGGCCCTGGCTTCGAGGGGCGGTGCATTATCGAACCCTTCGCGGGCGGCGAGCTGGGAAACGGTCATTTCATCGAAGGTGAAATGTGGAGTGATGAACATGGCGAGCTATTCCGATGATGGAGAAGGTTACCGGCGACGGTGCGCCTCCACCGGATCATCAGCTCGCTTCACAGATCATGGAGCAGGGTTGCAACTCCTCTGCAGCCATCATTGCCCAAGAAAGGCCACCACTTGCTCGGTATCGAACGGCCAGTGCAACTCGGCGCCGTTGTCACAGCGCCGCAGCACCGGAATGATCAGGCCATAACGTTCGAACAAAAGCTCGCTCTCGGCGATATCGACCAGCTCTACCAGCAGGCCATGATCGACGAGAGGCATCAACACAGCCTCGGCCACTTCGCAGAGGTGGCAGCCGAGGGTGCCGAACAGTTGACATTCAGGCAGCATGTGGCAGGTCCCGGGTTGGCATACACAGAAGCCTATTCTAGGCGCGCCACGCCCACCCTGCATCTGACCTGGCTCAATCCTGGCTGGTAGCACCGATCCGGTGCAGCGACAGGTCCGCGCCTTGGAACTCCTGCTCATGGCTCAAGCGCAGGCCATGCAACGCACGAATGGCTCCGTACACGGCAAAGCCACCGGCCAAGGCCACCAGCACGCCCATCAGGCTGCCCAGCAACTGGCTGACCAGGCTGACACCGCCCATGCCGCCCAGCGCCACCTGGCCGAACACGCCACAGGCGATGCCACCCCACACGCCACACAGGCCATGCAACGGCCACACACCCAGGACATCGTCGATTTTCCAGCGATTTTGCGCGGCGGTGAAGGTCCAGACAAAGAGCGCCCCCGCCACCAGGCCGGTGACCAGCGCTCCAACCGGGTGCATCAGATCGGAACCTGCGCAAATCGCCACCAGCCCGGCCAGCGGGCCGTTATGCAGAAAGCCCGGGTCGTTGCGCCCGGCCAGCAACGCCGACAGGGTGCCACCCACCATCGCCATCAGCGAGTTGATCGCCACCAGGCCGCTGACGCCCTGCAAGGTCTGGGCACTCATGACGTTGAAGCCAAACCAGCCGATGATGAGGATCCACGAGCCCAACGCCAGAAAGGGAATGCTCGACGGCGCAAACGCCACCAATCGGCCCTCGCGGTAGCGCCCACGGCGCGCCCCCAGCAGCAGCACCGCCGCCAGCGCCAGCCAGCCCCCCATGGCGTGTACCACCACAGACCCGGCAAAGTCGTGGAACGGTGCGCCGAAGCGTGCCTGCAGCCAAGCCTGCACGCCCAGGTTGCCGTTCCACACCACGCCCTCGAAGAACGGATAGACGAACGCCACGATCAACGCCGTGGCGCACAACTGCGGCACGAACCGCGCCCGCTCGGCAATGCCCCCGGAGATGATCGCCGGAATCGCCGCCGCAAAGGTCAGCAGGAAGAAGCACTTGACCAGCGCATAGCCATGGTCGACAGCCAGTGTTGTCGCCGGCTGGAAGAAGTTGACTCCGTAGGCGATCCAGTAGCCTATAAAGAAGTAGACCAGCGCCGAGATGGCAAAGTCGCTGAGGATCTTCGACAAGGCGTTGACCTGGTTCTTGTGGCGCACCGTGCCCACTTCAAGGAACGCGAAGCCGGCATGCATGGCCAGCACCAGAATGGCGCCCATGAGAATGAACAGGGTGTTGGAACCGTGGACCAGAGAGTCCATAGCGCTGTGCATGTTTTCCATGAAATAGGCAGACCTGCTGAAAAAGGCACCAGGACAGTTCAAGAACCTGCATCCCTGCACCGAATCGGTGCCAGCCCCTACCCTGTTCAGGTGAGCGGGGTGAAGCCTGCGTGGTTTTTTCTTGGGTTTGTCGTGGATTGGGTTAAGGTTTATCGGTATCCGCTGCGCGGGCGCCCTGAATCGGCGCAAAACCGGTTACAGGCGCTCCGCAACGTGGCAAAAACTTAGCAAGGCCCATACCAGCAGCCGCACTTGAACCTTCCATGCGTGCTGTCACTCGAACTACCAACACTCATCGACAGGGAGAGACCCATGGCCAGCAAATCGGCAAAGAATGCACAAGAGATATTGATGGCTGACTTCCAGGCCTTGGTGCGCGACACCGAGAAGCTGCTGGCCGACACCGCCAACCTGGCCGGCGACCAGGCCGACGAACTGCGCGAGCAGATTCACGAGCGCCTGGCCCAGGCCCGCGAAACCCTGCAACTGACCCAGGACTCGGTGCGTGAACGCAGTCAGGCAGCGCTTGGCAGCGCCGAGCAGTACGTGCAGGAAAACCCGTGGCGGGCAATCGGCATCGCGGCCGGCGTCGGCCTGTTGATCGGTCTGCTGGCCAACCGGCGCTAAGGGGAACCCATGGAGAATGACGCCAACGGCACCGGCGCTTCGGGCAAGCGCCTGGGCGCGGCCATGCTGGGGCTGCTGCACAGTCACATCGAACTGTTCGGTATCGAGTTGCAGGAGCAGAAGGGCCGTACCTTGAGCCTGCTGCTGTTCGCCGGCCTGGCGCTGGTGTTCGCCCTGCTGCTGCTGACCGCGCTGTCCGGGCTGCTGCTGGTGCTGCTGTGGGACAGCTATCGACTGGCCGGTATCATTGGCCTGTGCGTGTTCTATGGCATTGCCGCCCTGTACTGCGGCGTGCGCCTGAAGGCGGCGGTGTTCGACGAATCATCGCCCTTCGGCGCCACCCTCGACGAACTTGCCAAGGACAGGGAGCGCCTGTTGCCATGAGCCTGCCAGAACTGCCAAACACGCGTAACCCGCGCGAACTGCGCAAGGCGCTGCTGCGCCTGCGCATGGAGATGCACCGCCAGGAAATCCGTCATGAGTCCGGTCAGTTGCTTGAACCGCTGCGCCGCGTGCGCGGCATGGGCAGCTCGCTACATGAAGGCCTGGGTATCAAGCATGCGCCACTGTGGGGCATCGGCGCTGTGGTGGCGCTGGGCTTTCTCACCGGCAAAGGCGTACGCAGCGGCAACCTGACGCGCCTGGTACGGTTGGGCAGCACCCTGCTGCCGCTGGTACGCCTCTACCTGCAAGGCGGCCGCCGCCCCTGACGCTCGCCCCGGCAGAAGCAGCCTTGTGTTGCGAAGAGGCCCGTACGATCGATACGAATGCATCAAAGGGCCGGCCTCTTCTTCGCAGCACACGGCGCTTCCTGCAGGGTATGCTGCTGCCTTCGAACGACAGGAGACCGCGCCTTGGACTGGCACACCTTGCTTACCCGCGAACGGCTGGGCAAAGCCCTGTACAGCGCCGATGAACTCGGGCGCAGCCCCTTCCACAAAGACCACGACCGCATCATTTTCTCCGGTGCCTTCCGCCGCCTCGGCCGCAAGACCCAGGTGCATCCGGTGTCGAGCAACGACCATATCCATACGCGCCTGACTCATTCGCTGGAAGTCAGCTGCGTCGGCCGCTCGCTGGGGATGCGCGTCGGCGAGACCCTGCGTGATAACCTGCCGGACTGGTGCGCCCCCAGTGACCTGGGGATGATCGTGCAGTCTGCCTGCCTGGCCCACGACATCGGCAACCCGCCATTCGGCCACTCCGGCGAAGACGCCATTCGCCACTGGTTCCAACAGGCCGCCGGGCGTGGCTGGCTGGACGACATGAGCGATGACGAACGGGCCGACTTTCTCAACTTCGAAGGCAATGCCCAGGGCTTTCGTGTGCTCACCCAACTGGAATACCACCAGTTCGATGGGGGGACCCGCCTGACCTATGCCACCCTCGGCACTTACCTCAAGTACCCGTGGAGCGCCCGCCATGCCGACGCCCTGGGCTACAAGAAGCACAAGTTCGGCAGCTATCAGAGCGAACTGCCCCTGCTCGAACAGATCGCCCGCAAGCTCGGCCTGCCGCAGCTGGAACACCAGCGCTGGGCGCGCCACCCACTGGTGTATCTGATGGAGGCTGCCGATGACATCTGCTACGCGCTGATCGACCTGGAAGACGGCCTGGAAATGGAGCTGCTGCAATACGCAGAAGTCGAAGCGCTGTTGCTTGACCTGGTCGGCGAAGACCTGCCAGAAACCTACCGCCAGCTCGGCCCACGCGATTCTCGTCGGCGCAAACTGGCAATACTGCGCGGCAAGGCCATCGAACACCTGACCAACGCCGCCGCCCACGCCTTCGTCGAGCAGCAGCAGGCGTTGCTGGCCGGGCAACTGCCGGGCGACCTGGTGGAACACATGCATGGCCCAGCCAAACGCTGTGTACTGCAAGCCAAGGACATGGCACGCAACAAAATCTTCCAGGACAAGCGCAAGACCCTGCACGAAATCGGCGCCTACACCACCCTGGAGATTCTGCTGAACACGTTCTGCGGTGCGGCCCTCGAGCAGCACGGTGGACGTACGCCATCGTTCAAGAGTCGCAGGGTGCTGGACCTGATCGGCAACAATGCGCCAGACCCACATGCCTCGTTGCACAGCGCCTTCCTGCGCATGATCGACTTCATCGCCGGCATGACCGACAGCTATGCCAGCGAAATGGCCCGGGAGATGACCGGGCGCTCCAGCCCGACCTGAAACGCGTCGGTGCAGCGCGGGCTCGGCCAGGCGCTGCACCACGCTTGCAGGAAACTTCCTACACCGAGGGTAACCACACTAAACGGCATGAATAAAAACTAATGAAAAGTTACCAAAATCGCTTTGACAGCGAGTTAACCACACCTATTCCGTAGCCCATTTTGCTTTATCTTGTAAGCCGTTTCCCATATAAGCCTAACAGCCATTCCTCGCACGCCTGACGACTTCCAACTGCGATAAGGTGCCCACTGTCACCCTCAATCGACCGCAGGGAAGTTGAACATGCATTCCATATTTATCGTTGACGACCATCCGGTGATTCGCCTGGCCGTCCGTATGCTGCTGGAAAACCAGAACTACAAGATTGTCGGCGAGTCGGACAACGGCGTAGACGCCATGCAAATGATCCGCGAGAGCAACCCCGACCTGGTCATTCTTGACATCAGCATCCCCAAGCTAGACGGCCTGGAGGTGCTGGCCCGCTTTCAGAGCATGGCCCTGCCCTTGAAGGTTCTGGTATTGACTGCACAGTCCCCGGCATTGTTTGCCGTACGTTGCATGCACTCGGGCGCAGCAGGTTATGTCTGCAAGCAGGAAGACTTGAGTGAACTGCTCAGTGCAATCAAGGCCGTACTGGCCGGTTATAACTACTTCCCCAGCCAGGCAATAAAAAACAACCAGACGACCGACAGCGACCTGCAACTTTTCCGCCAGGTAAATGACCGCGAACTGATGGTGCTTCAACTTTTCGCCCAAGGCCGCAGCAACAAGGAAATTGCCAAGGGCATGTTCCTCAGCAGCAAGACTGTCAGTACCTACAAGAAGCGCCTCATGCACAAACTGCAAGTCAATACGCTGGTCGATCTGATCGAGATGGCCAAGCGCAACGCGCTGGTCTGAACGTGGTCATGGCCCGAGCTATCAATCGCCTGCTGCTCGTCCTGCTGCTGCTCAGCGGCGCGACACAGGCTGGCCATCGCGAAGCCGCGTCCTTTACATTACTGGCGCGCTCATCGGCCCGCCCCGTCCAGCCCGTGCTCACGCCCGAACAACGGCAATGGCTCGAAGGCCAGCAGGAACTGGTACTGGGCACGTCGGCCCCCGACTATCCGCCGTTCGACATCACCGGTGGCGGCAACGACTACCAGGGCCTGACCGCCGAGTATGCAAGCCTGATCGGCATGGCCTTGCAGTTGCCAGTGAGGGTGCTGCGTTTCTCCAGCCGGCAGGCGGCGGTGGAGGCGCTCCGGCACGGGGATATTGACCTGCTGGGCAGCGCCAATGGCTACGAAGCGGCCAGTGACGGCCTGGCACTGTCGCGGCCCTATGCCGTCGACCAACCTGTACTGGTAACGCGTGAAGACGAAAAACGGGCGCTGGACATGGACCTGGCCGGCATGCGCCTGGGTATGCTCTACCACTATTTGCCCAGACAAGAAGTACTCACCGCCTACCCCAAGGCCGAGCTGCTGGCCTTTGGTTCTTCCAGCCAGGCACTGAATGCTGTCGCATTCGGCCAGGCCGACGTGTTCATCGGCGACACCATCTCCACGCACTACCAGCTCAACCGTGGTCATCTGCCCCGCCTGCGCATGGCCAACTTCGGCAAACACGAGGCCATCGGCTTCGGTTTTGCCTTGCGTCAGCAAGATACCGTGCTGCTGGACCTGGTGAACACCATCCTGGACAGGCAAAGCCCGGCCATACGCTCCAGTATCTTCAAACGCTGGAGCGCCGGCAGCGACCTGTTGCTGAGCGATCGCCAACTGCAATTGAGCGCGGCCGAGCAGCAGTGGTTGCAGAAGCATCCCGTGATGCGCGTGGCAGCCGATGACGCGGCTGCACCACTGTCCTATTTCGATGATTCGGGGCATTTCCGAGGCATCACCGCCGACCTGCTGGAACTCATTCGCCTGCGCACCGGGTTGCGTTTCGAAGTGCAGCGCGCCAGTGGCATTGCCGACATGGTCGCCCGCCTCAAGGATGGCCGGGCCGATGTCATCGCCGCACTGGCCAGCGCCGGGAAACCAGGGGACGACCTGCAAATCAGCCGCCCCTACCTCGAAAGCGCCTATGTGCTGGTCAACCACAAGGACAACAACACACTGAGTTCACTGGAGCAGTTGCAGGGGCATCGCATCGCCATTACCCGGGACAGCACCATGAACGCCATGCTGTCCCGGGACTACCCAAAGATAAGCTGGGTCGAGACCGAAAGCGCGTTCTACTCCATGGCGTTGCTCAACAGCGGGGCCGTCGATGCGGTGATCACCACCCTGATCGACGCCAACCACGCCTTGGCCAGCAACCCCGAGCTGGTCATCCGCACCTCGGTCGGCAGCGAACCCGCCAACTTCGCCATGGCCACCATTGCCCCGTCACCGGCGCTGTTGTCTATCCTCGACAAGGCTTTGCTGAGTATCTCACCCGAGGAGCTGGGGGTAATCAACAACCGCTGGCGCGGCTTTGGCAGGCATGAGGATGACAACACCAAAGGCTACAGCCGCCTTGCCCTGCAGGTGGTGCTGGCCACGGTCGTGCTTTTATTGCTGGCCCTGCTCTGGAATGCCCGCCTGCGGCTGCAGATTCGCCAGCGCCAGCGCGCCGAACGCGCGCTGAACGACCAGTTGGCATTCATGCGCGCCCTGCTCAACGGTACGCCTCACCCCATGTATGTGCGCGACCGCGAGGGTTGCCTGAAAAGTTGCAACTACAGCTACCTTGAAGCCGTGCAGGCCCGCTCCGATCAGGTGATCGGCAGAAAACTCAACGACAGCCTGTTTGCCGATTCCGAGCAGGCTCGGCAGATCCAGGCTGATTACCAGAAGGTCATGGCGGCAGGCTCGCCGCTGATCAAGGACCGCCCACTACGGATCAAAGGCCGGGAATTGACTATCTACCACTGGATCTTGCCGTACCGCGACTCCCTGGGTGAGGTGCAGGGGATCATCGGCGGCTGGATCGACATCAGCGAACGCCGCCAACTGGTCATGGAGCTGCGCCAGGCCAAGCAGCAGGCCGACGATGCCAACCGCGCCAAGAGCACATTCCTGGCGACCATCAGCCACGAAATCCGCACCCCGATGAACGCCGTCATCGGCATGCTGGAGCTGGCGGTCAAGCGCGCCGACCAGGGCCGGGTGGACCGCAGCGCGCTGGAACTGGCACACCATTCGGCCAAAGACCTGCTAGGCCTGATCGGTGACATTCTCGACATCGTGCGCATCGAGTCCGGGCACTTGTCCCTGGCCCCGGAGGTGGTCGACCTGGCGGCGCTGGTCGAATCGGTGGCGCGCATTTTCGATGGCCAGGCGCGGCAAAAAGGCCTGGCCCTGGAGGTGCAGATCGCCCCGGCCGCACGCTGCCATGTCCTGCTTGACCCGCTGCGCTTCAAGCAGGTGCTGTCCAACCTGGTGAGCAATGCCATCAAGTTCACCGAGCATGGTCAGGTGCGCATCTGCGTCAGCCTGCTGGATGACGGTACCAGCACACCCGCCGTACTGGAGCTGGAGGTGCGCGACAGTGGCATCGGCATCCACCCCGACGACCTGCAGCGCCTGTTCAACCCGTTCATCCAGGCCAACCCGCACAGCCAGGGCGCCCGCGCAGGTACCGGGCTGGGCCTGGCCATCTGCCGCAACCTGTGCGAAATGATGGGCGGCAGCCTGTCCATGAAGAGCCTGGAGGATGTCGGTACCCAGGTGCGCCTGAAGATGCCGCTGCAACGGGTGGATGGCGCAGAGCAGCCGAAACCGCTGCCCGAGCAGCTCGACGTGCCCGACCCACGGCTGAACGTGCTGGTCATCGATGATCACCCGGCCAACCTGCAACTGATGGCGCAACAACTTGGCTACCTGGGCCTGGAGCACGCCAGCGCCCGCGATGGGCGGGAAGGCCTGGCGACCTGGCGGGAAGGCGACTTCGATGTGCTGGTACTCGACTGCAACATGCCGCACATGAACGGTTACCAGCTGGCGACTGCCGTGCGCGCCGAAGAACGCCATGGCAAGCGCCCCCCCTGCACCATCCTCGGCTATACCGCCAACGCACAGCCGGAAGTACGCCGCAAGTGCCTGACCGCCGGCATGGACGACTGCCTGCTCAAGCCCATCAGCCTGAGCACCCTCAGCCAGCGCCTGGCTGGCATTCGCCCGCGCCGCCAGCAACGCCCCCGCCGCAAGCTGTACCAGCTGGACGGCCTGGCCGCCGTGGTCGGGCCTGACCCGGTCGATCGTCAGCGCTTCCTGGAGGCCCTGCACCAGAGCCTTCAGGCCGATCTGGCCAGCCTGATGGCGCTTCACCCGCAACACGACAGCGGCGCCATTGCCGAGCAGGCCCATAAGGTGCTCAGCGCCGCACGCATGCTGGAAGCCCCTGACCTGATGGCGGCCTGTGAAGCCCTCGAAGCCAGCGACTTGCCCACTGCCCAGGTGCGCCTGCGGCGCCAGGTACTGGCACGGCATATGTGCCGAGTGGAGCGTGCCCTGGCCAAGGAGTTGGCCACAAGCAGAGATACTCAGGCAGGCAACCACACGTGTTAACTGGTAGACTGCGCGGCGTTATTACCTAAGAGGATTGTTTCATGGCCACAAACCGCTCCCGTCGTCTGCGCAAGAAGCTGTGTGTCGACGAGTTTCAGGAATTGGGCTTCGAGCTGAACCTGGAATTCAAGGAAGATCTGGATGACCAGGCAATCGATGCTTTCCTCGACGCGTTCCTGGAAGAAGCCATGGACGCCAACGGCCTGGATTATGTAGGCGGTGACGATTTCGGCCTGGTGTGCTCGGTCAAACGCGGCTCGGTCAGCGAAGAACAGCGCGCTGCCGTTGAAGCCTGGCTCAAAGGCCGCAGCGAACTGACCAAAATCGAAGTCAGCCCGCTGCTGGATGCCTGGTACCCGGAAAAGCCTATCAACAAGGCTGAGTGATACTTGTCAGCTTCGAGCTGAAAGGTTGATTGCTGAAAAGGCCACCCCATTCGGGTGGCCTTTTTATTGGCGATGCTTTTCCGTCGAACGTGACGCATCGCGGCTGCGCTTGGGGCATAATGCGTAGTGTTTACGTCGTGGGGCCATCATCTCTTACAGCCCCAAAGCCCTTTTCCCTCGCCGCAGGGTATTCACTCACTATGATCAAAACGCTTCGTCCCCTCGTTCTTGCCGGCCTGCTGTTGCCACTTGCCTTGCCCAGCCACGCCGCCGTCAATACCACCCTGCCTGCCAAAGTGCAGCAGGCGCTCAAGGCCAACAAGCTGCAGGACACAGCGCTGTCGCTGGTGATGCTGCCGCTGGATGGCCCCGGCACCCCGACCGTGTTCAATGCCGATGTGTCGGTGAACCCGGCCTCGACCATGAAACTGGTCACGACCTACGCCGCCCTCGAACTGCTTGGCCCGACCTTCCAGTGGAAAACCGAGTTCTACACCGACGGCACCCTGAGCAACGGTGTGCTTAACGGTAACCTGTACCTTAAAGGTGGCGGTGACCCCAAACTGAACATGGAAAAGCTGTGGCTGCTGATGCGTGACCTGCGCGCCAATGGCGTGCGCACCGTCACCGGTGACCTGGTGCTGGACCGCAGCCATTTCGTGCAACCCAACCTGCCGCAGTTCAACGACGACGGCGGTGATGATAACAAGCCGTTCCTGGTCAAGCCCGACTCGCTGCTGGTCAACCTCAAGGCCCTGCGCTTCGTGGCGCGCAATGATGGTGGCAAAGTCACCGTCGCAGTCGAGCCGCCGATTGCCAGTATCCGTATCGACAACCAGGTCAAGCCGGTAGCCTCAAAGAAATGCACCGGTGATGTGCGCTACAACCCGGTGCCCCAGGCCGACGGCATCAGTGTCACGGTCAGCGGCCAACTGGGTGACGGCTGCAACTCGCAAACCTACCTGTCGCTGCTCGACCATTCCACCTACGCCGCCGGTGCCGTGCGCGCAATCTGGAACGAACTGGGTGGCAACATCCAGGGTGGCGACCGCATCGAGAATGTGCCCAAGAGTGCTCGCCTGTTGGCCCGCGCCTTCTCGCCAGACCTGGTGGAAGTGATCCGCGACATCAACAAGTACAGCAACAACACCATGGCCCAGCAGCTGTTCCTGAGCCTTGGCGCGCAGTTCCGCACCGATGCCGATGGTGACGACGCCCGTGCTGCTCAGCGCGTGGTACGCCAATGGCTGGCGAAAAAAGGTATTACTGCGCCGCATCTGGTGATGGAAAACGGCTCTGGCCTGTCGCGTGCCGAACGGGTCAGTACCCGGGAAATGGCCGAGATGCTGAAAGCCGCCTGGAAGAGCCCTTACGCTGCCGAATTCATGAGCTCGATGCCGCTGGTGGGCATGGACGGCACGATGCGCAAGCGTCTCAAGCGCACCGCGATGACCGGTGAAGGGCACATCAAGACCGGCACACTGAACACTGTGCGGGCGATTGCCGGCTTCAGCCGCGACAGCAACGGCCATACCTGGGCGGTGGCGGCGATTCTCAACGACCCTAAACCGTGGGGTGCCTCGCAGGTGCTGGATCAGGTGTTGCTTGACCTGTATCGCCAGCCGAAGCTGGCTGGCAGTACAGCAGCTAATTGATTGGTTAGCCTGTATTGGCCTTTTCGCGGGTGAACCCGCTCCTACAGGGGTGAGCACGGCTTGCCAAACCTGTGCAACCTGTAGCGGTTTTCGCCGCGAAAGGCTCGGTACCGGCAACCGACAGCGCTTAGGCCGACTCCCCCTCCACCCGGTCCCGCCCGGCCTGTTTGGCCGCATACACGCCGGCGTCGGCGCGCAACAGCAAGGCATCGGCGCCTTCGCCCGACCGCCAACCCGCCACCCCAAAGCTTGCAGTCACCTGGCCCACGCCTTCCACCGGCACATTGCGCACCCCTTGCCACAACTCCAGCGCCAGCAACCGCGCCTGATCGACATCGCTGCCCGGGCAAAGCACCATGAACTCTTCCCCGCCCAAGCGGCAGAACACATCGGTACGCCGTAAACGCTGACCGATGCGCTGGCACAGGCTACGCAGCACCCGGTCGCCGACGGCATGGCCGAAGCGGTCGTTGATGCGCTTGAAGTGATCGATGTCGAGCATGATCACCGCCAGCGCCAAGCCATCGCGCTGGGCCCGTTCCAGTTCGATCTTGAGCCGCTCCTGGAAGTAGCGACGATTATGGATACCGGTCAGCGAGTCTGTGACCGACAGCGCCCGCAACTCTTCCTCCACGCCCTTCAGGTCGGAGATGTCAGTCAGGTAGCCATGCCACAGGGTGCAGCCCTGCTCGCCCACTTCCGGGGTCGCCTCGCCACGCACCCAGCGCAGTCCGGCCCGGGGCAGGCAGACCCGATACTCCTCGCGCCAGGGTGACAGGTGTTCGGCCGAATAGCGCACCGAGCGGCGCACGCGCTCCAGGTCATCGGGGTGGATACGTTCGAACACCCCCGAGGCATCCTCACGCAACTGCATCAGGTCGACCTCATAGATGTCATACAGGCCCATGCTGGCATATGGAAAACACGAATGGCCGTTGGCATCCAGGCGATATTGGTAGATACCGCCCGGCACCTCGGCACTGAGCTTTTCCAGCAACCGGTCACGCGCTGCCAACGCCTCATGCACCCGGCGCCGCTCGGTCACGTCAATGCAGATGGCCAGGTAGCCAACCCACAACCCCTGTTCGTCGAGCATGGCAGTCACCAGCATGTTGGCGACCAGCTGGCTGCCATCGGCCCGTAGCAAGGTCCACTCGCCAGGCTCGGCACCGTGCTCTTGCACCGTTTCAGCGAACATCGCCTGGCCGCCAGCAATGGCGCGGCCAAAACGCAGGGTCAAGGCCTGGGCACGCAGGTTCAGCTCCTCCGGCAGCACCAGGTCTTCAAGGCGCAAGCGGCCGATCGCTTCGCTGGCCGCGTAACCGAGCATGCGTTCGGCACCGGCGTTGAACGTGCTGACCACCCCCTTGAGGTTGGTGGCGATGATCGCCACCTGGGTCGCGGCATCCAGCACACTGCGCAGTTGGTTGTGGGTGCCACGCAACGACTGCTCGCTGACCTGCAACTCGGCCGTACGCTGAGCGACCAAGGCCAAGGCGCGCTGACGCTGGCTCAACAGGCTGTAGAGCAGCACGCTGAGCAACAGGCTCAACAGTCCGCCCAACAAACCGACCGCCAGCACTGCCGAGGAGCGGTTCGCCTGCACGAACGCCTGGCTCGGCTGAATGCTCAGCTGGAAATAGTGATCGGCCAGGCGCAACAACTGATTGCTGGCCAGGGCCAAGGGCGCGACCTGATTTTGCGAATCGAACATCACGACGGGGCCTTCTAACCCAGACGGGTCCGTGATGCGCACGACAAGGTTGTCATCAGTCGCTACCGGCCGACCGTCGCTGACCAGCTCGCGCATGCTCAGCAAGGCCACCACATAACCCGCTGCAGCACCGCGGGGGTCGGCATCGGAAAATACCGGCGCGACCATCAACAGGCCGCGCTCTGCCGAGTGGGTATCGAGCAGGGCCAATGGCTCGGACACCGCCATGCTGCCTGGCCCCAACGCCCGCGCCAAGGCCGCCTGAGGCTCGCTTCGGCCAGCGAGGTCCAGGCCGTAGGGCAACCCGGGCAGTTCGCCCGATTGGGTATAGAGTACCGGGAAGTAATGGTCGCGCTGCGACGCCGGGCGCCACTGGCCTTGCGCGTCCTTGTCCCGGATCACGTAGCCTGGGCCGGTATGGGCACTGGCCAGGCGCTCGAATTCGGCGCGTTGCGTAGCCTCGACGCGCGGCGCCCAGGCATAGGCCAGGGTGCGCTGCAGCAGTGGCCGGGCATAGCCGTCAAATTCGCGCGGGCTGATGTCGTTGGAAAAGCTGAAAAACCGCCGCAGCCCGTCCAGGCGCTGCTGCTGTTCGTCAAAGCGCTCGGCAATACGGCTGGCGCGCTCACTGGCCAGCAGCTCAAAGCGCTGGCGCAGCTGCTGTTTGTAGAAGGTGTGCGCGGCAAATGCCAAGGCGGCGGTCAACAAGCCGCCCGCCACCAGTGCAATCAGCGCCATCGCCCAGGCGGACGCCCTCTCTGTGCACAAGCCAAGCAACCGCGCACGCACGCCACACTTTGACATACACCCATCTCGTCACGTCAGCGTCCTGCGGATTATCTTGCCCTGCCCTCAGTTATAGCTATTGGCCATTAGCCGTGCAATGTACCTCGTCGCCTCAACGAAGCTGCAAACGCCAAGCGCGATGGATACGGTTATTACGCGCGAAGTCCGGGTCCAGGGTCTGCGCGCTGATTTCTTCCACCACGTAACGCGCCATCAGGTGCTCGTCCAGCTGGAACTTGCGGAAGTTGTTGGAGAAATACAGCACACCACCCGGCGCCAGACGGGCCATGGCCAGGTCCAACAGCTGAACATGGTCACGCTGCACGTCGAATACACCTTCCATGCGCTTGGAGTTGGAGAAGGTTGGCGGGTCGATGAAGATCAGGTCGTAGCTGTCACGGTTGCCTTCCAGCCAAGCCATTACATCGCTTTGCTCCAGGCGGTTGCGCTCGGAATAGCCATTGAGTGCCAGGTTACGCCGCGCCCAGTCCAGGTAGGTTTTTGACAGGTCGACGCTGGTGGTGCTGCGCGCACCGCCCTTGGCCGCGTGCACGGTGGCCGTCGCGGTGTAGCAGAACAGGTTGAGGAAGCGCTTGCCGGCAGCCTCACGCTGGATGCGCATACGCATCGGGCGGTGGTCGAGGAACAGCCCGGTATCCAGGTAGTCGGTGAGGTTGACCAGCAGCTTGACGCCACCTTCGTTCACTTCCTGGAAGCGGCCCTCGGTAGCCTGACGTTCGTACTGGCGCGTGCCGCTTTGCCGCTCGCGACGTTTGAGCACTACACGCTGCGGCGAAATGCCCAACGCCTGCGGGATGGCCGCCAGTGCATCGAGCAGACGCGCCTGAGCCTTGTCCGGGTCGACCGAACGTGGCGCGGCGTATTCCTGCACGTGTACCCAGTCCTGGTACAGGTCGACCGCCAGGGCATATTCAGGCATGTCGGCATCGTACAGGCGGTAGCAGTCGATCTGCTCGCGACGGGCCCACTTGCCCAGTTGCTTGAGGTTCTTCTGCAGGCGGTTGGCAAACATCTGCGCCCCTTCCGACAGCCGCGCGGGCTCGCTGGCCTGCGGCACCTGCTGGCGGGCTTCGGTGCCTTCAGGCTGCGCTTCGCGGCGTTCACCGGTGACGAACTGGTCAGGCTGCACCTTGAACAGCAGCAGCTTGCATGGCAATGCGCCGTTCCAGAACGCGTACTGCTTGTGGCTACGAATGCCCATGCGCTTGCCCAGTTGCGGCGCACCCGTGAATACCGCTGCTTCCCAGCCCATGCAGGCCTGGCGCAGGCGCTCGCCCAGATTCTGATAGAGGTACAGCAGGCTGGCTTCGTCACCCAGGCGCTCACCGTAGGGCGGGTTGCTGATGACCAGGCCTTTCTGGTTCTGGTCCGGGCGTGGCTCGAATGTACTGACTTCGCCTTGGTAGATCTTCACCCAGTCGCCCAAGCCGGCACGCTCGACGTTGTTGCGGCCCGGCTGGATCAGCCGCGGGTCAGCCTCGTAGCCACGGATCCACAGCGGTGGCTTGGCCAGGCCGGCCTGCGCGCGCGCCTGCGCTTCGTCATGCACCTTGCGCCACAGCGCCGGCACATGGCCGAGCCAGGCACTGAAGCCCCAGCGTTCGCGCTTGAGGTTGGGGGCGATATCGGCGGCGATCATCGCGGCCTCGACCAGGAAGGTACCCACACCGCACATCGGGTCGGCCAGCGCACCACCTTCGGCAGCAATACGCGGCCAGCCAGCACGGATCAGCACCGCTGCCGCCAGGTTTTCCTTCAGCGGCGCGGCGCCTTGCTGCAGGCGGTAGCCACGCTGGTGCAGGCTGTGCCCGGACAGGTCGAGGGACAAAATGGCCTCGCCGCGGTCCAGGCGCAGGTGCACACGCACGTCTGGGTCGATCTTTTCCACGGACGGGCGCAGGCCTTCGCGGTTACGCAGCTTGTCGACGATCGCATCCTTGACCTTCAGCGCACCGAAGTGAGTATTGTCGATGCCTGAGCCATGGCCGCTGAACTCCACAGCCAGGGTGCCGTCGGCTGCCAGGTGGTCAGCCCAGTCGACCGCGTGCACGCCGTCGTAAAGGTCGTCGGCGTTCTTCATCGAGAAGCGCTTCAGCACCAGCAATACGCGGTTGGCCAGACGTGACCAGACACACAGGCGGTAAGCAGTTTCCATGTCGGCGGCGCCGCGAATGGCCGAGGTGTGCTCGCGCACCTCGTCAAGGCCGAGGCCCTTGGCCTCTTCGGCGAGCAGGCTTTCAAGGCCTTTGGGACAGGTGAGGTAAAGTTCGAAACGGTCCGACATGAGTATTCCAGCGCCTTGGGCTATTTGACTGACGGGGCGACGCATCGCCCCGCGATGTTTGCCCGTACACCTTTCCAGCAGGCGTGCGGGTGGCCCTCTGCGACACACAACGTGCTGCAGAAAAGCCGGGCCGCCTGACCGATCCGTGCTTGGCCCAGTGGCAAAGACAGCTTAGATCATCAGGCAGTACGCGTAATTCTGGCGATCTGCGGGCCAATGTGACCCTTCGTCGCATTTCAAATTATTTCTGTCATCCGCAAACAACGCTGGCGAAATGACGTCAAAGAACGGCAAACCCCGATCATTGCAGGGCTAAACACCAAATAAGGTTGAGTCGCATTTATTTACTTATCCCCTCACCCTTGGAAAGGTTACGTGCTTATGACAAATCGATCATTCACACCGTGACTCGCATTCGATAGAACTGGTCTCAGGCCGCTTCGCAACGAGGCGGCACTTTCAGCTCGCCACGCCGGCAGCGAGCGCAAACCGGCAGAACGACTCTGCCCGGCCTCGGAGAGGCCGACGGGACATTACAGTCAACAAGTGAGGGCAACACCCTATGAGAAGACTTAAGCGTGATCCGTTGGAAAGAGCATATTCACGTGGCTACCAATACGGGGTCACCGGCAAATCCCGCGAACTTTGCCCCTTCAATCTTCCTTCTGTTCGCCAAGCCTGGATCAACGGCTGGCGTGAAGGTCGCGGTGATAACTGGGACGGAATGACTGGCACCGCTGGCATCCATAGACTCAACGAAAATCACGCCGTTGGCTGAACGAGGACACTGAATTCGATTTACCATGCACGCCCCATCCGGGCGGCGGGCTAAGGCCCAGGGGCCCCTCGAAGGGGCCCTTTTTTATGCCTTGGCAAACCTCATCAGCTGTACCCACACTATCCCTGCAAGAGCGGGCTGGCCCGCGAATCGGCCCATCAGGTCACCGCGGCATTGCCGCGATAGCATCCACCGCTTCGCGAATCAGCGCCGGCCCTTTGTAGATGAAGCCCGAGTAAATCTGCACCAGGCTCGCCCCGGCCGCGATCTTCTCGGCAGCATGGCGGCCTTCGGTAATGCCACCGGCGGCAATGATCGGCAACTTGCCGCCCAGCTCACCTGCCAGCACCTTGACGATATGAGTGCTCTTCTCCCGCACCGGTGCGCCCGACAGGCCGCCCGCCTCACCACCGTACGGCAGTGCTTCGACACCTTCACGCCCCAGCGTGGTGTTGGTGGCGATCACCGCATCCATACCCGACGCCATCAGCGCGGCGGCCACCAGCGCCGTTTCTTCGTCGCTCATGTCCGGTGCGATCTTGATTGCCAGGGGCACGCGCTTGCCATGTGTACCGGCCAGTTGCTCGCGTCGCTCGGCCAGGGCATCGAGCAACTGCTTGAGCGAGTCGCCGAACTGCAGGCTACGCAGGCCCGGGGTGTTGGGCGAGCTGACATTGACCGTGATGTAGCTGGCGGCGGTGTAGACCTTGTCCAGGCAGATCAGGTAGTCATCGACGGCACGTTCGACCGGGGTATCGAAGTTCTTGCCGATGTTGATGCCCAGCACCCCCTTGTAGCGCGAGGCGCGTACGCGGTCGAGCAGGTGATCAACGCCCAGGTTGTTGAAGCCCATGCGGTTGATGATGGCCGTGGCTTCCGGCAGGCGGAACAACCGTGGCTTGGGGTTGCCTGGCTGCGGACGCGGGGTGACAGTGCCGATTTCGACAAAGCCGAAGCCCAGCTGGGCGAAGCCGTCGATGGCCGCGCCGTTCTTGTCCAGGCCAGCTGCAAGCCCCACCGGGTTGGCGAAGTTCAAGCCCATGACCGAAACCGGCAATGACGCCGGTTGCTTGCACAGCATGCCGTTGAGGCCCATACGGCCACCGGCGCCGATCAGGTCCAGGGACAGGTCGTGGGAAGTTTCCGGGGAAAGCTTGAACAGCAGCTGGCGGGCCAGGGTATACATGGGCGGGCAAGGCTCAGGGTGAGTGAGGGGGCGATTATAGCCAGCGCGGGGCTGGCAGGACAGCAAATCGTGGAGCGCTTGGCACATCGGTTGCACCTGTTCAGCCCACAGCCTTATCAGTAAGGGCGAGGACTCTTGTGAACACTGTACCCCGAGCAACGCCCCTGGCCTGGGTCAACGGCAGCGACGCGCCGGAAAAAACCAGCCTGAACATCGGCTACATGGCCCTGACCGACTGCGCCTCGGTCGTGGTCGCCGCCACCCAGGGCTTCGCCCAGCAGCACGGCCTTACCCTCAACCTCAAGCGCCAGGGCTCGTGGGCCGGGCTGCGCGACAAGCTGGTCAGCGGCGAACTGGACGCCGCGCATTGCCTGTATGGCCTGGTCTACGCCGTGCACCTGGGCATTGGCGGCGTACCTGCCAGCGACATGGCCGTGCTCATGGGGCTGAACCAGAACGCCCAGGCGATCAACCTGTCCCCTGCCTTGCAGCGCAAAGGCGTGACCAACCCTGAGGCACTGGCGCGCCTGGTGCACCAGCATGGCGCACGCCTGACGTTCGCCCAGACTTTCCCCACCGGCACCCACGCCATGTGGTTGTATTACTGGCTGGCCAGCCAGGGCATCCACCCGCTGCGCGACGTCGACAGCGTCGTGGTGCCACCGGCGCAGATGGCTGCACACCTCCAGGCCGGGCGCATTGACGGCTTCTGCGTTGGTGAGCCCTGGGCCGCCGACGCGGTGGCCAAAGGCCAAGGCTTCACCCTGGCCACCAGCCAGTCGATCTGGCCGGATCACCCGGAAAAGGTCCTGGCCTGCGCCCGCGTCTTTGCCGAGCAATACCCCAACAGCGCCCGCGCGTTGATCAAGGCGATCCTCACCGCCAGCCGGTTCATCGAACAAAGCCCGGAAAACCGCCGCAGCACCGCGCAACTGCTCAGCGCAAGTGCCTATCTGGACACCCCGCTGGACAGCATAGCCCCCCGCCTGCTCGGCCACTATGAGGATGGCCTGGGCAACCAATGGCAAGACCCACATGCCCTGCGCCTGTTCGATCAGGGCCGGGCCAACCTGCCCTACCTGTCCGACGGTATGTGGTTCATGACCCAGTTCCGCCGCTGGGGCCTGCTGCGCGAAGACCCCGACTACCTCGGCGTGGCCCGGCAAGTCCAGCAACTGCAGTTGTACAGCGAGGCCGCACAGACCCTGGGCATCGCTTGCCCAGACCAACCGATGCGCAGCAGCCTGCTGATCGATGGCTCCCGCTGGAATGGCAGCGACCCCTTCGGCTATGCCCGCAGTTTCAGCTTGCATGCCTTGGGTGACTTGCCCGATGCCCGTGTCGGCGCGTGAGGGGGACGAACATGTTGCGCATCCTGCTGATCGACGACACCCAGAGCAAGCTCGGCCGCCTCAGGGCGGCCTTGAGTGAGGCCGGCTTCGAGATCATCGAAGCCCCAGACCTGACCATCGACCTGCCCGCCTGCGTCGAAACGGTGCGCCCGGACGTGGTGCTGATCGACACCGACTCACCAGACCGCGATGTAATGGAACAGGTAGTGCTGGTGAGCCGTGACCAGCCGCGGCCCATCGTGTTGTTCACCGACGAGCACGACCCCGGGATGATGCGCCAGGCGATCCAGGCAGGGGTCAGCGCCTATATCGTCGAGGGTATCCATGCGGCGCGGCTGCAGCCGATCCTGGACGTGGCCATGGCCCGCTTCGAAAGCGACCAGGCACTGAAGGCGCAGCTGCTGGCGCGCGACCAGCAACTGGCCGAACGCAAGCGCATCGAGCAAGCCAAGGGTTTGCTGATGAAGATGAAGGACTGCAACGAAGAGCAGGCCTATACCCTGATGCGTCGCCAGGCCATGAGCCGGCAGCAGAAGCTGATCCAGGTGGCCGAACAGATCATTGCCATGCATGAGATGCTCGGCTGATGCGCTGAAAATCTCAAGCCAGCCCCACCAGAAGTTGGCCCATCTCTTGCTCAACAAATCTCACCGGTAGCCAACGGCGGTTACCCCACTTGAATCCCGACAAAGACGTCGCTCTCCCCTCCACACACATGGAGCGGGTAGCGGCGTCTTTTTCGTTCCGTTGTACTACCGAGTGAGGTGTTCGATGAGTACCAGCTTCTGGAAATCCGGGCATGTGCCCACGCTGTTCGCCGCATTTCTGTATTTCGACCTCAGCTTCATGGTCTGGTACCTGCTGGGCCCGCTGGCGGTGCAGATTGCTGCCGACCTGCAACTGAGCGCACAACAGCGGGGCCTGATGGTGGCCACGCCGATCCTGGCCG
This sequence comes from Pseudomonas sp. 22515, assembly GCF_052044625.1. Lineage (NCBI taxonomy): Bacteria > Pseudomonadati > Pseudomonadota > Gammaproteobacteria > Pseudomonadales > Pseudomonadaceae > Pseudomonas > Pseudomonas sp. 22515. Next base: position 28,087 of record NZ_JBQENN010000034.1, read on the forward strand.
GGGCAATCCTGCGCTTTGCCATGGGCGTTCTGGTCGACCGCCTGTCGCCCAAGACGGCTGGCCTGATCGGCCAGGTGGTGGTCATCGTCGCCCTCGCCGCAGCCTGGTACCTTGGCGTACACAGCTATGAACAGGCCCTGCTGCTCGGCGTGTTCCTGGGCTTTGCCGGTGCGTCCTTCGCCGTCTCGCTGCCGCTGGCCTCGCAGTGGTACCCGCCACAGCACCAAGGCAAGGCCATGGGCATCGCCGGCGCCGGCAACTCCGGCACGGTGTTCGCGGCCTTGCTGGCACCGGCACTGGCAGCGGGCTTTGGCTGGAACAATGTGTTCGGCTTTGCGCTGATCCCGCTGTCACTGGCGCTGGTGGTGTTCGCCCTGTTGGCGCGCAATGCCCCGCAACGGCCCAAGCCGAAAGCCATGGCCGACTACCTCAAGGCACTGGGCGACCGTGACAGCTGGTGGTTCATGTTTTTCTACAGCGTTACCTTCGGCGGCTTCATCGGCCTGGCCAGTGCCCTGCCCGGCTACTTCAGTGACCAGTACGGCCTGAGCCCGGTCACCGCCGGCTACTACACCGCCGCTTGCGTGTTCGCCGGCAGCCTGATGCGCCCGCTCGGCGGCGCACTGGCTGACCGTTTTGGCGGCATCCGCACCCTGCTGGGCATGTACGGCGTCGCCGCCATCTGCATTGCCGCCGTCGGCTTCAACCTGCCCTCTGCCGCGGCCGCACTGGCGCTGTTCGTCAGCGCCATGCTCGGCCTGGGTGCCGGCAATGGCGCCGTGTTCCAACTGGTGCCCCAACGCTTCCGCCAAGAGATCGGGGTAATGACCGGTCTGATCGGCATGGCCGGTGGCATCGGCGGCTTCCTGCTGGCGGCCGGGCTTGGCACCATCAAGCAGCACACTGGTGATTACCAACTGGGGCTGTGGCTGTTCGCCAGCCTGGGCCTGCTGGCCTGGTTCGGCCTGCACGGGGTGAAACAGCGCTGGCGCACCACCTGGGGCTCGACTGCAGTCACTGCAGCGCGGGTCTGAGGCACGCCGATGAGCCTGCAACTGAGCTTTGCCCAGGCCAGCGCCACCGGGCCGCGCGCGGAAAACCAGGACGCCCTGCGCCTGGTGACGCCGGCACCAGAACTGGCCGCCAGCAAAGGCTACCTGTTCGCGCTGGCCGACGGCGTCAGCCAATGTGCCGACGGCGGCCTGGCGGCACGCGCCAGCCTGCAGGCACTGGCCCTGGATTACTACGCCACGCCGGCCACCTGGAGCGTAGCCCAGGCCCTCGACCGTCTGCTGCTGGCGCAAAACCGCTGGTTGCGCGCCCAGGGCAGCGGCCAGCCGTTGTTGACCACGCTTAGCGCGTTGGTGTTGCGCGGCCGACGCTTTACCCTGGCCCATGTAGGCGACTGCCGGGTGTACCGCTGGCACGAGGGGAACCTGCAATGCCTGAGCGAAGACCATGTCTGGGACCAACCGGGCATGCAGCATGTACTGAAACGGGCACTGGGCCTGGACCAGCACCTGCTGGTGGATTACCTGGAAGGCGAGCTGCAACCGGGTGAATGCTTCCTGCTGCTCAGCGACGGGGTCTGGGCCAGCCTGGGCGAACAGCACATCCAGGCCGTGCTGCGCGAGCAAACTGACCTGCAACTGGCCGCCGACACCCTGGTGGCCAGTGCGCACCTCAACGGCAGCAAGGACAACGCCAGCGCCTTGCTGGTGCAAGTCGATCAACTGGGCACGGCTAACCTGGGCGATACCCTGGCGCAACTGCAACAATGGCCAGTGCCCGGCCCGCTGCGCGAAGGCCAGGTGATCGACGGCTGGCAGGTCGAAACACTGCATGCGCACAGCCGCCAGTCCTTGCTGTACAAAGTGCGCGATAGCCAGAACCAGCCTTGGCTGCTCAAGACCCTGCCCACGGCACGCGAACAGGAACCGGGGGCGGCACAAGGGCTGTTGCTGGAAGAGTGGTTTCTGCGCCGCATCGCCGGCCGGCACTTCCCCGAGCTACACACCGCCAGTCAGCGTCAGCACCTGTACTACGTGATGCGCGAATATCCCGGCCGAAACCTGGCGGCGTTGCTGGCCGAACAAGGCCCGCTGCCCTTGCCGCAATGGCTGGAAGTCGCACGGCAACTGCTGCAGGCAGTCGGTGTGCTGCATCGGCGCAACTTGCTGCACCGCGATATCAAGCCAGACAACCTGCACCTGGGCCGTGATGGCCAGCTGCGCCTGCTGGACTTCGGCCTGGCTTATTGCCCGGGCCTGTCCGAAGACCCGCTGCACGAGCTGCCCGGCACACCCTCGTACATCGCCCCGGAAGCATTCGAAGGCCACCCGCCCAGCCCGCGTCAGGACTTGTATGCAGTGGGCGTGACCCTGTACCACCTGCTGACCGGACACTACCCGTACGGCGAGGTAGAGGCCTTTCAGCGCCCGCGCTTCGGCCAGCCGGTCAACGCCGCGCGCTACCGACCCGACCTGCCGGAATGGCTGCAGCACAACCTGCTGCAGGCCGTGGCGAGCGACCCGGCGCAGCGCTTCGAAACCGCCGAACACTGGTTACTGCTGCTCGAGCGCGGCGACCGCCAGGAACTGCCCAGCCGACCCCGGCCGCTGCTGGAGCGCGAGCCGCTGAAGGTGTGGCGCACCCTGGCCCTGTTGTCGTTGCTGATCAATTTGATACTGCTGTTCACCCTGCTCAAGGGCTGAACGCACCTTGCCGATGAGGAAACCCTGATGAATGCAAAAGTATGGCTGGTCGGTGCCGGCCCTGGTGACCCTGAACTGCTCACCCTCAAGGCCGTGCGTGCGTTGCAGCAAGCCGCCGTGGTCATGGTCGACGACCTCGTCAACCCGGCAGTGCTCGAGCATTGCCCGCAGGCCCGGGTAATGACCGTGGGCAAGCGCGGCGGCTGCCGCTCTACACCGCAAGCGTTCATTCAGCGCCTGATGCTGCGCCACGCGCGACAGGGCCGTTGCGTGGTGCGGCTCAAGGGCGGCGACCCTTGCATCTTCGGCCGTGGCGGTGAGGAGGCACTTTGGCTGCAGGGCCATGGCATCGAAGTGGAGGTGATCAATGGCATCACTGCCGGCCTTGCCGGGGCCACGCAGTGCGGGATCCCCCTGACTTCACGGGGCGTGAGCCGAGGGGTGACGCTGGTGACGGCGCACACCCAGGACGATAGCGAGCTGAACTGGGCGGCCTTGGCTCAGGGCGGGACAACGCTGGTGGTCTACATGGGGGTGGCGCGGCTGGAACAGGTGCGCCAGGGATTGCTGGCGGGGGGCATGGCGCCGGGAATGCCGGTGGCGATGATCGAAAATGCCTCGTTGCCGCAGCAGCGGGAGTGCAGAAGCGATGTGCAGGGAATGGTGGAAGCTGCGCGGGCGTTTGGCTTGCGTAGCCCGGCAATCCTGGTGATTGGAGAGGTGGTGGGAGAGCAACAGGCTGTGGGGCGGATCGCAATCGCAGGCTAACAGCAGGAACAGCCTTCAAGGCCGGTTAAACCCCAGGCAAAGAAAAACCCGGCCGAGGCCGGGTTTTTCATGAAGCTTCAAACCAATTACTTGGCCTGGGCTTCTACCTGAGCTTCAACGCGACGGTTGACAGCACGGCCTTCTTCGGTGGCGTTGTCAGCAACCGGACGGGTTTCGCCGTAGCCAACCGAGTCAACACGGCTGGATTCTACGCCGTACTGCTGGGTCAGCACTTGCTTGACAGCGTTGGCACGACGCTCGGACAGCTTCTGGTTGTAAGCGTCTGGACCCACGGAGTCAGTGTGACCTTCAACCACGGTGGTGGTTTGTGGGTACTGCTTCATGAAGTCAGCCAGGTTTTTGATGTCGCCGTAGCTGTTAGGCTTGACGACCGACTTGTCGAAGTCGAACTTGACGTCCAGCTCAACGCGAACGACTTCGGCAACAGCCGGGCAGCCGTCGGCGTCAACGGTAACGTTGGCCGGGGTGTCTGGGCACTTGTCGACGTTGTCGCACACGCCGTCGTTGTCGGAGTCGGAGCAGACTTCAGCAACTGGAGCAGGAGCAGCTTCAGCTTGCTTCGGGCTACCGCCGAAGTTCAGGCCAACACCAACGCTCGGGGCCCACTCGGTGTCGCCCTGGTCGATGTTGTACTGAGCTTCTACGCCGGCACGAGCATAGAACATGTCGGTGATGTACCACTTGGCGCCAGCGCCAACGTTGGCGAAGGTGGAGTGGTCACGACCGCCACGGCCGGTCTGGCCCAGCGACTGGTGCGAGAAACCAGCGGAAACGTACGGACGGATGGCGTCGTACGGGTTGTTGAAGTGGTAAACGGCGTCCAGGGCGGTGTTCGAGCCCTTGATGTTCTTGCCGTCTTCGCCACGAGCGTTGTGCACTTCGTCGTAGCCCAGACGCAGCTCAACGTCGTCGGTCAGGAAGTAACCGATCGAGCCGCCGAACAGGTTGCCGTCGTTCTTGAAGTCGCGCTGGCTGTCGAAGAATTCTTTCTTGTAGAAGATTTCAGTCTCGACGGCGCCTTGACCTTGTGCCATAGCGCCAATCGAAGTGGCGGCTACAAGCGAACCAATGGCCAAGCCCAAGGTGTTTTTCAATTTCATCCGTTAAATCCCCATCTGGTGATAGTTAAGCAGTCCCACCACAAACAAGAGGGACAACTCGACGGCGAGTCTAGCAGAACTCGCCGGTTCGTTAGAGATATTTGCACGCCACTAAGTTTCATCAAGGCCGGCAAATTTCTCCCGAAGCTTGTCTAGCGCGCGCTTGTAACGCATTTTCGTCGCGCTCAGGCCCATGTGCATGATGTCGGCAATTTCCTGAAACTCCAGCTCTGCGACAAAACGCAGCACCAGAATTTCCCGGTCAATCGGGTTCACATGCACCAGCCACTTGTCCAGCCCGCCTTTTTCTTCCGGCTTTGGAGCCTTGTCCTCGGACGCCTCTTCAACAGGGTCCAGACTCAAGGCATCCATCAACCGACGTTTGCGACGCTCCTTGCGGTACTGGGTAATGCACTCGTTGTAGGTGATGCTGTAGAGCCAGGTCTTGAACTTCGACTTACCCTCGAAGTTTTTCAGCCCGTACAGCACTTTCAGCATCACTTCCTGACAGACATCGTCCGCGTCACGGTCGTTCCCCAGATAACGCGCACAGACGTTGAACAGGGTCCGTTGGTAGCGCCGCATGAGCTCTTCATAGGCGCGGGTAACGTGGTACAGCTCCTCATGCGAACGCGCCACCAACTCTTCGTCTGTGAGCTCGCGGGGGTCATAGCGCATGGGCGGCGAATGAACTTTATTCAAAACGGATCTGGCCGACAGTCAGGTCAATGTCGCCGCGCGACCCCGTGGGTCGAATTTCGCGGCGGCATACATTAACAGCTTTTGTGCGGTTAGCGGCTATTGACGCGCTGTTCAAGCAGCTCGCGGTTAGACAGCGACACCAGTTCGCCATCATCGGTCAACAGCGTCGTCTTCACCGTACCGATCTCCTCGATATGCCCTTCGACCTCTCCAATCCGCACCTGCTGGCCCACTTGGTATAGCTCGCGCACGTAGATGCCGGCCAGGATCTGCCCGGCAATTTCGCGACTGCCAAGGCCCATGGCCAAGGCAACGGCCAGACCAACGGTAATCAGCCCGATAACGATGACGTGGTTCAGCAGGTCGGTTTTCACTTCCAGCTGGCTGATGGCCACCGAGATGCTGATGATGATCACAAGGCCTTGGGTGATACGCCCCAGGCCTGCCGAGTATTCCAGGCCGATACCTTCGGCAGCGCCACGCACCAGGCCGTTGGCCACCTGCGCCAGCAGCACGCCGGCCAGCAGCACCAGGGCCGCGCCGAACACTTTGGGCAAGTACAGGGCGAGCATGTCGAGGGTTGCCGAAACCCGCTCCAGGCCCAGCGATTCGGCGGCCGAGACCAGGAAGATGAGCAGCACGAACCAATAGACGATCTTGCCGATCAGGGTCGAGATTGGCACCTGGATGCCGCCCCGACCGAGCATTTTGGTGAGGCCGGTACCGGCCATCAGGCGGTCCAGGCCAAATTTGGCCAACAGTTTGGACAGCAGCGTGTCGAGCAGCTTGGCCACCACGAAACCGAGCAGCACCACGACCAGCGCGCCGAACAGGTTGGGGATGAAGTTCGCTACCTTGGTCCAAAGGGCAGTCATCGCGGTGACCAGGCTCTGGGTCCAGAGATCGAGTTCCATATTCAATCGGCCTTATCTGCTTTGCTGCCGGGGGCAGCGTTGCGGGAAGAGTGTCGACGCACCGGCGCAACATGCGCCGAGCCATTGTTCACGGCAATCAGCAGCGCCTGGCTCCAACGGCCAAGCAGGCTGAACAGATCACCCGCGCCAACCTGGCGGTTGGCGGTTTTCAGCACGCGACCCAGGCAAGCGGCGTCGTCCCGGTCGTCCCGGTCATTGCCGGAGGGTGACGCCTTGAGCAGGTCGCGCAGGGATTCTTCAAACGGATCGTGCATGGGCACCTCGCGCAGTGTCAGCAAGAGACGAGACGGCCGGGCAACGGGTCACACATCCTGTTGGCACGAAGGTTTCAAATTGCACCGCTATACCCACCGCAACCGCCGGAACAGCCACCACTGCCCCACGGCCAACCCCAGCACGACGATGCAGGCGAACAGGAAGCCCAAAGGGTTTTCCGCCCCGGGGATGCCGCCGACATTGATGCCCAGCAGCCCGGTGACAAAGCTCATGGGCAGGAAGATGCAGGTGATGATGCCAAAGCGGTACATGGTGCGGTTCATCCGCTCGCTGCGCCGCCGGTCCTCGCTTTCCAGCACCAGCGCAGCGCGTTCGCGGGCCAGTTCCAGCTCTTCGAGGTAGCGGATCAGGCTGTTGTTGAGTTCATTCCAGTAATCGGCGTCGGCATTGGCGAACCAGCTCCATTTGCTGCGCGACAACTGCGCGTAGATTTCCCGTTGCGGGGCGAGAAAGCGGCGCAAGCCAGCGGCACGGCGGCGGATCTGCTGCAGGCTGCCCTGCTCCGGGGCATACCGCTCGTCGGATTCGACCTTTTCTTCCTCCAGGTCGACGAGCTCGGCCAGGTCGCTGACCAGGCCCTGGACCTTCTCGGTCAGCAACTCACCCATCAACAACAACAGTTCCGAGGCCGATTTCGGTCCCCTGCCCTGTTCCAGCAACTGGAGAATCTCATCGCTGGCGCGCAACGGCCGCAGGCGCAGCGAGATAACCCGCTGCGCCTCGGCGAAGATGCGTACCGAAACCATGTCTTCGGGCTCGGCACCCGGGTTGAGGTTGACCCCCCGCAGGAACAGCAACAGCTGTTCGTCCGCCATGGGCAGCAGGCGCGGCCGGGTGTTTTCTTCCAGCAGCAGCTCGCAGGCGAACTCGCTCAGGCCGCTGTCGTGCAGCAGCCAGGAACGGGTTTGCGGATGGCTGCGGTCCCAGTGCAGCCACAGGCTCTGCTCCGGTTGCAACTGCAGGTCGTCCAGTTCGGTACGGGCAATCGAGCGCGCGCCGCCTTTGCCATCGAGCACCAGGGCATGCACCAGCCCCCACTGCGCGTTGTCTTCCTCGAACATCAAAGCTCCATCAGCGCGTGCGGCGCATTACTCCGGCATTTTCAGCGGGCTCGGCGAGACCAGCACGCCATTGTTGTCGGCATACACATACTCACCCGGGCGGAAGGTTACCCCGGCGAAGGTCACCACCACGTTGAGATCGCCAATACCGCGCTTGTCAGTCTTCATTGGGTGGCTGGCCAGGGCCTGCACGCCAACGTCGGTCTGAATCAGCACGTCGACATCACGCACACAGCCGTAGATCACCAAGCCTTCCCAACCGTTTTTTGCGGCTTTTTCGGCGAGCATGTCGCCGAGCAGCGCACGGCGCAGCGACCCCCCGCCATCGACCACCAGCACTTTGCCCTTGCCGTCGAGTTCGACCTGCTCCTTGACCAGCGAATTGTCCTCGAAACACTTGATGGTAACGATCTGGCCACCAAACGAATCGCGGCCACCGAAATTGCTGAACATCGGTTCCAGCACTTGTACCAGGTCCGGGTAGGCGTCACACAGGTCGGGCGTTACGTAATGCTGCATGGGAAGCTCCTGTCAGTCACAACGAAAGCGGGTATCGGCCAAGGCTACACCTTGGAGGCTGTCGCAGTCATCCGGGACCGGGCAGTCATTTGTATTCATCCTGTCTCGGCCCTTCCACGCGTGACCCGTTCCTGCACAAGAACGCGCCGTTATCCAGGTGTAGGAGCGGGTTTACCCGCGAATACGGTAGCGGCGGCAACGGTGAACGGCCGGTGGAAATTGGCCAGCAGGCCCNCACGACGGCCTGTGTCCCACCCCCGATGTGCGTCCACCACCAATCCGTTGTAGGCGCGGGTTCACCCGCGAAGAGGCCATGACAGGTACAGCAAACTCAACTGGCAGGCACAGGTTCCGCAACGACAGTGGACGCATGCACGGGCAGCAGCGGGTTGCGCAGCCAGCGCTCCACCAGCGGCCACACCTGCACCTGCGCGGCCTTGCTCACCAGCATGTCGACATGCCCAAAGGCCTCGAAACCTTCTTCACGACCCAGCCGCAGGAACTGCTTGCGCTCGCCGCCCAACTGCTCGAACAGCTTGCGACAGGCCCACACCGGGTCCTGGAAGTCCCCTGCACCGGCCACTGCCAGCAGCGGTACATCCACTTCAGCCAGCCCTGCCCACCAATCGTTCTGCTTGTCGCCAAAGCGCCCGAACAGGCCGTGCCAGCGCATGCTCTCCAAGGCGAGGCCTATCGGCTCGTCTTCAGGCCCACGCTTGAAGCGCGGCCCGGATATCTGTCCCCAACGCTTGAGCACCAGCTTCGCGCCCCAAGCCAGCGGCGGCACTTTTAATGGCCAATAGACACGGCTGATCTGGGTACCGAACAAGGCCACACTGGCGACTTGCCCAGGCTCAAGGAAGCCGCCACCCAGTGCTGCCGCCAATGTCGTACCACCCAGCGAATGGCCCACCCAGTGCGGCGCCTGGCCCGATTGCTCGCGCACGAAGGCGTTGATCAGCGGAAGGTCATCACGGGCGTAGGCAGCAACACTGTTGTGCTTCCAGGCAAGGTTGCGCGGCGACAAGCCATGGCCTCGCATTTCCGGGATCCAGACATCGAAACCGGCGCGCGCAAGGTAGGCACCCAGGCCAAGCCCTTTGGGCGAATACCAGAAGCGCCGATTGGAAAAACTGCCGTGCAGGAGAATGACCGGCACGCCTTGGGCCTGAACCTGGTCGGCCAGCCCCAGACGGGTGATGGCGAGCTCGACGCTGGGGTCCGGGCCGTTACCGGCCTTGATCCGATACACGTCTTCGCTGAGATCGCCGCGGCGCTCGGCACTGAGCAGGGCCACGGGGAATAGAGTGCTGCTGCTTTGCATAAGGTTGCTTGGTGCACAAAAAAGGGCGGGGTCCATTGCTGGAGCTCGCCCTGGAAAAAACCAGGCAGGAGGACGCCAGACGTCCCCCCGCATTTTACTGCATCAGGCCGCGCCTTGGCCTTCGGCCAGGAAGAACCAGGTTTCGAGTACCGAGTCCGGGTTCAGCGACACGCTTTCGATGCCCTGCTCCATCAGCCACTTGGCCAGGTCCGGGTGGTCCGATGGGCCTTGGCCGCAGATGCCGATGTACTTGCCAGCCTTGTTGCACGCGGCAATGGCGTTGGCCAGCAGCTTCTTCACCGCAGGGTTACGCTCGTCGAACAGGTGGGCAATGATGCCCGAGTCACGGTCCAGGCCCAGGGTCAACTGGGTCAGGTCGTTGGAGCCGATCGAGAAGCCGTCGAAGTATTCCAGGAACTCTTCGGCGAGGATGGCGTTGGACGGCAGTTCGCACATCATGATCACGCGCAGGCCGTTGTCGCCGCGGGCCAGGCCGTTTTCGGCGAGCAGGTCGACAACCTGGCTGGCTTCGCCCAAGGTGCGCACGAACGGCACCATGATCTCGACGTTGGTCAGGCCCATTTCGTTGCGCACACGCTTCAGTGCACGGCACTCGAGCTCGAAGCAGTCACGGAACGATTCGCTGATGTAGCGCGACGCACCGCGGAAGCCCAGCATCGGGTTTTCTTCTTCTGGCTCGTACAGCTTGCCGCCGATCAGGTTGGCGTACTCGTTGGACTTGAAGTCCGACAGGCGCACGATGACCTTTTTCGGGTAGAAGGCCGCCGCCAGGGTGCTGATACCCTCGACCAGCTTCTCGACATAGAAGCCAACCGGGTCGTTGTAGCCGGCAATGCGCTTGTCGACGCTGTCTTTCAGGTCGGCAGGCAGGCCCGCATAGTTCAGCAGCGCCTTGGGGTGCACGCCGATCATGCGGTTGATGATGAACTCCAGGCGTGCCAGACCGACACCGGCGTTGGGCAGCTGGGCGAAGTCGAAGGCGCGGTCCGGGTTGCCGACGTTCATCATGATCTTGAACGGCAGTTCCGGCATGGCATCGACCGAGTTCTGCTTGATGTCGAAGCCCAGCTCACCTTCAAAGATAAAGCCGGTATCGCCTTCGGCACAGGAAACGGTCACGCCCTGGCCGTCTTTCAGCACCTGGGTAGCGTTGCCGCAACCGACAACCGCCGGGATACCCAGCTCACGGGCGATGATCGCCGCGTGGCAGGTACGGCCACCGCGGTTGGTGACGATGGCGCTGGCGCGCTTCATCACCGGCTCCCAGTCCGGGTCGGTCATGTCGGAGACCAGCACGTCACCCGGCTGGACCTTGTCCATTTCCGATACGTCGTTGATGACGCGAACCTTGCCGGCGCCGATACGCTGGCCAATGGCACGGCCTTCGACCAGCACGGTGCCTTTCTCTTTGAGCAGGTAGCGTTCCATGACGTTGGCGCTGGAACGGCTCTTCACCGTTTCCGGGCGGGCCTGGACGATGTACAACTTGCCGTCGTCACCGTCCTTGGCCCACTCGATGTCCATCGGGCGCTGGTAGTGCTGCTCGATGATCATGGCCTGCTTGGCCAGCTCGCTGACCTCGGCATCGGTCAGGCAGAAGCGTGCGCGCTCGGCGCGGTCGACTTCGACGGTCTTGACCGAACGGCCGGCCTTGGCTTCTTCGCCATAGATCATCTTGATCGCCTTGCTGCCCAGGTTACGGCGCAGGATGGCCGGGCGGCCGGCCTGCAGGGTGTTCTTGTGCACGTAGAATTCGTCAGGGTTGACTGCACCCTGCACCACGGTTTCGCCCAGGCCGTAGGCGCCGGTGATGAACACCACGTCGCGGAAGCCCGACTCGGTGTCGAGGGTGAACATCACCCCGGCTGTGCCGGTTTCCGAGCGGACCATGCGCTGCACGCCGGCAGACAGGGCCACCAGCTTGTGGTCGAAGCCCTGGTGCACGCGGTAGGCGATGGCACGGTCGTTGAACAGCGAGGCGAACACTTCCTTGGCTGCGCGGATCACGTTGTCGACGCCACGGATGTTGAGGAAGGTTTCCTGCTGGCCGGCGAAGGAGGCGTCCGGCAGGTCTTCGGCAGTGGCGGAAGACCGCACGGCAACGGCCATGTTGTCGTTGCCGGCAGCCATTTCGGCGAAGGCCGTACGGATTTCCGAATCCAGGCGTGGCGGGAATTCGGCTTCCATGACCCACTGGCGAATCTGCGCGCCGGTCTTGGTCAGGGCATTGATGTCGTCAACGTCCAGCGCGTCGAGCGCGGCGTGAATGCGGTCGTTCAGCCCACTCTGCTCGAGAAAGTCACGGTACGCCTGAGCCGTAGTGGCAAAGCCGCCCGGCACCGACACGCCGGCACCGGCGAGGTTACTGATCATCTCGCCCAGGGATGCGTTCTTGCCCCCCACATGCTCCACATCATGGACGCCGAGCTTATCGAGGGAAACTACGTACTCTACCAAGGTGATCTCTCCACTAACTGTGTTGGAAAAGCTCAAAAGGCGCCCGCCTGTCATCTATGACTTGGCCGGGCGTTTGTGGCCTGTACCTGGAAAATAGGCGCTGCAAATGTGGCAGAATGTCGACAGCCGCATTCGGCAAACCGAACTTATCATATCCAAGAATCGTCATCAGCTTAAGGCCCAGATCGCAAATGAAACGAACCGCGTTCTTCATCTCCGACGGCACCGGTATCACTGCCGAAACCCTGGGCCAGAGTTTGCTCGCGCAATTTGAGAGCATTCCCTTCAACAAATTCACCCGTCCTTACATCGATTCGCCGGACAAAGCGCGGGCCATGGTCCAGCAAATCAACGCTGCGGCCGAGCGGGATGGGGTCCGCCCGATCATCTTCGACACCATTGTCAACCAGGACATCCGCGAGATCCTGGCGACGTCGAATGGCTTCATGATCGACATCTTTTCTTCGTTTTTATCCCCTCTTGAGCAGGAATTGATCGCCCATTCGTCGTATTCCGTGGGCAAATCCCACTCGATTGGTGGCAATTCCAACTACATGGAACGCATCGAGGCGGTGAATTTCGCCCTGGATAACGACGATGGTGCACGCACCCACTACTACGACAAAGCCGACCTGATTCTGGTTGGCGTGTCGCGTTGCGGCAAAACCCCAACCTGCCTGTACATGGCCATGCAGTTCGGCATCCGTGCCGCCAATTACCCGCTGACCGAGGACGACATGGAGCGCCTGCAGCTGCCGGCGGTGCTGAAAAAGCACCACAGCAAGCTGTTCGGCCTGACCATCGACCCCGACCGCCTCACCGCCATCCGCCACGAACGCAAGCCCAACAGCCGTTATTCCAGCTTTGCCCAGTGCGAATTCGAAGTGCGTGAAGTGGAAAGCCTGTTCCGCAGGGAGAACATTCCCAATATCAATTCCACGCATTTTTCGGTGGAAGAGATTTCCGCCAAGATCCTGGTCGAAAAAGGCGTGGAGAGACGGTTCAAGTAACAGCCCCGCCCCCCCCTGTAGGAGCGGGTTCACCCGCGAAAGGGCCAGCCCAGGCATACAAAAAAAGCCCCGGCATCACCGCCGGGGCTTTGTTTTACCTCACCAGAAGGCTCAGGACGGCACCACCGCTGCCTGCCCGCTCATGGCCAGGTCGACCAGCTCGCGGTTGGCCACCGCGTACATCGCATAGTCAGTGCCCGTGGCATTGCGCAGGTCGTCGAGCATGGCGCGCCAACGCTCCACCATTCCCCGATGCTGCTCTGACCACAGCGCCACGCGGGCATCCATGTCTTGCGGTGCATCGGCCATCTGCAGGACCGAAATGGTGATCGCCCGCTGCTGCAAGTCGATATCGTCGCGGAATGCCTCGCGCGCCAGCGCCTGCCAGTTGTTTTCCACCGGCAGGTTGCTGATTTCCTGCAGGTACCAGGTCAGGTCCAGCGCGCTGCCCACGGCGAAGAATGCCTTGGCCACCTGCGCAGGCTCATGGCCGGTAACGTCGGCCGCTTCAATGATCGGCAGCAGGGTGTACAGGTGGCTGGTACCCGCCACCATACGCGCCAGCAACTCCGGCACACCGGCGTCGACAAAGCCTTGGTAGCGCACCATCCAGCGTTCGCGGGTGGGGCCTTCTAGCAGCTCATCCAGCTTCAGACCCAACTGCGCAATCTTCGGCCCGAAGTGCGCGGTATCGCGCCCGGCGTCCTGTTCGTTGCGGCGGCTACGCAGGAACCAACGGGTGGCACGGCGGCCCAGTCGCATCAACTCGTCCATCAGAGTGAGCTGGATTTCTGCCGGCACCTGATAGTCCAGCGCCTCGATCTGGCGGAACCAGTGCGGCAGGTGGAAGATATCGCGCACGATCACGTAAGCACCGGCCACGTTGGCCGGGCTCATGCCGGTCGACTCCTTCAGGCGCTGGACGAAGGTGATACCCATGTTGTTGACCAGGTCGTTGGCAATCTGGGTGCTGACAATTTCGCGCTTCAGGCGGTGGCGGCGCATGGCCTCGGCGAACTTGCTGACCAGGGACGGCGGGAAAGCGGTTTCCATGTCACGGGTCAGGTAGTCGTCGTCCGGCACCAGCGATTTGAGCAGTTGCTCCTTGAGGTCGATCTTGCTGTACGAGATCAGCACCGACAGCTCGGCGCGGGTCAGGCCGTGGCCGGCAGCCAGGCGTTCGGCCAACTGCTCTTCGGACGGCAGGAATTCGATGGCACGGTCCAGCTTGCCCCGCGCCTCGAGGTCGGCCATCAGGCGCTTGTACTCGGCAATCCGCTCGCGGGCGCGGCGGGCAGCCAGCGACAATGCCTGGGTCTGCTTGTAGTTGTTGCCCAGTACCAGCCCGGCGACTTCGTCGGTCATGCTGCCCAGCAGCTGGTTGCGCTGCTTCTCGGTCATGTCGCCACCCTGCACCACTTCGTTGAGCAGGATCTTGATGTTGACCTCGTGGTCGGAGCAGTCCACGCCGCCGGCGTTGTCGATGAAGTCGGTGTTGGTGGCGCCGCCGTTCAGGCCGAACTCGACGCGGCCGAGCTGGGTCATGCCCAGGTTGCCGCCCTCGCCCACTACCTTGCAGCGCAGTTCGTTACCGTTGACCCGCAGCGCATCGTTGGCCTTGTCGCCGACATCGGCGTGGCTCTCCGTACTGGCCTTGACATAGGTCCCGATGCCACCGTTCCACAGCAGGTCTACCGGGGCCTTGAGCAGCGCATTGAGCAACTCGGTCGGGGTCAGGCGGTCGGCTTCGATGGCGAAGCGCTCTTTCATCTGCGGGCTGATGGCGATGCTCTTGGCACTGCGCGGGAAGATCCCGCCGCCTTCGGACATGATGCTGGTGTCGTAGTCGCTCCAGGCCGAGCGCGGCAGGTCGAACAGGCGCTTGCGTTCAGCGAAGCTGGAAGCGGGCTCCGGGTTGGGGTCGATGAAGATATGCAGGTGGTTGAACGCTGCCACCAGTTGCAGCTTGTCGGACATCAGCAGGCCATTGCCGAACACGTCGCCGGCCATATCGCCCACACCAATGACGGTGATCGGGTCTTCCTGCACGTTGATGCCGCGCTCGCGGAAGTGGCGCTGCACGCCCACCCAGGCACCGCGTGCGGTAATGCCCATCTTCTTGTGGTCGTAACCGGCCGAGCCGCCGGAAGCAAAAGCATCGCCCAGCCAGAAGCCGTAGTCGATGGCAATGCCGTTGGCGATGTCGGAGAAGGTCGCGGTGCCTTTGTCGGCCGCTACCACCAGGTACGGGTCGTCATCGTCATGGCGCACCACGTTGGCCGGCGGCACCACGCCACCGTCCTTGAGGTTGTCGGTGATGTCGAGCAGGCCGGAAATGAAGATGCGGTAGCACGCCACGCCTTCGGCGGCAATCTCGTCACGGCTGCCGCCCAGCGGCAGGCGACGCGGCAGGAAACCACCCTTGGCGCCGACCGGCACGATGACCGAGTTCTTCACCTGCTGGGCTTTCACCAGCCCCAGCACTTCGGTACGGAAGTCCTCTTCGCGGTCGGACCAGCGCAGGCCACCACGGGCAACGTTGCCAAAGCGCAGGTGCACGCCCTCGACCCGTGGCGAATAGACGAATATCTCGAACTTTGGCACCGGTTTGGGCAGTTCGGGGATCAGCTTGGGGTTGAACTTGAAGCTGAAGTACGACTTGTTCTGGCCGTTTGCGTCGGGCTGGTAGAAGTTGGTACGCAGGGTGGCCTTGATCAAGTCCAGGTAGCGTCGCAGGATGCGGTCTTCGTTGAGCACCTGCACGTCGTCCAGGGCGCTCAGGATGGCCTGTTCCAGGCGCAGTTGCTTGTCGTCCAGGTCGTCCTGGGTAAGCTTGCGCGCCAGGTAGAAGCGGGTCTTGAACAACCGGGTCAGCTCACGGGCGATGTCGGTGTGGTTGTTCAGGGTGCTGGCGATGTAGCCCAGATCGAAGCCCAGACGGATCTGTTTCAGGTAACGGGCGTAGGCACGCAGCAAGGCCACGTCGCGCCACGGCAAGCCGGCGGTGAGCACCAGGCGGTTGAAAGCGTCGTTCTCGGCATCACCACGGACGATGTGGATGAAGGCGTCCTGCAGGGTGTCGTTGAGCTGCTGGATGTCCAGGCTCAGGCCTTCGCTGTAGGTGAAGGCAAAGTCGTGGATCCAGTATTCGCGGCCATTGGCATGGCGCAGGCGGTACGGGAACTCGCCGAGCACGCGCAGGCCGAGGTTTTCCAGAATCGGCAGCACGTCGGACAGCGCCAGCGGGGTGTCGGCGTGGTACAGCTTGCAGTGCAGGATGCGCTCGCCCACCTGGGTCAACGGCTGGTAGAAGCTCATTGCCAGCGGCTTGCTTTCCGACAGGTTCAGCACATGCTGCAGGTCGACCACCGCCGAGTGCGCGGCGAAGCGCTCGCGGTATCCGGCCGGGAAGCCTTTGGGGAAATCGGCGAGGATGTTGGTGCCTTGGGCTTCGCCGAAGTTCTCCACCACCAGTGCCGAGTAGTCGTCATGCCACGAGCGGCAGGCCTGGATGACTTCGCGTTCCAGCTGCTGCGGGTCGATGTCGATACGGTTCTTGGGGTCGACCCGCAGAATCAGTTGCACACGGGCCAGTACCGATTCGGAGAAGAAGGTCCAGAACTCGCAGTCGGTGGCCTTCAGGCGCTCCATCAGCACCTGCTGGATCTTCTGCCGCACTTCGGTGGAGTAGATTTCCCGCGGGACGTAGGCCAGGCAGTAGCAGAAGCGGCCATACGGGTCTTTGCGCAGGAACACGCGGATCTTGTTGCGCTCCTGGATCTGCACGATTGCCATGACCGTGCTGAACAGCTCGTCGATCGGCGTCTGGAACAGGTCGTCGCGCGGCAGCACTTCCAGCACCTGGGCCAGTTCCTTGCCCAGGTGGGCCTTGGGATCGAAGCCCGAACGGCGCTCGACTTCGGCCACCTTCACGCGGATGTACGGAATGGCATGCACGCTTTCGCCATACACCGACGAGGTGTACAGCCCCATGAAGCGGTGCTCCTTGATGACCTTGCCGTCGGCGTCCAGCTGGCGGATCGACACATAGTCCGGGTAGGCCGGGCGATGCACGCGGCTGGGCAGCGCAGCCTTGGCGAACGACAGCAGCAGCGGCTCGTTGAGGTAGGCCACAGCGTAGTCTTCGATGCGCAGCTCTTCTGCGGTCAGGCCCACGCGCAGACGGCGCGGCAAGCCGAGGAACGACTGCTCGTCGTAGACCATCTGGCCGCCATCGGCGTCGCCCTTGACGGTGAATTCTTCATAGCCCAGGAAGGTGAAGTGGTTATCCAGCAGCCACTCGAGGAAGGCCTTGACTTCGCCCTTCTCGTTTTGGGCAGGACCAAAGCCGGTCTGTTCCACCTGCGCCACCACTTCACGCAGCTTGGCCTTCATCGGCTCGAAGTCGGCCACCACCACCCGTACCTCGGCCAGCACCTGCTCGATCTCGCGGGTCAGCACTGTCAGCTCGGCGGCATTGGCGCAGCGGTCGATCTCCAGGTACATCAGTGACTCGTAGCGCACGCCCTCGCCCTGGGTGCCCTTGGGCAGCAGTTCCAACAGCTCGCCCTTGGCGCCACGGCGCACGCTGAGCACGGTGGTTTGCAGGGTGTGGATGCTGTAGCCACGGCGGTTGAGCTCGGTACGCACCGAGTCGACCAGGAACGGCAAGTCATGGTGCAACACTTCGACCACGGTATGGGTCGACTGCCAGCCATTACGTTCGTAATCAGGGTTGTACACCCGCACTTGCGGGTATTCGGGGTCGAAACGCTCGATGATGCGCCAGGCTGACAGGGTGCAGCCGGCCAGGTCGGAAAGCCTGCGCTGGGTGAGTTCGTCCAGAGAGATGATGCCGAAGAACTGCTCGGCGAACAGCGCCACTTGTGGCAGGGACTGCTCGCTGATGTGCTGCGCCAGGGCCGCTTGCAGTTGGTGCTGGAAGTCGGCTTTGCTGGCTGCGGTGAAGAACGCCATCTGTGGTACTCCGCTTGGGCTTTGTAATAATTGAAGCGTCGCTGCGTGCGCCGTGTACGGATCAACGATAGCCAACCCGTGGCATGGCGGACGGTAAAAACCAGACGTTGAACGTGCGCAGGCACGCCCAGGGCTCGCCGAAGCTTAACGACTGATCGGTCATCTACGCTTGCAGCGCTGCGACAATTTCGGTCAAGGGGCGGTAACTTTACGTTTATGCCTGTACGCAAGACTGTCAGAATTCCCTTCCGTTTCCTTTGACCCGAGCCTGCTCATGCAAATCAACACCGCCCTGCTGTTCGCCACCCCTTGCGATGACGAGGAAGACAACATGGCGACCCTGTGCTGCCACAGCGACAAGGGTCAGATGTTCCTGCTTACCCGTTACCCGGACGAGGACACCGTCGACCTGACGCTGGATGACGAGCCGTCGACGCTGGATGGCCTTAAGGTGACCCTGAGCGCCAAGCGCCTGCTGATCGAAGTGGCGGCCGGCGACCGGGACGCGCTGAAGGGGGATGAAGCACTGGAAATCAACCTGACCAGCGAGCTGAGTGACATGGATGAAGTGAAGGAAACCCTGGAGAACATCCTGGCCGGTACTGGAACCTTGGTCTGCGAGCTTTGAACCCTGCCCCTGCCTAGTGGGAGCGCGGTCCCTGGGGGAGCAACTGTCTTGCTCAATTTCTAAAAGCTGGCGCGATCCCTGTGGGAGCGGCCTTGCGTC
>NZ_JBQENN010000034.1:46724-54945 GCF_052044625.1 Pseudomonas sp. 22515
CCCTATCGCGACACAAGGCCGCCCCCACAATGATCAGGCCAGCGCCTGCTGCATCTCTTTGGCCTGCACCCGCAACGCCTCGCAAAACGGCTCCACCGCTGCCGATGCCGGCCGATGGTCCGGGCGTATCAGCATCACCTGATAGGGCACCGAAACCCGTAACCTGCGGATCGGCAACCCGCCTTGCGCCGCCTCCAGCCCGCTCAGCGGGTTGATGATCGCCACCCCCAGGCCTTGCCTGACCATGGCGCACACCGAAGCGGCACTGGTGGTCTCGATGACCGTGCGGCGGTTAACCCCGGCCGCACGAAAGTGCTGATCCAGGCGCTGGCGGTAGGTATCCAGGCTGGCCAGGTTGATGAAATCGACCTCATGGAAATCACTCAGCTCCAGTTCAGCCTTCACCTGCAGCGGGTGGTGCTCGGGCAACACGCACACCATGTTGGCACTGAACAGCAATTCACCATACGCGCCGCGCGGTATCTGTTCGACTTCAGTCAGGCCAAGGTCATGCTGCTGGGCAACCAGTGACTCCTCCAGCAAAGGCGACTCCTGCGCCAGAATGCTCACACTCACGCCGCTGTGCTGCTGGTGAAAGCGCTGGCAGGCCTTGGGCAACAAGGTTTGCGAGAACAGCGGCAGGCAGGTGATGGCCAGCCGGCCCTGCTCGAAGTTGCGGATGGCCTGGGCAAAGCGATCGATCCGCTCCAGCCCGACGTAGGCGCGCTCGACCTCTTCGATCAACAGCAGCGCCTGGGCCGTCGCCACCAGGCGCCCGCCCTCGCGCTCGAACAGGTTCAGGCCAGTCACCTGCTCCAGCCGCGCCAGTTCGCGGCTGACGGTCGGCTGCGAGGTGAACAGCAGGCGCGCCGCACCGGTGACACTACCAGCGGCCATGATGGCGCGGAACACTTCGATGTGGCGGACGGACAGTTTCACGGCAGCACCCGGTGAGTCGACAATGGGCATATCAGATATGAATGACTGGCAGAAAAATAGCTATTTTTCTGAATCCCCGCTTTGATTCATCCTCGTGGCCTTCCTTATCCGAGTAGCGCCACCATGACCGCACCCTTCACCCTTCTGGCCGAGGCGGTTCGCCAGCACGGCTCGCCGCTTTGGGCGTACGACGCCAGCACCATCGCCGAGCGTGTCGAGCAGTTGAACGTATTCGACACCGTGCGCTTCGCCCAGAAAGCCAACCCCAACCTGCATGTGTTGCGCCTGATGCGCGCCCATGGCCTGGTGCTGGACGCCGTGTCGCTGGGTGAGATGGAACGGGCCTTCGCCGCCGGCGCGAGCGTTGACGGTGACCCTGCCGGCGTGGTGCTGACCTGCGACGCGCTGGACCGCCCCACCCTGGAGCGCGTGGTGGCGTCAAAGATCGAAGTCAATGCCGGCTCCATTGACATGCTGCGCCAACTGGGTGAACGCTCGCCCGGCCACCGCGTGTGGATCCGCATCAACCCGGGCTTCGGCCATGGTCACAGCCGCAAGACCAATACCGGCGGCGAAAACAGCAAGCATGGCATCTGGCACGAAGAGCTGGACGAGGCGCTGGCGTGCATCAAGGCCCATGGCCTGCACCTGGTGGGCGTGCACATGCACATTGGTTCCGGGGTGGACTACCAGCACCTGGAACAGGTGGCCCGCTCGATGATCGAGCTGATCGACCGCCTGGGCGTGGACATCGAGGCGTTCTCCATCGGTGGCGGGCTGTCCACGCCTTACCGCAGCACCGACAAACCGGTCGACCTGCAGCGTTATGCGCAGACCTGGGCGGTGGCGCGCAAGGAGATCGAAGCGATGCTCGGCCACCCGGTGCGCATGGAGATCGAACCCGGGCGCTTCCTGGTGGCGGAGTCGGGCTACCTGGTGGCCGAAGTCCGTGCCGTGAAACAGGTGGGGCGCAATACCTTCGTCATGATCGATGCCGGCTTCAACGACCTGATGCGCCCGGCGATGTACGGCGCCTACCACGGCATGACCCTGCTCGATGCCGATGGCCAGGCAGTAGATCGCCCGCGCCAGCCGACCGTGGTGGCCGGGCCGTTGTGTGAATCGGGTGACGTGTTCACTCAGGATGACCAGGCGCTGACCCCGCAGGACCTGCCTCAGGCACAGGTGGGCGACCTGCTGGTGATCCACGATGCCGGGGCCTATGGCGCGTCGATGTCGTCGAACTACAACAGCCGGCCGCTGCTGCCGGAGTTCCTGATCGAGAACGGTGCCCTGCGGATGATCCGCCGGCGCCAGACGGTGCAGGACCTGCTGAGCCTGGAGGCCGGGTTCTAACCACTGCCCTGCAAGCCTGCACGACTCTTTGTGGGAGCGGCCTTGCGTCGCGATAGGGCTGCACAGCAGCCCCACAAATGTAGCCGTGATGCNAAGGCCGCTCCCACAGGGTGTGTGCTCGCGGTCCTTGCAATAAGCCCCACCTCTCGCGACAATGCGATCAATTCCCATTAATATTGCGGTCTTGACGCCATGGCAACGCTCGATCCCCAGGCCCTGCACCAGCTGTACAGCGAAAACAACAGCTGGCTGAAGGGCTGGCTGCGCGCCCGCCTGGGCAACGCCGCCGACGCTTCCGACCTGGCGCACGACACGTTCTTGCGGGTAATGACCGCGCGTAACCCGTTGCCGATCCGTGAGCCGCGCAGCTACCTCAGCGCTATCGCCCGCGCCCTTCTGATAGACAAAGCTCGCCGTCGCATCATCGAAAAAGCTTACCTGCAGGCGCTGGCCCTGCGTCCGGAACCGGTAGAGGTGTCGCCGGAGGTGCGCTTGTCCATCATAGAGATGCTGGTGGCCGTGGACAGCCTGCTCGACGAACTCGGCGCCAAGACCCGCGCCATCTTCCTTGCCGTTCAACTCGAAGGCCTGACCTACGGCGCTGCGGCCGAGCGCTTCGGCGTGTCGATCACCACCGTGAAGAATCACCTGATCAAGGCCATGACTCGCTGCCTGCTGGCAGTCGAAGGCTGACGCCCATGGATCTCAAGACACTCGAAGCCGCTGCCACCTGGTATGTTCAGCTCAACGACGGCGCCAATAGCGAGGCCCGCACCCAGGCCTGGCGACAGTGGTTGCAGGCCAGCCCCCTGCACGCAGCCGCCTGGGCGCGGGTAGAAAAGCTGCAGCAGCAATGGGCCATGGTGCCGCCGCAGGCGGCGCTGTCCGGCCTTGGCGCGGCCCAGGCGCAGCGGCGTGACGTGCTGAAAGTGCTGGGCCTGCTGATGGCCATGGGGGGCGGCAGCTGGCTGGCGGCCGAGCAGGTGCCCTATCGTGCCTTGCTGGCCCAGCACAGTACCCGCAGCGGCGAGCGCCGCGCCCTGCACCTGGAGGATGGTTCACAACTGGAGCTGAACGTGGATACCGCGCTGGATGTGCGCTACGCCACAAAGGTGAGGGCGATTCAGCTGTATCAGGGGGAAATTCTGGTGCGTCCGGTCAGCGATCGTCAGCAGCGCCCGTTTATCGTGCACACCGATGACGGCAGCGTACTGGCCCGCAGTACCGCGTTCAGCGTCCGCAAACTGGCGCAGCAGACCCGCGTGGGTGTGCTTGAGGCCAGCGTCGAAGTTCGCCCCATGCGCCACCCTGATCGAGTGCTGCAACTGCACGCTGGCCAGCAAGTGAGTTTTGATCAGGGTGTCGTCCTCGACGCCCATGCCCTCCCCGCCGATTCCACGGCCTGGTTGCAAGGCATGCTCAGCGTGAACGACTGGCGCCTTGGCGATTTCCTCGAAGAACTGGGGCGCTATCGTCCAGGTGTGCTGCGCTGTGCCTCGTCGATCCAGGCCATGAGCATTTCCGGTGCGTTCCGCATTGACGACACCGATATCGCCCTGGCCAACCTGCCGAAAACCTTGCCCGTGAAAGTGCGCTACTTAAGCCGCTACTGGGTGAGTGTGGAGCCCGCCTGAGCAACTGCGGAAAAACTTTCGCCGCAATCTTGCTGATTTCGATTCTCGTCCGTCCCTGACACAAGCCGCGACGACAGCGACTTTCTGCCATGACTCGGAAGGACCACGAAATGCCACACCTGCACCCTACCCCAGCAACCAAGCTCAGCCAGGCCGTCCGCCTGGTGCTGTTCGGCATGTACCTGGCCAGCGCGCCCGGCCTGCTGCTGATGCCTGCCCAGGCAATGGCCCAAAGCCAGGCCACCTACCATGTCCCCGCTGGCTCACTGGGCACCGCCATCACCCAGTTTGGCGTACAGGCGGGTGTGACCATTTCGTTCGACACCGCACAGACGCGCAACCTCGACAGCGCGGGCCTGGAAGGCAGCTTCAGTGTCGAGGAAGGTCTGGCGCGGCTGCTGGGCAACAGTGGCCTGCAGGCGCAGCGTCAGGGCAATGGCGGCTATGTGCTGGTCCCTGCGCAAAACGGTTCGGCCATGGAACTGGCGCCGATGAACATCGACGCCAACCGCCTGGATGCGACCAGCGAAGGCTCCCAGTCCTACACCGCCCGTGCCATCACCATCGGCAAGGGCGTACACACGCTGAAAGAAACCCCGCAGTCGGTCACCGTGATGACCCGCAAGATGCTCGACGACCAGAACCTCAACACACTGGAGCAGGTACTGGACAAGACCCCGGGCATCACCGTGTATGACTCGCCCATGGGCGGCAAGTATTTCTATTCCCGTGGTTTCAACCTGGATGGCCAGTACCAGTACGACGGCGTGCCCTTGGACGTGGGCGGCAACTACGTGCAGGCCAACAGCTTTTCCAGCGACATGGCGTTCTATGACCGCGTCGAGGTGCTTAAAGGTGCGGCCGGCATGATGAAAGGCTCTGGCTCCTCCGCCGGGGGCGTCAACTTCGTGCGCAAACGGGGGCAGGAAAAAGCCGCCACCACCGTCACCCTGTCAGCCGGCAGCTGGGACAACTACCGCGGGCAAGTGGACGTGGGCGGCCCGCTGAACGCGTCGGGCACCGTGCGGGGGCGCGCCGTGGCGACGCTGCAGGACCGCCAGTACTTCTATGACACGGCCAAGCGCCAGGACCAGATACTGTACGGCGCCATCGACTGGGACGTCACGGCCGACACCACCGTGGGCTTTGGCCTGGCTTACGAGGATGTCGATGCCACCCCGTGCTACGCCGGCCTGCCACGCTACGCCGATGGCAGTGACCTGAAGCTGTCGCGCTCCACCTGCCTGGGGGCCAGCTGGAACGACATGCAAAGCCAGCGTATTACCGGCTTTGCCGACCTCAAGCACCGCTTCAACGATGACTGGACCCTGAACTTCGCCTCGATCTACACCCACAACACCCAGGACATCGAATACGCTTATTCCGAAGGCACGGTACCCGTCGGCGCCAGCACCGCCAGCATGAACGTCCGGGCCGGCCGTTTCGACTACGACCAGGACGACTACGGCTTCGATAGCTATGTCGATGGCAAGTTCGAGGCGTTCGGCCTGCAGCACGAGCTGATCATGGGTGTCAACGCCAGCCGACAGAAAACCCATGATTACTTCGCGCTGATGCTGCTGGACGGCAAGCAGGACCCGTTCAACCCATCCGCGAACTTCACACACCCGTCCAAGGCCGATTACCTGGTCAACCCGAGCCGCGGTGGCAGTGTGCCAACCGATACCACTACCACCCAGTACGGCACTTACGCCAACCTGCGCCTGAAACTAGCAGAGCCACTGACCTTGGTGCTGGGCGCGCGGGTCAGCTGGTACCGTAACAAGAGCGACTCCTATACCCAGTTCTACGATTACTGGGTGCATAATCGCAGCCAGGAAAACGGTCAGGTCACGCCGTTTGCCGCCGTGCTGTACGACCTGAACGAGCAGTGGACCGCCTATGCCAGCTACGCCGACATCTTCCAGCCACAGAGCGACAAGGTGAATGCCGAGCGGCAGGCGTTACAGCCAAAGACCGGCGCCAACTATGAAGTCGGCATCAAGGGCGAGCTGCTCGACGGCGCGTTGAACACCTCCTTCAACCTGTTCCGCACTGTCGAGAATCACCGCGCAGAAACGGACTACGTCGATACCTGCCCCTCAGGCGACGGGTATTGCTACAACGACAGCGGCAAGGTACGCGCACAGGGGTTCGAAGCCGAGATCAGCGGCTCGCCGATCGAGCGGTTGCAGCTGTTGGCGGGCTACACCTACACCCAGACGAAGTACCTGAGTACCATCGAAGACACTGACCCGACCGAACTGACCTTCACCTCCAGCTTCATCCCACGGCACATGCTCAAGGTATGGGGTGACTACCAGCTGGGCGGTGCTCTGGAGCGCTGGACCCTCGGCGCAGGCCTGAACAGCCAGAGCGAGAACTTCCGTACCACCGGCACTACCCGTGTCGAACAGGCGGGCTACACCGTGTGGAACGGCCGTGTGCAGTACCGCCTCGACCCGAACTGGACTGTCGCGCTCAACGGCAACAACCTGTTCGACAAGAAGTACTACGCCACCATCGGCGCGCCGGCGTGGGGCAACTTCTATGGTGAACCGCGCAATTTTATGGTGACATTGCAAGGGGCGTTCTGAAGTACTTTCCGGGGAACGATCGGGCCGCTTTGCGGCCCTGTCTGGATGCGGACCGTATTTAAAATAGCGACCAGGGTGGCGCCTCCACCCAGTAACGATGGGCCTGCCCCGTGACAGCGGACGGGTTGACGTGAAAGGCGATGAAAACCCTGGTAACGTCAACGATACCGCTTAATCAGAAATTTCCTACGCACCTATCGGAAGCGCAACGCTCCTTTGAGAAGTGATTCCTCGCTAGTGTCCAGCCCTGGGTCGAATGCAACGCTTGCATGCATTTGATGATCATCCCTGCTCGCTGGAGCTATACATGGACTCGTTGAAAGAAACCCTCGAACTGTGCAGGCGCATCACCTCCGGCTACCGCCCTGCCCTGCGCAACAGCCCCGTCGCCGACTGCACCCGCCGCTTCGAACTGCTGCCCCTGCGCTACGCCGCCGTCGGCGGCAACCCGGCACAACGTGCCCGCCTGCCCAAATTGCCGGGCTATCTCAGCCCGTTCCAGGAGGTCGGCGAGCTGACCCACTCCAGCTACGCCATCCGCCCTTTGCGTGAGGGCTTTCTCTACCTGCTGATCAAGCGCCATAGCGCACCGGCCTACGAATGGCACAGCCAGTACCGCGTGGCGCCCAATGGCTCGCTGCTGTACATCAGCAGCGACGCCCCCTGGGCGCCTGCCCCCAGCGCCGGCAATCTGGATGAGATCCTTCGCGGTTTCGGCTGGACCATCACCCTCTACGACCTGGATGACATCCAGGAGCTGCGCCCATTGTTCAGCCCTTCCCCGCTGACCCCGCGCATGCTCGACAACTACCGCCTGCTCGACGAGGAATACCGCAGCAGCCTGCCCACGATCGATATCGCCCGCTTCATCCAGCCTTCCGACGCCCCGCCACAGCCCCACGTCCTCAAGCATGACCAACTGAACTGGGTGGCCGACTTCAAGGCCCAAAACGATGCAGACCTGCAGGCACTGCTGGACCTGCAGCCGTTCAACAACGACCAGATCGTCTCGCCGCACGCATCACGCCAAGCGCTGGCACCGCTGGTGAACCACAGCAAACCCCGTGGCGCCGCCATCGTCATCGAAGACGCCATCGGGATCACCCAGGAGCTCAACGCCTGGCGCAACGCCGCTGTCGAGGATGTGAAGACCCAGTGGCTGGCGCGTACCGTGGAACCCGGGGTGGACAACGAACGCAAGCTGCTGGTCGCGCAGTCGTTCCTGGAAATCGAAAAACTCTACCCGCAGATGGTGGCCGAGCAGATCGTCAAGCGCGAAGTCATGGCCGAAAAAGTCCGCAACCAGCCCCACCTGCATCCCGAGATCTACTTGTTCTCCGAACGGGCCAGTCAACAGGCCGATGCCCATGATGAACGCATGAAGCCCCACCTGGCGCAGTTCGAGCGCGAGGTCCGCAGCAAAGTCCAGGCCCGCCAGGATGCCGGCGAGTTCCGCAAGCGGTTCGACCAGAAATACGGCCACCTGGTCGACCGCCAGGCCATGCACGATCAGCTCGACGGTTTCGAGCAGGCCATGCAACACGCCCAGCAAGCCGCCGAAGACCGCGCCAACGACCATACCCGCTGGGTGGTCAGCGAACGGTTGTTGCAGGCGCTGGACCGCTACGACAACGCCGACCTCATCAACGGCCTGGCCTTTGCCGAACAGACCGGCCAGTGCGTGATCGGCATGGA
>NZ_JBQENN010000035.1:0-10413 GCF_052044625.1 Pseudomonas sp. 22515
CTTTTTTTTGGTTCTTCACGGAATCCCGGGAAAGACAGAAACAAGAACGCCGGTTTGATGGATGATGTTCGTGCGAGCAAACACATCAACAAACCGGCGTTCTTGTGCACGATATTAATACGTTTCTGCCCTTTTGGGAGGGCTTTTCTGTCATTGCCATCAGGCCTGACGGCGACGATCTGCTGATCGACCTGATTCCGCAGCCCACTAGGTTCCCCACCTGCAGCGGCTGCCATCAGCCCAGCACCGCCATCCACGAATACTGCCAGCGCTCGATCCGTGATCTCCCCATTCTTGGCCATGCGGTACGGTTGAATGTGGAACTGCGGCGCGTTGGGTGTCGCGCATGCGGCAAGCGGATGGAGTCAGTCAGCTGGCTTGATCGCTATTCGCGTATGACCCAGCGCTTGGCCGAGGCCGTGATCCAGGCTTGCCAGCGGCTGCCTACCCTGCACGTCGCCGAGCTGTTTGACTTGCATTGGGACAGTGTGCGCTTGCTGGAACGACGAGCTCTACAAGCCGCTCTAGAGAAGCTACCAAAGGCCCAGCCCAGGCGCCTGGTGATGGACGAGTTCGCCCTGTTCAAAGGCCATCGCTACGCCAGCGTGGTGCTGGACGCCGATACCCGCCGGGTGCTGTGGATTGGTGAAGGAC
The DNA here is from genome assembly GCF_052044625.1 of Pseudomonas sp. 22515. NCBI lineage: Bacteria > Pseudomonadati > Pseudomonadota > Gammaproteobacteria > Pseudomonadales > Pseudomonadaceae > Pseudomonas > Pseudomonas sp. 22515. The sequence goes on from NZ_JBQENN010000035.1 coordinate 655, forward strand.
GTAGCAGAACGGCTATCAGGCCCTTCTTTGAAGAGCTGGGGCCAGAAGGCTGTGCGCGGATCGAAGCAGTGGCGATGGACATGAACACCGCATTTGACCTAGAGGTACGCCAACACTGCCCTCAGGCACGCGTGGTCTACGACCTGTTTCATGTAGTCGCCAAGTATGGGCGCGAGGTGATTGACCGGGTACGGGTCGACGAAGCCAACCGTCTGCGCCATGACAAACCCGCGCGCAGGGTGATCAAGCAAGCACGCTGGCTACTGCTGCGTAATCCGGAAAATCTCAAGCGAGAAGATCAACAGGTGCACCTGAGGGATCTGCTGTCGGCTAACCAATCGCTGATGACGGTTTATCTGATGAAAGCAGAGTTAAAAGCGCTGTGGTCGCCCACCACCGCCTGGGGTTGGCGATCAGCCTGGAAGCAGTGGCTGCGTCTGGCTGATGAAAGCGCGATACCGGCACTGAAGCAGTTTGCTAAACGCCTGAAGGGATACTGGCGCGGCATCTTGAGCAGGGTGCGATGGCCAATGCATACGGGCCAGCTGGAAGGCATCAACAACCGGATCAAGGTGATCAAGCGGATGGCTTACGGCTACCGGGACAGCGAATTCTTTTTCATGAAGATCAAGAATGACTTTCCCGGCAATCCGTGAAGAACCATAAAAAAGGGCGACCGAAGTCGCCCTTTGTTTTCTCAGGTGGATCAGCCGCGGCGGCGCAGGGCCTCAATGCGTTCTTCCAGCGGCGGGTGGCTCATCAGCAACCCTGCCAGGCCGTGCTTGAGGCCGCCATTGATGCCGAAAGCCTTCATGGTGTCAGGCATGTGCACTGGCAGGCCTTGTTCCACGCGCAGGCGCTGCAGGGCGCCGATCATTGCCGCAGTACCGGCCAGTTGCGCACCGGCTTCGTCTGCGCGGAATTCGCGGCGGCGCGAGAACCACATCACGATCATGCTGGCCAGGATGCCAAGGATCAGCTCGGCAACGATGGTTGCTACATAGTAGGCAATGCCTTGGCCCTCTTCGTTCTTGAAGATTACCTTGTCGACAAAGTTGCCGATGATGCGGGCAAAGAACATCACGAAGGTGTTCACCACGCCCTGCACCAGCGCCAGGGTGACCATGTCGCCGTTGGCAACGTGGCCAATTTCGTGGGCCAGTACCGCACGCACTTCATCGGGCGAGAAGCGCTCCAGCAGGCCCTGGGACACTGCGACCAGCGCGTCGTTGCGGTTCCAGCCGGTGGCGAAGGCGTTGGCCTCGTAAGCCGGGAAGATACCCACTTCAGGCATTTTGATGCCCGCTTCGCGAGACAGCTCTTCGACCGTTTGCAGCAGCCACTGCTCGTGGCGGGTGCGCGGCTGGCTGATGATCTGGGTGCCGGTGGTCATCTTCGCCATCCACTTGGAGATGAACAGCGAGACGAGGGAGCCGGCAAAGCCGAACACGGCGCAGAACACCAGCAGGCTGCTGAGGTTCAGGTCGACCCCGTTGGCGGCCATGAACCCGTTGAAACCGAACAGGCTCAGGGTAATGCTTGCAACCAGCACCACCGCGAGGTTGGTGGCTACAAACAACAGAATGCGCATCATGGTTGTTACGTTCTCCTGACGGATGAGTTGTCGCTTACTGCGGGGTATATAAGGGGCCTGCCGCGCCGATTCAATCGGGGGACTATTTCAAACTGTGTACGGCGGAGTATGGCAGAGGATGGCGTGGGGGCTGTGGGATAGAGCGTTGCAGGATGTAAGAAACATTCGGCTTGGGGGTTGCGTCAAGGCTGCTGGGTGTTTGCCGCAAGGGGTGTGGCGCCTGTGAGATCGAGCGCCGCCCGCGCGGCGCTCGATCTGCGCCCCACCACCACCACCGCGTCGAACCTCTCGTGGCCCCCGTCGAACCCTACTGCGAATAACCCTTCAGGAAATTGCCGATCCGGCCAATGGCTGCTTCCAGGTCGTCCACCCGCGGCAAGGTCACCACGCGGAAGTGGTCCGGCCACGGCCAGTTGAACGCCGTTCCTTGTACGATCAGCAGCTTCTCCGACAGCAACAGGTCAAGGGCGAACTTCTCGTCGTTGAGGATCGGGCAAACCTTCGGGTCGATCCGCGGGAATGCATACAGCGCGCCCATCGGCTTCACGCAGCTGACGCCGGGGATGTCGTTGAGCAGTTCGTAGGTGCGGTTGCGCTGCTCCAGCAGGCGCCCCGGTGGCAGCACCAGGTCGTTGATGCTCTGGTAGCCGCCCAGCGCGGTCTGGATGGCATGCTGGGCCGGCACGTTGGCGCACAGGCGCATGTTGGCCAGCATGTCGATGCCTTCGATGTAGCTGTGTGCGTGGTGCTTGGGCCCGGAAATGATCAGCCAGCCAGAGCGGAAGCCCGCCACCCGGTATGACTTGGACAAGCCGTTGAAGGTCAGGCACAGCAGGTCCGGGGCCAGCGAGGCGGTGCTGATGTGCACAGCTTCGTCGTACAGGATCTTGTCGTAGATCTCGTCGGAGAACACCACCAGGTTGCGCTGGCGCGCCAGCTCCAGCATGCCCAGCAGCAGCTCTTTGGAGTAGACGGCGCCGGTCGGGTTGTTCGGGTTGATGATCACCAGCGCCTTGGTGTTTGGGGTGATCTTGGCCTTGATGTCCTCAAGGTCAGGGAACCAGTCGGCCTGCTCGTCGCACAGGTAGTGCACCGGCTTGCCGCCGGCCAGGCTCACGGCGGCTGTCCACAGCGGGTAGTCGGGGGCCGGGATCAGCACTTCGTCGCCGTTGTTGAGCAGCGCCTGCATCGACATGACGATCAGCTCGGACACACCATTACCCAGGTAGATGTCCTCGATGGTGACGCCTTCGATTTCTTTCTGCTGGCAGTACTGCATCACCGCCTTGCGGGCACTGAACAGGCCTTTGGAGTCGCTGTAGCCCTGTGCGGTGGGCAGGTTGCGGATCACATCCTGAAGGATTTCATCAGGCGCCTCGAAGCCAAACGGCGCCGGGTTGCCGATGTTCAGCTTGAGGATGCGGTGGCCTTCCTCCTCCAGGCGTTTGGCGTGCTTGAGCACTGGGCCGCGAATGTCGTAGCAGACATTGGCGAGCTTGTTCGATTTGCTGAACTGCATGATGGGATCCCGATTGAGAAAACGCGCTACGCCCCGCCGAAAGGTTTGAAAGGGCAGGAAGCGGGTGCCAGACTGAACGCCTGGCACACGAAGCCAACTAATATACGTGCCACCCGCGCCCCGGAAAAGACGGTGTGGGGTGAAATTCAGCCTGCCGAGGTTTCTACATGAAAAAGATCGAAAAAACCCTGGACGAATGGCGGTCGATGCTCGACCCCGAGCAGTACCAGGTCTGCCGCCTCAAGGGCACCGAACGGCCATTCAGCGGCAAGTACAACAGCGAGCGCCGCGATGGCATCTACCATTGCATTTGCTGCGGCCTGGCGCTGTTCGATGCGCAGACCAAGTTCGACGCTGGCTGCGGTTGGCCAAGTTTTTACGCGCCGATCGAGGACAGCGCGATGATCGAGATTCGCGACACCTCCCATGGCATGATCCGCACCGAGGTCACCTGCGCCCGTTGCGATGCGCACCTGGGGCATGTGTTCCCTGACGGCCCGCCACCGACCGGCCTGCGCTACTGCATCAACTCGGTGTGCATCGACCTTCGTCCGCGCGACTGACCGGAGCCCGATCATGGCTGCAACGATGCTGAACATCCCCTGTGTGACCCTGAGTGGCGAGCACAAGACGCTGGGCGACTTCCCGGGCAAGGTGCTGTTGGTGGTCAATACCGCCAGCCAGTGCGGTTTTACCCCGCAGTACAAGGGCCTGGAGCAACTGTGGCAGGCCTACCGCGACCGTGGCCTGGTGGTACTGGGTTTCCCGTGCAACCAGTTCGGCAAGCAGGAACCTGGCGATGCACGGGACATTGCGCAGTTCTGCGAGCGTAATTTCGGCGTGAGTTTTCCGCTGTTTCGCAAGGTCGAGGTCAACGGCCCGGGCGCTCACCCTCTGTTCGTCGAACTCAAGCAACGCGCCCCGGGTATTTTGGGTAGCCAGAAGATCAAGTGGAACTTCACCAAGTTTCTGGTCGACCCGGCCAGTGGCCAGGTCAAGCGCTATGCCCCCTCCACCAAGCCACAGGCCCTGGAGGCGGACATCGAGCGTTTGCTCAGCCGCTGAAGGGCACCCAATGGTCAACCAGGGCCAGTAGCTCTTCGCGGCGAAATGGCTTGGCCAGGTAGTCGTTCATGCCCGCCGCCCGGCAGCGTTCGCGCTCTTCGGGCATGGCGTTGGCGGTGAGGGCGACGATTGGCAACTCGGGCCAGCGGCCGCTTTGGCGTATACGCCGGCTGGCCTCGTAGCCGTCCATCACCGGCATGTTGCAGTCCATCAGCACCAGGTCGAATTCCTCACGCGCCAGCAGCTCAAGGGCCTCCGCGCCCTGGGTGGCCAGTTGCACCTGGCAGCCGAGCTTGGCCAGCATGCCCTTGGCCACCAGCTGGTTCACCGGATTGTCCTCTACCAGCAGGATCCTCGCACGGCCTTGCTCCTGGGTAATGGCCGGGATGGCCAGCGGGTGTTCGGGCTCATGGCCTTGCAAGGTGCGGCGCAGGGTCTGGTACAGGGCGTTGCGTGCCAATGGTCGGGCCAGCTGGTGCAGCGGGGCCAAAGCCAAGGACTGCTCGCTGGGCAGGAAGTTGCCGTAGGCAGTCACCAGCAGAATCGGGGTTTTCAATGCCGGGCGCAGTTCGAACAGGTGCTCGACGTCGTCGGTGATCAACAGGTCGATCACTGCGGCATCCAGCGTGGCGCAACTGTCATGGCGCTGGTAGGTCAGGCCCCAGGCAGGCAGCAAGTGCTGCAACAGTTCATTGAGCCCGCTGCCGGCTGCGCTCAGTGCGGCCACGCGGCCATGCAAGGGTGCTGGCGGGATGGCTTCGGTGTGCACGGTCAGCGGCAATTCGGCGGTGAAACAGCTGCCAAAGCCCGGCTCGGAGCGAATGTGCAGGTGGCCCTGCATGGCCTTGCACAGGTTACGCGTCAACGCCAGGCCCAGGCCGGTGCCACCGTACTGGCGGGTGATGCCGGCACCGGCCTGGGTGAAAGGCTGGAAGATGCGCGCCTGGGCGTCTTCAGGGATGCCGATGCCGGTATCCCGTACCTCAAGACGTACACCACCGACAATGGCCATCAAGCGCACATCGACACGGCCGAAGCGGGTGAACTTCAGCGCGTTGGACAGCAGGTTGCTGACGATCTGCCGCACACGCGTGGGGTCGCCGAGCACGCTGCTGGGGAAGTCGCTGGCGATCAGGCAGGTCAGCTCCACGCTTTGCGCGGTGTTCTGCGACAGCAGGTTGGCGGTGTCTTCCACCATCGAGCCCATGTCGAACGCAATGCGTTCCAGTTCCAGCTGGCCGGCATCGAACTTGGACAAGTCGAGAATATCGTTCAGCAGCTCTACCAGCACCTTGCCCGAGTCATGGGCGATAGCCAGTTGCTGGCGTTGCTCGCTGGGCAGCGGGTTGTCCAGCGCCAGGGCGATCATGCCCAGCATGCCGTTGAGCGGGGTGCGGATTTCATGGCTCATGTTGGCCAGGAAGGCGGCGCGAGCCTGGGCCATGTCCAGCGCTCGGCTGCGGGCTTGTTCCAGCTCCTGGTTGGACAGGCTCAGGCTGCTGTTGCTGGCCTTGAGCTCGTTGGTGCGCGCCGACACGATGTCTTCCAGCTCGTTCAGGTACTGGGTCAGACGGTTTTCCGCAGTGCGCCGCTGTTCGATCTCGGTGGCCATGCTGACGAACTGCTGGTTGGCGACCTTCACCAGCACGCCGATTTCGTCATGCTCATGTCCGTGTGGGCATTCCAGGCGCGTTTGCCGGGGTTTGCGCGGGTCGCTGCCGCTGAGTGCGCCAATCACCGTCACCAGCGGCTTGGTCAGCATCATGTAGAACAGCGCCAGCAGGAGGCCGGTGAGCACCAGGCTGCGGGCAAAGCCATTGAGCAGGGTGATGCCGGCACGGTCGAGAAAGCGGCTGCCGAAGGCGAAGGTGTCGATGTCCAGGTACAGGGTGCCCAGGTATTGCTCCGGCATGTGGGTCAGGTACAGGCGCTCCTTGAACTGGCGTTGCTCGCCGAACAGGAAGTCGCTGAGTGGCCGGGAGCGGTCCTGCAGTTTTGGCCGCTCGACATCGGCCAGTACCGTTTCGTTGTTGTCGATCAGCCGTGCGCGGATGACGGCCGGCGACTGCAGCAGGCCGCGGGTCAGCTCCAGCGCCAGTTCCGAGTCGATGTTGTAGGCGATGCGCGAGGCCGGGTTGTGGCTGATTTGCAGCAACGCGTTCACTTCACGGTTGATGGACGCGTCTTCGCTGGCATAATCGATGCCGATCTGGATGAGACTGAGCAATGTTCCCAGGATGAAGCCGACCAGGACTGTCAACCGGGCTTGCTTGTATGACAGGCGATTGGTGAACTTGATATCCATGAGTCCCGAGCCGGTTTCCCGTTCCTTGCGCTGCGCAAGCATAGCCGAATAGCCCCGGCTGCTGGTGGGTCTGTCTGTTCATTTCAGTTGATCGCCAAGCGGGGGCCGCTTGGCGCCCCTTCGCGGGCTTGTCCGCTCCCACAGGTACAGCTTAGCCCCAGGCTGAAGGCAAGCCCTGTGGGAGTGGGCAAGCCCGCGAAGGGGCGCGCAGCGGCCCCCAAAAAACTGAGATTGTTAGGAGTCGTCATGGACGCTCGCTTGATCGCTTTTCTGGACCGCGCCGAATCGGTACTGGCGCGCCTTGAACCCCTGTTGCCGGCACAACGCCCGCACATCGACTGGGGCACCACACTGGCCGCGCGCTGGCAGCGTGATGGCCGCAGCGGCTACCTGCTGCCACTGGACGTCAGCCTGGACATCCGCCTGACCGACCTGATCGGCGTCGACAAACAGCGCGACCAGCTGGGCCGCAACACCCACCAGTTCATCAACGGCCTGCCAGCCAACCACGCGCTGCTGTGGGGCTCGCGCGGTACTGGCAAGTCGTCGCTGGTCCGTGCCTTGCTGGCCGAGCACGCCAGCGCCGGCCTGCGCCTGATTGAAATCGAACGTGACCACCTGGCCGACCTGCCGCGGGTGGTCGAGCAACTGCAGAAGTTGCCGCAACGCTTCATCCTGTTCTGCGACGACCTGTCGTTCGAAGCCGGGGAGGGCGACTACCGGGTGCTCAAGAGCGTGCTCGACGGCTCGCTGGAGCAGGCCCCGGACAACGTGCTGCTGTACGCCACCTCCAACCGCCGCCACCTGGTGCCCGAGAAGGAGAGCGACAACGAGAACTGGAAGCGTGTGGACGGCGAACTGCACCCCAGCGAAGCGGTGGAGGACAAGATTGCCCTGTCTGACCGTTTTGGCCTGTGGCTGTCGTTCTACCCGTTTACCCAGGACCACTTCCTGAACGTTGTCGAGCACTGGATTGGCCAGTTGGCACAACCTGCGGGCCTTGTGTGGCAGCGCACCGAAGCACTCGACATCCTCGCCGTGCGCTGGGCCACCGGCCGCGGCAACCGTAATGGCCGTTGTGCCTATCAGTTCGCCCGCTACTGGGTCGGGCTGCAATTGCTGGAGCAAAAGTAAATGATCGACCTCAATGCCAGTGGCGCCGGCCTCGACGGCTATAACCTGCTGGCGGCGCAAGTGCAGGCACTGTTCGCCGACGAGCGTGACTTCATCGCCAACGCCGCGCAGTTTTCCGCGTTTCTGTATAACCAGGTGGACGACCTGAACTGGGCGGGGTTCTACCTAAACCGCAACGAAGAGCTGGTGCTGGGCCCGTTCCAGGGCCAGGTGGCGTGCGTGCGCATTCCGTTCAGTAAAGGTGTGTGCGGGGCTGCGGCGGCAACGCGGCAGACCCAGCGGGTCGAGGATGTACATGCATTCCCTGGCCACATTGCCTGTGACAGTGCCTCCAACAGCGAGCTGGTGATCCCGTTGGTGAAGGACGGCAGGTTGATTGGCGTGCTGGACCTGGACAGCCCGACGGTCGGGCGGTTCAGCGAGGCGGATCAGGTGGGGCTGGAGCGGTTGGCGGCGATCTTTCTGGCGTTGACTGACTGCTGATCGATGTTGCCTGAGCCGGCCTCTTCGCTTGTAGGAGCGGGTTTACCCGCGAATACGGTGGCGGCGGCAACGATGAATGACCAGGGATATTGGCCAGCGGGCCCGGCCCTNGTAGGAGCGGGTTTACCCGCGAAGAGGCCGGTACAGGTTAACCAATCAGTCGTAGATCACCTTCTTCTTCCAGGTTTCTTCCTCATCGGTCTTGAGCCCATCGGTCAATTCGTTGTGCTCGTCCTCCGCCGGTGCCATGCGGTCCAGCACCTGGGCATTGGCCCGGGCCAACAGTTTCTCAAGATACGTCAGCTGCTCTTCATACACCTTAGGCTCGGGCTGCTTGCGCAAATACTGCACGCCGCGCTCGAAGGCCAGGCGCGCCTGGCCGGGCTGGCCTTTTTGCAGGGCCTGTTGACCAAGGTTGTTGAAAAACTCGATGTGCAGCAGCACCAGGACATGGCGGATTTCCTTGACCCAATGCTTGGCCTCGACAGCGGGCAAAAAGCCTTCATGGGCAGCGCGGGTCACCTGATTGTGCAGCGCCTCCAGCAAGAAGCGTACGTCCTTGGCCTTGATCTCGGTGTGGATCGGGTTGGGTGGGTTGTTGACCGGGATCTTGTCGCCCAGGGCAATCAGCCCTTCCAGTTCGGCGATGCGCGCCTTGAATTCGGCATTGTGCTTGTCCACCGCCAGCAGGCGCTGGTTGAGGTTCAGCTCCAGGCGGGTCAGCAGCAACTTGAGGGCCGGGGTCATGAACTGGCCGGGGAATGTCTCGGTGATTTCGCCACAACGGCGCAGGCGGTCGGCCAGCTCGATCTTCGTCCGGGCGCGTTCTAGCTTGCCATTCTCGACCACGTTGTTGAGGTAGCCGATCACGATCAGCAACGCGATGCCCGCCACGATGAGCAGGGTGATCAGAAGTGGTGTCACCGTTAAAGCCTCATGAATAGGTTTGCATGATTGAGTGTAGGAGCGAGCTTGCTCGCGAGAGGCCCTGACAGCCATTCTCTTTTTCTATCGGCAAACTGTGCCATGACTGGATGCTGGCACATTAATGCTGACTTGACGCCAGAAAATCAACGCCAAACCCCGGCAGGCTTGCCAAAACAGCGCTTGGTGTACCCGGAAGTCATTGATTTAAATAAATTTCTACAAAGGGGTTGACGCCTTCCCGAACCATCCATAGAATGCGCGCCACTTGCAGCGTAAAGCACACAGCGAAACGCAGCAGGGAGTGAAAGCAGGCAGTAATGCCAGCAGCGTGTCCCCTTCGTCTAGTGGCCTAGGACACCGCCCTTTCACGGCGGTAACAGGGGTTCGAGTCCCCTAGGGGACGCCAATGCGGGAATAGCTCAGTTGGTAGAGCACGACCTTGCCAAGGTCGGGGTCGCGAGTTCGAGTCTCGTTTCCCGCTCCAGTTTCTCCGGCACTGCTTAGCGGCGGGGCAGGAAAAGAAAATCCAGGCTGAATCGTGAGGTTCATGTTCTGGTGCACTGAAAAGTGTTGTGTGTCCCCTTCGTCTAGTGGCCTAGGACACCGCCCTTTCACGGCGGTAACAGGGGTTCGAGTCCCCTAGGGGACGCCAAATGCGGGAATAGCTCAGTTGGTAGAGCACGACCTTGCCAAGGTCGGGGTCGCGAGTTCGAGTCTCGTTTCCCGCTCCAG
>NZ_JBQENN010000035.1:10463-52957 GCF_052044625.1 Pseudomonas sp. 22515
GCGGGAATAGCTCAGTTGGTAGAGCACGACCTTGCCAAGGTCGGGGTCGCGAGTTCGAGTCTCGTTTCCCGCTCCAGTTTAAATACTGTGGCGTCTATGCGGTGCAGTGGTGGTGAAGGTCTTCAAGGCGCTTCACGCCGAAAGCGGTAAAGTTTCACAATGCGGGAATAGCTCAGTTGGTAGAGCACGACCTTGCCAAGGTCGGGGTCGCGAGTTCGAGTCTCGTTTCCCGCTCCAAACGTAAGATAAAAAAGGGACCTCAGGTCCCTTTTTTTTCGTCTCGATTTCACCCCGATACAACCCTGTGCTAAAGCCCCTTGTTCAGGGGCTTGCACGGTTCAACGGTAGTGAACGGTGAAGTTCAGCGCGCCAGCGGCCACGCCAGGTGTCACCCGGGCCTCGGTCTGCACGTAGCGGGCATTGAAATGCAGCACGGTTTGGCCAATATCCAGTTCCTTGATCAACTGCTCGGACTGCAGGGGCATCGCTGTGGTGTTGTCGCTGCGCAGTATCTGGATGCCGACGCCGTCGGCGCTGCCTGATCCCGGGAGTATGCTGAACACGCCTTCGGTGGGGTCGATGGGGACTGAGCCTTGGCTGGTATCCAGCATCAGATGGATATCCGCACGCTTGGCACCTGGGGCACTGCTGTCCACGCAGTTGTTGAGGGTGATCTGGAATGGAACGGAACTTAGGGGCGTGCCGACGCCCTTGAAGTCATCGATGCTGTATTCCCCCATGTTCACAAGGCCGGGATTCACTTGGTTTCCTGCCAGGGAGCACTGTGCGCGGGTGATGGTGGCCTGGACCTTGTAATCCATGACTTTGCCTAAGTCATGGATGAAACCATGGAACACCTCCACGTCGACTTCTTGCGGCCCTGGGTCGATATCGCCAATCTTGATGAAGCTGGCCTTGCCGCGGATTGCGTCCAGTGGCAGGCCAAACGAGGTCGGCCTGGTCATGGTCCCGGTGTAGGGGATGCCAGTGCCTGCGTCGGGCGTGAAGGTATTGTCGGCACTGCCATTGAAGGGGTAGCCAAGATCGATGGCAACGCCCACGCCCTGGATGTTGGTCTGCATCACCATGCCATCCACGTTCTTGTTGCCCATGAGGGGCAGGCTGCCGACGAACGGTGGTGCGCTGTTGGGCAGCTTGGCAGTGACTGGGTTGGCTGCGTTATAGAAGCAGGTCAAGGTCGCCCCTTGGTCATTTTTTGCGTATAGACTGGCCTCGCCGATGAGCGTCCCGACGGGTGCATCGCGCGGGATCGAAAAACTGACCTTCTGGTTTTTGAAGGTCATGTAGGTTGCGCTGCCAGCGCCCCAGCTGCAGTTGGCCTGCGCGCTGGTCGCCACCAGCCAGGGCATGAGGTTGCAGAGGGTCAAGGCAAGCAGGCGCAGGCGGCGGGTGTGGGGCGGGGTCATTAGGCGTGTTCCTGTGAGTCGTCGGCAGATGCCGGTTTGGTGTCGTCAACCGATACGGGCAGGCATTGCAGCGTTTGCATGCGGAAGCCATCGAGCAGTGGCAGGTTTTGCGGGTTCACTGCCACCTGGCAGTGCTGATTGCCGTCGTCCTGCCAGCGTACCGTCAGGTGTTGCGGACCTTGCTGGGTGCTTGCCAGCAGGGTTTGCCCAGCCTGGCCGACCACGGCCAGTGACTTGCCTTGCGCATCGCTGACGTCGGCGCCGAACGGCAGTGGGCGGCCGTCGGGGTGTTGCAGCGTGAGCACCATGCGCACCACCCGGCGTGCGTCGAAGCGGGCCTTGACCACTGCACCTCGGCGTGGAACCACTTGCTGGCTGCCATTGTCGATGACCACTTCGGGGGGCAGTTGGTCGGTGTCGAGTACCAGTGAATTGACCCGATAGGGGCGCAGGTATGGGACCAGCAGGTATCCATCGGCATCTGTCCGTGTCGAAGTGGCATTCTGCATGCCGAGATCGGCGACGTCGGGTACGTGTACAAGCGCCGTGGTCTCCCCCATGTAGCTGCCGAAGGTGATGCCGTCGGCATGGGCCAGCATCGAGCCACTGGCGTTCAGCGACAGGGTGCGATAGTTGCTGCCCTCGCTGTAACCTACGCCATAACTGGCCTGGCTGCCCTGGTAGGCAAGCGATAGGTTGCCGCTCTTGCGGTTGTTCTGGTCGTTGGCCAGTGCCGCATAGTAACTGAGGCGGTCATCCAGCAAACCGCCTTGCAGGCTGGCGCGCTCGCTATACTGGCCGTTGACGCGTTGCAGGTCGAAACGGGTGGTCTGCCGGCGGCCGAAGTCCAGTGGCAGGCTCAGGCTCAGCCCGAACATCCTGCTGTCGGTATTGCGTTCGCTCAGTGATTGCGAAGCGAAGAGATTGACCCCGAGGTCACCCAGGCGTGTGTTGTACTGCAACTGGAACTGACGACGCTGGTAGTCGCTGCGCCAGTAGTCCTCTTGCGACAGGGTCAGGCTCAGCGAGCTGCTTTGGCCCATGGTCTGGTATGCCGAGGCTTCCAGGCGGCTGCGCCGGCTACCGGCAAACCGCGAAGCGCCATTGCGTTGCAGAACGGCTTCGTCAAAGTCGCGGTAGCCTTCGGTGGAGTAGCGGTAGCCGGCAAAGCGCAGGCTGGTGCGGGTCTGGAAACTTTTACCATAGCGCAGGGCAACGCTTTGCCCCTGCACTTGCCCCAGCGAACCACCCAGGTCGGTGCTCGCCTGGGTGACGTCCAGCGATAACGCACCCAGGTCAGCGAAGTCGCGGGCCGCCCCCAGTGCGTAGGCGCGATAGTAGTCACTGGCCAGCAGGCCGCCATAAAGCGTGCTGTTCCAGGTGCCGCCGCGGGCCAGGGTGGTTTGCCAGAACCCTGGCTTGTCGAGGTGTTCGGCACCGTTGTAGCGGCCAGCGGTGCCCGTATAGCGCCACACCCCTTCGCGTAGCAGGCTCCCCAGCGATGAATAGGGCTGGATGAAGCGGCTGACCTGCCCATCGCTTTCGGTCACCACCACCTCCAGCTCACCGTGACCGGCACCGACGCTGAGGTCGTCGATGGCATACGGTCCTGGGGCTACATAGCTGGAATAGATCGGGAAGCCGTTGCGCAGCACTTCGATCTTCGCCCGAGTTTGTGCAACACCGCGGATGACCGGAGCATATTGCTGCAGGGTATCGGAGAGCATCTCCTGGTCGGAGGCCAGGCGCACGCCAGAAAAAGCAAAGCTGCGAAATACATCGCTGCCGGTAAAGGTTTCGCCCAGGGTGAGGTTCGCGCGCAGGCCGGGCAGGTCACGCTGGGCGTAGGTGTCGCTGCGGCTCCATTGCCGTGTACCGTCATCGCCCTGGCGCAGTGCCTGTTGGCTGCGCAGGCGCCAGGCACCCAGGTTGATCCCACTGTTCAGGTAGAGGTCTTGGCTGCTGGTGTTGCGCCCTTCGCGCAGGCTGCTGTGCTGGGCCGATACCTGATAGTTGACGAACGCTGCATTGATGCCCGCGTCCCAGCGCTCTTGCGGCACGTTGCCCGAGCGGTCCTGGCGCAGGGCAACCTGTGGGATCGACAACGACAGGCGCAGCTGCGCCGGGTCGAAGTCGACACTGGCCTGCGGGATCAGGGTTGCCAGGTCGACACAGCTATCATCCTCGGGCAGGGCTGTCTCAAGCGCTTGCTCGCGCAGGTCCAGGGCACGCAACACGTCGCCGGTCAGGCAGGGTTGCAGGCCACTACCATTGGCTGCGGCATGGAACTCCAGCTCCCGCTCTTCGATGGGGGCAAGGTTTACCAGCAGGGCAACGCGATAGCGCCCTGCTGGTAGCGGCGTATGTGCAGCCAGGCTCTGCAGCGCCACCGCCCCGGCATCCGTCGCCTGGCCAGGGGGTTGGCGCATGAAGCCTGCCTGGAACGTGACAGGTGAGGTTTCGGCAAGCGTGGAGGTGGCGGGTGCCAAGGTCACAAAGGCACCCAGCAGTGGCGAAAGCGGGGCAAGGCGTAGGCGTGATGGCAGGTGCCTGCGCCGATCGAGTCGAGGCATTGGGGGGTCCTGAGCTGCGCTACCGGTCAGTGCCAAGGCAGTACCGGTGGGGTGGCTGTGTTGTGTAGCGAGCAGCGGCGCAGGGGTGCTTCAAAAGACGGTGTACGCCGAGTTCGAGGGCGCTAGGTTAGGCGGGGCGGGGGTGAGGTAATGTAGGAAGAGTCTTCAGTGTCTGGCGGAGTAATCAGCGTGAGCGAGGGGTAATGCATTGTGGGAAGGTTCCCGCTGCGTTGCGCAGCGGGAACTTGGTTGGGGTCAGTCCGCAGGTCATTAATCTAAATATCTAAAGTATCCGGAACGTATACCTTTTCCTGGTTCTGCCCACTCGAATGCTCTCGTAAAATCCGGTGGACCCTTCAGCCAGACAGGTGAGGACGGCGTTGAAGTGCCAGACGATTGACCAGAATTTTGGGTTATCTCAGCGAAGTTTTCCCCGCGGGAATTGTTGTTCGAGGTACGGCTCGTGACGGAGTTGGAACGGGTGGGGTTAGGTGAATTCCGAGAAGTATTCGAAGAGTTAACCACCGACCTGTTAGAATTTGTTCTGGTCAAGATCCTTGGGCTGTTACTTCCCCTGGTAGCCGATATCGAGGCTCGGGAGAGCATACCCCCACCGGCAGGAGATGCGTTTGCCACTGGTGCGAGATTGCCCCCCTGTTTGATGATACCTGCGTTCATCTCGCCCATGTTTTTGAGCGCTGCGCTTATTCCACTCGTTCTGGCGGCAGCCGCTTTGGCCGCGTGGAGCGCCGCTCTGGTAGCCTTGATCCCGACCCCCGAAGCGAAACCGCCCGCAAAGGAGAGTCCAAAGAGTATGTATTGCAGGTTCTGGTCCTCATCATTGTTGACGGCGATATAGATCTGTCCAGCGAACGCGAGGCCGTTGGCGGTGACACCCGCGACCCCCAAGGTGAACTTAGGGAGTAAACTAAGACTCAATGGCGCCGACCACGGCATGAAGTATACCGAAGCGAGAAATATCGCCCCGGCTACGGCCACGCCTATCCACGCACCCCAAGGCGCTTTGGGCTTCTCGGGCGGGTCGATATACGATGGTGGTACACGGTCAGGAGGGATGCCTTGGACACGGTGCCCGGTAGGGTCGCGCCAGTTCACCGGGTTGCCTAGGGCGTACAGGTAGGGGTTGATGCCTGCTTCCTCCTGGCTTAGCGAGTCTGGGCTGTGGAAGCGCATCAGTCCTGGGTTGTACGCACGATAGCCGCTGCCGAGCAGATACCAGCCAAGCGCTTCCTCGCGGGCTTCGCCGTTGAACGCCAGCAGGGTGCGCATGCCGTTGTCGGCAGGGCGCTCGCCATAGACGCTGTAGTTGGCGTGGCGGGTACCCTGGGCATCGGTTTCGCTGACCACGCTACCGGCGATATCGCTGTGCAGCAGCCGTGTGGCCTCGGGGGCAGCCGGGTATTGCTGAACGCCCAGGGGCTGGATGCCGCTGTACAGGTATTGGGTCAGGACATCGTTTTCCAGCGTGCTGTCCAGCTGATGGCCGAGGAAACGGCGATGTACCTGGCGGCCGTCGGCATGCCGCGATGCCAGCAATTGATCATGCCCGTCGTACTGGTACTCCACCAGCGTGGTTTTGCCGTCGACATCGATAACCCGTTGCAAACGGCCAAGGGTGTCGTACTCAAGCTTGCGGCCAAGTTCGTCATTGAGCATGTTGCCTTGCTCGTCATAGGTGAACGTCTGCTCTTCGTCGAATGTCTGCTCCTCTTCGAATGCCTGCCATTCATAGTCGAAGGCCTGTTGGGCGGTGTAGCCCTCGAACAGGCGATAGCCAACCTTTTCCAATTGGAAACTGCCATCCTCTTTGTAGGTAAAGTCGGCTCTCTCGCTGTTGCCATCGGCAAACTCGGTGGCGCGACGGGTTAGCCGGTCCAAATCGTCGAGGCGGAACAGCTGGACACTGATCTGGCGCCCTTTGGTGTCGCTGGGCAGGTCCTCGCCAGTGCAGGTGTACTGGACCAAGCGATCGAGTTCATCGTACTCGAAGGTTTCCTTGCGCACCTCCTTTGCGTCCCGAACCAGCGTACGGCTATAGAGCAAGTCATTGTCGTACCATTCCAGGCTCAACACTTGTTCTGCAGCGCCATTTACGGTCAGCGTGCGTGTTTTCTCACGGCCCAGGGCATCGTATGTCTGGGTGCACAGCACGCGGCGATCGGCATTCCCGCCGTCACGGGTTTCGGTGCTGCACAGCAAACCCTGGCTGTTGTACTTGAGAACACTGTGCAGCGCCCCTTGGCTGATGCTGTTTACGCGGCCCTCGGCGTCATAACCGTATTCGCACTCGTGGCCATCGGAGTGCTTGCGAGTGCGTATCCTGCCTTGAAGGGAGTGTTTGTAGTCACTGTGGTGTTGCTCTTTGCCACCGACCATCCAGGTGTCTTTAGCCAGGTAGCCCTCCTGGGTGTATTCATACCCGTGTCGGCCATTGCCGTTGTCGGCGCTCGATATCTGCGCGGTGGTCTTGTCGTAGCCGAAGATGGCCTGCGTAGTGGAATGCCGTTGCCCTGGCACTTCGATACTGGCATCCAGCATGGTGGGTTGTTCAGTCAGCTGCGGCAGGTAATTGTATTGGATGACGCGCTTGCGGTTCTTGTCTTGTGCGTAAGCCGTACGCTTGTCGATCAGCAAGGTCTGCGTCACGTAGTCGTAGTCCTCGATCCGTGGGCCGATCTTCACCTGTTTCAGCCTGCCCAGGCCATCGTAGCTGCGGCTGAATACCGTTTCGGCGGTGTCGCTGCCCGCTTCTTGCACTTCCAGCCTGGTGGTGAGTTCCTCCACGCTGTACCCGACGAAGCTACGCAGCAGCGCGCTACCGTTCGGGCGCACGGTTTTGTACATGCGTCCCCAGACGTCATAGCTGAATTTGCGGATGCGGGGTACTGCCTTGCTGCCCGGTGTGGTGGAGCTGAAAGTGTCCTGGGTGCAGCGGCCAAACCCATCGTAGACGTAGTCCGTGCGGCCGACTTGCACCGGTGGTTGACCTGGCTCTTCGATCTGGCGGTACTCGTAGGATGGTTTGTTGAAGGCATTCAGCTGGCTGACCCGCACATTCTGCCTGACGCCCGGTTGGTCCCGGGTTTCAATCCACTCGGTGACCAGATCGCCGCCTACGCCGAACGGTGTGGAGTCCGTGAACTCCGTGACGCCATCCGAGCGGAATACCTGGCTGCGTGCACCCCAGCCGTCGTAGCCATAGTCATAGGTCGTGGTGACGTCGGGCTGTTGCGGGGCCTGTGCGCCGGCATCGACAGGTGGGTAGTCGTAGAGCGTCTCGCGGGTGAGGCGGCCTGCCGAGTCATAGCGTGACGTCGATAGCGTGCGCGTCAGGCGCGTTGCTGGGTCGCCAGCAACGATGACCTCGCGCTCTTCCCTGATCGGCCGGTTCAGGCCGTCGTAAACCACCCGTGTGATCACCCCTTTGGCGTCAGTGACTTGGTCATAGGAGCGTTTTCGTCCCTCATCGATGAAGAATCGGTAGGCGTAGCTACGGGTGGCCTGGTAAACGCTGTCGGGCGCCGTAGTGTGCTCTATCAGGCGGTTCAGCATGTCGTAGCGGAAGCGGCTCACCACGCCATTGAGATCTTCATCTTCGACCAACTGGCCACTAAGGATCGACTGCGCGGCGCGGGTCGTCGTTTCGAGCGTGCCGCCGGGTGCTTTGTAGGTTTCTTTGGTCTGCAGCCAGGTAGGATTACCGTCGAGATCATTGGTGATCTCATAGCGCCAGGCGGTACTGGCCGAGAAACCGTTCATGCTGAACTCATGCTTGTCGGTGCGGCCATGCAAGAGTGGATTTTCAGGCATGTTCAGGTAGTAGCGGTGATTACTGTGCAGCAGGTGTTCTGTTTCTGCTTTCTGCCCGCCAGCGCGTGCCTCGATCTTGACCTCGAAGGTGTCCTCGTTCTCCAGTGCCAGCCAGTGGTTGGGCAGTTGCTGGGATGTGGCCTGGGCCAGAGCGGGTAGTTTGACGTACCGATAGCGGTTGCGCTTGATCGGAGCAGCATCCAGTGAGCTGTCGGCCACGGGCGCCGGGTAGACCGTTTCACATTTCAGGTTGCGCACAAAGCCTTCTGGGTCTTCCGGGCAGCCTTCGCATCCATTGGAGTAGTACTCGCGTACCGTGCGTATGCCGTTGGCCTGAATCTCCTCGGTCAGGTTGCCAAAGGTGTCGTACAGGGTCACCAGGGTTTCATCGCGGCGCTTGTTGGAGTTGCCGTCCAGCGTCCAGGACTTGGTCACTTGGTGGGGCAACTGGAAATGGTTGGGCTGAGCCTTGAAGTTCAGATTGTCTACTTCGTGGTACTTGGTCGTGACGGTTTCGATGCAACCCTGTTGTTGGGTGACCTGTTCGGTCAGGAGATGAAAGCGGTTGAAGGTGCGTGTGACCGTTCGCAGCACTTGGTCGCCCAAGTGGTGGTGTGCTGTGGACTGATAACGGAAGGTGGGATCAGGGGAGTCGTAGAGAATGTCTAGACCCGTGTCGGACCAACTGACGCCGGCACCATTGCCCAGGAAGTTGTTGTTGCTGAACGCGTAGGTGTTTTTCAGGTAGGTGGTATCGTCCAGCGGGTCGGGCTGAAGGATGTGTTCGGTGGCGTAGGGCAGGTATTTGCCTTCCACCCCTGGAAACGCATGGCCGTCCACCTTGTACCTAATCGTTTCGATGCCACCGACGGGGTTTTCCAGGCGGGTCAGGTAGTACAGGGTATCGTTATCATAGGCGACGTAGTCAAACTGCCAGGCTGCTTTGTCGGGGCCCGGCAGGTTCACACTTGTCAGGTGACCACCTTGCAGTCCCAAGGTAAACCGGGCATGAGCCTCGGTGCCCGGGTTTATATCTACAAGTACCTCGGCGTTGCCGGTGTAATCAATGCGCAGTAACACGCGCTTGCTGTCATCGCTGATCGATGTCAGGTGCGGCGTGGTCTTGTCTGGTGCGTAGTGCAGGTTGATGCCATGCCCTGACGGCGCCAGTACCCGTACCGGCACTGCCCAATCATAGTTGGCGTCGCGTGGTTCGAGGATTTCGGTCAGGCCCGACTTGTGCGCAATGCGAAAGCGTTTCTGTTCGCCCTCGCTGATATCGCTGAAGTGAAAACTTTCCAGCTTACGCTCCGCGATGACGGCAGCCTCCCCAGGACCATTGTTGTCGACCTTGAATCTTTCACCGCTGTGCAGGTTGAGCATGCCGCTGGAGACGGTAAAGCGCGTCAGTTTCAGGCTCCAGCCAGTACCGAACCCCGTCTTCTCGTTGTTCATCGGGTTGAAATTAAGCTGCAACGGCAGGTCGGGACCGCACAGGTTATTGGCGTTAAGTGTTGGCAGGTCGATGCTTAACGCATATTGGCCGGTGCGCGGGTCGACACTGCCTTGAACGAAACTTGAAAAGTTGAAGGCGTTGGAATGCACGGACATGACATTATTCTCGCGAAGTGGATGGGAGGCCAGGTTGTTTCGAAAGGGTGACCTCAATTTTTTTTAGTGAATCGCGGCTCGCTGTACCGGTTTTTTCCATGACCTCCACGCCCAGCCCTTCCTTGATGAAGGCGTTGTTATCGTAAGTTCTCGCGTAGTAGTCAATATCGTTCGGCTCCAGGCCGGCCGGGTGGTGAGTGGTCTTGAGTTTTACTGACCAGTTATAGCCACTCAATGTAATGATTGAGGCGGAAGGTATGTCGGAGAATTGGATTTTACGTGGCTTAGAAAGCGTCACGTTGAGTGTGAATGTTTCGCCATATTTTTCCGGGACGATTAATTCGTTAAAGTCTTGGTCCGGGTCGGTAACCATTATAATGCCCGACTGGAGGGGGGCACTTTCAGTGTTCATACTGGTCGTCTCATGTCAGCGTGTGGATCGGGTGTGCCGCAGCTGGAGTGCCCGCGACATCCATGAGCGAAAGTGATGCGCATAGGCCTCACGTATTCGCATACAGGCTAGGGGGGCTTTCTCTGGCGCGCACCTAGCAGTTTTACCAGTTGTTCGACCGATCCGAGCAGGGCTATAACTTTGCTGAAATATGTTGCTGGCAGACGAGGCCCAAGCGTTCCAGGGCGTAGCGTTCAGCTGGCACTCCTACAGTCGCCCATGCGATGGCGTCGACGTATTCGTCCTGTTCAAATTGGCAGGTTGATCAGCGATTGCGACGTTTCAGCGTAAAGGGTAATTAACCTGAGGTCGCTTGACATGAGTGGGCTGAAAGCTGCACCCGAGAAGCCGCATATCCCTGATTTGAATGAACGTGATGAGATAGATCTGGATAAATTGGGTGCCGATGCATTGGTTGTGCGTATTAAGTACACGGGTATGGATGGCGCAGATACTGTAAGCCCACGCTGGATAGGGGCTAACCCGGGCGGTGATGCTTTCGATGATACAGGCGCGGGGTACCCGGTCGACCCGATAGATGGGGTTGAGGTAAAGATCGATAACGCAACTATCCGAGGCGCCGCTGGCGGATGGGCATTTCTGTCCTACACCGTATTCCCATCCGGCGGCAACCCGCTGGAGTCACTTCGGCAGTTTTGCTATGTGGGGGTGCGCCCGCAAGAGGGAGGCGAGACGCTAGCGGTGCTACAGGCGCTGCCCTCGCACGGCTTGGTCATTCAGCCCCGCAAGCTCCCCGTCGGTGGTGTGGTGACCGTGCTTGTCGCTCCCTACCAGGCCATGCAGCCGGGAGACAAAGTCCATCTCAAGGTGGTCGGCTATGACGAAGATGGGGTTAAAGATGATGAATGGTCCAGGACGCTGTTAGTCGATGAAGACCATTTCGATAAGGAAGCCCTATCGGCCACCGTTCCCAAAAATTTTTTCAGCTTACTGGAAAAGGGCCATGCAGAGGGGTCTTACAGCATTGAATTGATGAACGGCAGCAAGCTCGATTCGCCTGTCCAACGCTGGGAAATCGACTCGGGCGCGACTTTGCCCCAGCCCCTCGAAAAACCTGCCATCGATGGGTATGCGGAGGGCGAACCGCTGGAGCCGGCGAAGCTCCGCTCGGGCGTGACGATCCGGGTTCCGGTGTACCCTTCGATGGCGTCGTCTGACCGCGTTGTCATGCATTGGCGCAGCCCGGTGGGGGACCTGATCCAGTCGGTGCGTGTCGATCCCAGCACCATGGAGGCGGCCTCGATCCCTTTTCAGGTTTCTGGCGAAACCTTGGCGGCCAATGGGGGCACGACGGTGTGGTTGAGCTACCAATATGGCCGACCGGGCGAGAGCCTGAGTTCGAGCGAGTTGCAGGTAGAGATACTGCCAATGCGAGAGGCGCTGGTGGCGCCTGATATCAGGGGTGCCAACCCGGATGCAACGCCAGATTGGGGAACGATGGAGGCGCTGTCTGGTATTGACGGCGTATATGTTGTAGTGCCCACCGGCGTTGTCGCGCCTGGAGAACGCGTGCAGGTGCATTGGATAGGGCATTCCGAATGGGGCCAATACGTGGCCAAGGAGCCGGCGAGCACAGCCGACCCGCTGCGTTTTTTCATCCCGGCGCAGTATGTCGTGGCGAATATGGCGCGGGGTGACAAGGATGAATCCAGGCGTTTCAAGGTGTTTTACCGGGTGATCAACGAAGCGGATGAAGCTGATTATTTCGACTCGGTGGCCTACCACCTGCGAGTAGCGCCACTGCCACATGAACAGTTGCCGCAGATTATCTGCAAGGGTGTCTCTGGTAAAGAGCTGCCGCTCTCGGAAGTGCCTGAAGACGGTGCCGACCTGGAGCTGGAAACTTGGTACTTCATTGCTGAAAAGCAGCTACTGACCTTGTCGATCGTCGGCGTGACGGCAGAGGGCGAGCAGGAATACGTGTTTCACGATGCTGTCGAAGTCTCCCCAGGGGAAGTCGAGACCGGGGTGAAGGCGAAGTTACCCAAGGACATATTGAAGCGGCTCATCGTGGGTGAGCGTTTTACGTTGTATCCACGGCTCAGCTATGACGGTGGAATTTACTATACGCCCTTCCGTGTTAATAACTTGACGTTAGTCGACTAGTCTCAAATTGTCGCGCATCAAGCGCTGGTGTTTTGTATCCAGCGATGATAGGCGATGAGTGATTTTAGGTAAAACGCTGTCAATAGGTAGTTTTTTTGTAATGCAGTGCGGGCGCACTGCTGTGCAGTCTGTGATGCACCTTTCTTGTTTCTAGAGTTCAGAGGGTTAAATAAATGCCTAGGCCTACACTTGCTCAATATTTGCAATACCTTGGAGAAAAGCCCCAGACGAAAGGTTGGGGGGCTATACTGGTTTATGATCGTTTTAAAACCAACATGCTGTTGACCCAGGAGCACATTGAGCGTTTCGACGGTAGCCATTGGCTAAAACCTATCAACCTGCGTGAGCTAACCGAGACGGGTAGTTACATTGATCTGTCGGAGCTTACCTTCAGCAAACCCAGCTTGACCTTCGTTAACTCGAACATCAGTAGCTCTAATGCGCGGTTGAGCATGCGTATGGTTGACGGCACCATCAAGCATCTGCGCGAAAAGTCAGGCGGTGATACCTTGGAAGTGATAAGCATCGCTCGGGTCGACCCACTGACCGCCCCGTCCGTGCGTATGAACATCTCTCTCAAAGAGAGCAACGGGGGCAACATTAATGACAAGGGCCGGGTGACACTGAACTTGGCCGAGGGTACAGCCTATACGTTCGAAGTGTCTGCATGGAAGGACTTGAACGATAAGGTGGGTAACGCTATTCGGAAAGAGTTTCAAGGGAGGGAGGTGGAAGAGCAAGTATGGGAACTGAACACGCTCGCGCCAGTGGAAGGTGAATTGAAGCCGACTTTCTTCTCGGTTCGAACGCACTCGCTGGCCAAGGCCGGCCAGACGGTCGCGAGTACTGACCCGGCCGAACTTGAAGAGGGGGCGGTACTGGTTGGCGTGGCCTTCAATGGTGGGGCGGTCGGTGATTGGCCAGCGAACGATGGAGGTTTTCCGTATTTACTGCCGCAACCCCCAACTGGCGAGGCGTATACGGCAAATATCATTTTGCACAATGCGGCGTGGGCAAAAGACCTCGTGGCCAAGATGATAAAAAAAATACCCGAATTCAGTGGAATTGAGCCGACGTATGAGGAATCTGCAAATGGTTTTATTGTGCGGGCGAATTATGGTGAGTTGAAAGCCAATATTCCTGAGCTCGTGTTTAATGACCCGGGTGCGACGCTCGACTATGGGCGGCTTTCCCCCTTTAGTCTAGCGAGTGAGGGTAATGAGGGCTCGTTTAGTTTTGAAGAGGGCAAAATAAAATTCAGGTGGCAGTGTCATGCGCCGGCTGAAGTCAGGTGTTGTTTTACTTGGAGTTCGGTGCATACGTGTGGGGAGCGAGAACCAGTTTTCATCTTCACCTTTGAGAAGGAATATTTGCTCAGCATCGAAAGCGAAGGTCCGAATAAAGGTAGGGTGACCATTGTACCCGGAGAGAAAAGTCTTCGTACGGATATTGAGCTTGACGACAATACTGATGTGAGAGGGATGTTTTGGGGGTTCACTGTCGATCGTTGTGCCCCTCACGTCAAACCACCGATGGAAAAAGCATTTGAGAAGTTTACTTCCGCCATCGAAGAAGTCGGGGCCTCGATTGATGTGCTGCGTCTGAACGGGTTGCTGTTCCGCAGTGAACAAGCGGTACAACCCGTTTCCGTGCATGCCCCCGGCGACCTGTCGTTGCTGGGTACCCTGGCACCGAAGTTCACCGCCTTTGCCGTTGAACCTCTAGAGGTATCGATTGGGGCCGGTACAAGTCAGGACTTCGTCCTGACGACACCACCCAACGCCCCAGTTACCTGGACTGTCAAGCCCGTGCCAGGCTCAGAGGGTGAAATAGGCTCTATCAAGGATGGCACCTATACCGCGCCGACGCGGGACAAGATCACAGGTGCCTCGAAGCAGGTCATCGTCGAGGCCCAATCAGGCGACAGTATCAGTCGGGCATTGGTGACAGTCGTCGCTAGAAAAGTCTCGGCCTATCCGCTTCTACAGGTCGCCAATTATTCGCCGGAGCCTCCGGCGAAACCCCGCACTTACCTGCTGATAGGTGGCAGCTTGGATGAACAGTTGCAGTGGAGCATGGGGGGCGGTGCGAAAGGCGCCTTGCGTGAGCCAAACGCCGACGACGATAACCTTGAGATTCCCCCGGGTGCGAACGCGCGCATTTATGAGGCACCGACCCATCAACCGGGAAGTGCGGGCACGATTGGGCGCGTGGTGCAACTGGACACTGTGCAGGTATCCGCTGGGGGAGAAACGGACGTCTTCGAGATCCTCATAGCGTGGTTCCCTGTCACTGGCGTGCTCAAGGCTACGCAGCCGGAAGAAGGAAAGCTGGCGCTGGAGCTTTGGACTCCAGGGGGAATGATGGACCCTGAGCTAATCCCGCCTGATGCGGTCGATTGGTACACGGTAAGGGGGGAGGGCAACATTGATGAAAAGACGGGTGTTTATACAATCAGCGAAAAGGACAGCGATTACGTCATTCTTGCAGCGATTGAAAAGACTAGGCCCAATACCTGGGATTACGTCGTGCTTCCACTACCCTTCGACCCGGATTACATCGAGCAACTGAAACAAGTCAAGCAAAACACCGGTGCGAAGGGGGCTTGATCATGGCTAGCAATTCAAAGGATGACCTGCTCGCAGAACTGAGCAAGGGTGACGCCATGCACGGCTGGGGTGCGATGCTCTCGATCGGCCGCGACCGTTTCAACCAACTGTTGCAGGATCGCTTTGTCGAGGCATTCGCGACCCAGGACTTTATCGTGCCGTTCAGCGGCGAATATTACGCGGATAACAACACCGAGAAGGTTGTTTTCGCGAACATCATGTTCGGCCCGCCCCAGGTGTCGTTCAGAGCGGCCAGTGGTCGGTCGGCACGGGTCAAGCTGAGCATGGAACTGATCGCCGGCAGGTGTAGCATGATTGCCGAGTACCCCGGCGAGCCTGCCTTCTTGAGGCGCAGCCATGTGCTGCAGCCGGGCATGGGCTTTCGATTCGAAGTAACCGTCGATTTGCAGGTAGTGCGGTCACGTAATGCCGACAAGGGCCAATTGGTCATCGATTGGAGTACGGTCTCCGACCCGGTCTGTAACCTGGCGCCAACCCCAAACGCCGAAAGCACCATGGGCGCATATTTACTGCGGCAGCTGGGGCCGCAGTTGCGCAACTGGGCATTGCCGGTGGTAACGATCGAATTCCACTTTGGCTATAGCGCACTGTCCGTGGTGGATTTCACTGTCGTGGCGCAAAAGGCCCCTGAAGGGGGGGGCAGCGGCTCATCGCCCGCGGACGATGGGGCCGTGGTGTTGCTCATGCAGTTAAGGGGTGCGCTGAAGTGGGGCTATGCGCCTGCCGGGTGGCTCTACCTACTGCCGTCGAGCAGTGCCGGCAAGGGCAACTACGGTGCTTCGCTGCTGGTAAGCAAGGCTTGGGCCCCCCTGATGGCCAAGTTCGCCACCGACGTGTTGTCGCAGGTGGTCTTGCCGCAGAAACATGAGATTGCGATGTCCGAAGAGTACAAGCAGCATGACACGATCCTGTTTGGCGATATTACGCCTGGCAAGGACGCGCGTATTCTGCAGCCGGCGCTAAGTAGTCTCGGGGCTTCCAGGGACAAGCAATTCACCCTGACGGGCACGGCGCCCAGTGAATGGTCGGTGCGTAATCTCACTTATCCGCGTGCGTGCGGTGACATGGTGGCCGGGCGTTATACCGCTTCGGCCATCGACAAATTTGCCAGTGACTCGCAAGTTGTCCTAGTGACGGCCAAGCTGACCAACTCGCCCGACAGTGAAGTACGTACGGCATTAGTGGTCGAGTCCAGCGAGGCCTTGGCGATTTCACCCAGAGTAGTGCTCTGGAACAAAGGCGATCCTGCGCTCACGCTGACGGCGTCAGATGGTGAGGGCATCTCCTGGGCGCTCGAGGATGGCACCACTGACGGCTTTGAAGCGATTCCGGAGGATCCCCGCAGTGTCAGGTATACGCCGAGCGCCAAAGACGAAAAGGAGCCAGTGGAGCTGTTGCGTATAAAGGTGTCGCGCGGCGCCGACAGCGGCTATGCAACGGTGGTGATGATCAAATACTCCATGATGCTCCAGCTCGAGCCGTTCCATGTCTCGCAAATGCCACCCAGCGGGACCCAGGACTTCGCTCTTCTCGATTATAAGGCGGACTCATGGATGCTCTTCGGTAAAGGTACGCTTAAGGACGGTGTCTACACCGCGCCGGGGGCTGAGCCAGGCGGGCCGGGTGAAGTCAGCGTCGTTGTCGGCGTTGCCTACGGGCTTGGGGGGCTTGCCGTGATCGAGCACGGGCGTAACAGTGTGCAACAAATGGCCACACAGCAAGAGCGTTGGAAAGCGCTCAATAGATTTGAAGTTTTGCGTAATAACAGCAATCGTAACAAGGTCTTGGCCAATGGTTTGCAGCAGGTTGGCATCGACGTCCTTATCGAAACCAACAGTTTCGAGGGGGCTAACGGGACTGTATGGGACCCGGTGAGCGATCAGGAATTATCGACGCTGCAGCTGCTATACGAGGACGGTAGCCCAGTCTACGTCTTGCCGGCTGGTGCTGATGGGTTGGACCCTGATGAGCTGCCTGAGGAGGCAGCTGACCAGAAATGGGCAGTCACCAAGCGTCGCAAT
The DNA here is from genome assembly GCF_052044625.1 of Pseudomonas sp. 22515. NCBI lineage: Bacteria > Pseudomonadati > Pseudomonadota > Gammaproteobacteria > Pseudomonadales > Pseudomonadaceae > Pseudomonas > Pseudomonas sp. 22515. Next base: position 27,135 of record NZ_JBQENN010000035.1, read on the forward strand.
GTTCGCTACGACTACTTTCCAGTTAGCGCGGTTCAGGCTGAGCAAGACTCATTGCTAGCGCCAATCGACGCACGGCGTACCGTGACCTTCTTTGTGAACGCCCTGGAGGCCGAGGTCAGGAAGTTCAAGGCCAAGTTCCAGGATCATAACAACGGCTGGCATTACTCTGACCTCAAGGAGGGAGCCCCGGGGGTGCTCGAGCTGCAAGGAGTGCAAGTTTCCCCGCCCAATATTGACGATTACAAATTTGAGCCAAAGCGGGTGTATACCCACGATGGTAGTAATCACTCGAACGGCGACTTCTTCAACTATTGGCATTACACCACCGATTACTGGGTACTCAGAGCCCCCGGACTCGAGTTTGTCAGGGCCCGTCTGGCGTATGCATCGATGATGAAGTGGGAAAGCGAACTGATCGACGAAACCTACTGCAGCTACACAGGGTTTGCGTTCATTCCCCGTCGTGATCCGGATTCCGTATCGCCACCGAGCGGCATCACGTATGGGGCTGAACTCGAGTTGCTGGTGCATGAGGAAAAGGTGAAGTTCGAAGGCCTGGATTATGGGTTCAAGAACCATGAGTCCGTCAGTACAGGCACCCTGCTGTTGAGCCTGGATCGGGTACCGAACTTGAAATACTGGGTTGACACCGAACATACCGAGTATCGCAAGGTATTGGACAGACCACTGCTCGTAACGCTCACCGACAACTACGGCAATGCCCACCACTTGAGAATTACTTTCAAGGGCGGCGTGGACAGCCGCAACCAGTTGGTCCTTGAGGGGCAGTAAAGCCAAGTCGCCCGTTCGCGGGCGACGCACCCCAATTATCGAGTGAGTATTTACCATGACGACCCAATCCATCGTCCATTCCAATGCTTTCAACTTCCTCAGCTTCGTGCAGGGTGGCGTTGACCCGCGAACCGGGCAATACACACTGGCGATTCAGTTACCCGAACTGCCCGCCAACGACCTCAACGGCCCCAGCCTGCCGCTGCGGCTGTCCTACAACCCGATGAGCAAAGGGGATCCAGGGTTCGGAGACGGCTGGAGCTTGAACCTGAGCCAATTCACGAACCGTGGGATGCTCAACCTGCATTCTGGTGAAAGCTTCAAAGTGGACGACAACGGTCCGGGTGAGCAGGCTGTGGTGCTAGAGCGCAAAATCGACAGCTTTCATTTTGAAAATGTCAGTGAAGGTGAGCAAACGCGCTATCGCGTGGCGCACAAGACCGGTTTGATCGAGCTGCTTGAGCCACAGGCTCCCAATTACACCGTGTCCTTGCCCGTGCGGGTGCTGGCAGAGACAGGTCACGGCATCACCCTGGGCTACACGCCTGTGGACGGTGCGCCCTGCCTGGAATGGATCGTTGACGACACCAACAGGACCTTGCTGAAAATCGACTATTCCACCAGCGATGTGCTGATCGACTTGAACCCCGGGACCAAAGCCTTCGCACGTTACACCTTGGTACGCGACGGCGATGAACTGAAACAAGTCGTGTTACCCACCCCGGACAAGGCACGCTGGGAATTCGACTATCATCCGTTGCAAACTGAGTCGTGGGGCATTTTGCGTTTGTTGACCCATGTGCGAACCCCGCTCGGTGGCAGCGAAGTCATCGAATACAAGTACGATGGCCATGACTTGCCTGGCGGGAAGACGCTACCGTACGTAACGCGCCATGTCGTGAGCCCAGGCTTTGAACAGGAAGATGTCGAAACACACTATGCTTTCAGCAGCAACAATTATCTAGGTAACGGCGCCGGCGTCGATTGGGAGGATAATGGCTTCGACAACTTGTACAAGTTCACCGGGAGCGATTTTCTCTATACCTCGACGACAAGCCACTATATGAACAAGGTTGCGGTGCGCGTGGTGGAGCGCAGTTTCAACCGCTTCCATTTAATAACCAAACAGGTCACTACCCAGGACGCCTGCGTCAATACCGTTACCACCACCTATCATGAGGTCGATAATTTAGGATTCTCGGCACAACCGAATAACTTCCAGTTACCCAAGACCGTGACAACCGCCTGGCGGCTGGCAGGAAACTCAAACGCTTACCGGGAGCAGACGGTCACCACTGACTATGACCCATACGGCAACCTGATACTGGAGCGGCAGCCCAATGGTGTGACAACGCACAGCACCTATTACCCAGCGGCCGCCGAGGGAGACTACCCCGGTGATCCAGAAGGCTTTGTCCGGTGGCTGAGATCGCGCACGGTGGAGCCCGCTGCCGACGGCGATGCCGGAGCAGAAACACTGCGTAGTGACTATACCTACGTCAAACTGTCCGCCCTCGACGCTGATGCCAGGGGCAAGTTGCTTCAGCATACTGAAGCACTGGTGCGAGTGCAGGGCGCCAAGCTGTTGCGCCATACCCAGACTGAATATGCAGACAGCGTTGGCGGTACGTGGCATCGTGGCCTGGTGCGAGGGCGCCAGATCAAGGCATTGCGTCATGGCCAGTCCAGGCTCGCGACCCCGCGCGACGATAAGTTGCAACATGGCCGGCCTGTCAGTGAAACGCTGAAGCTGAACGGCAAGGTTACCCATACAACCTATAACTACACCCGGGTTGAGGAGGACCAGCATCCCGCTGTGCAAACCGTGGCGACTCTGAACGGCTTCGACCATGGGCATTATCTGCCAGGTACGGGCAAGCGTCATGCGCAAAAAGTCACCACTTTGCGGCACTCGGTGTTGATCGGTGAACCGCTGCTCCATTATGACGAAAACTATGAGAGCAACGATGTGCAGATCGCTTATACCTATGACGAGCTGCGACGCGTAACAAGCGAAACCGTTGCGCCGGGTACCGAGTACACGGCGAAACGCGAGTACAGCTACCATCTGTCGTCCAATGGCAGCCAGGCTCTGCAGGTCATGGTAGACGTCAAGGGTGTTACGACCTGGAGCTATGTCGATGGCCTGAACCGCGAAGTTCGGCGGATGCGCCAGGATCCCGACTATGCGCTTACGCCAGCAGCCCAGGAAGCGCAGCGTCAGACCTATAGTGCAACGTACGATGCCCTGGGCAACCTGGTTGAAGAGGTTGAACATGAGTGGCTGGCGCTGGAAGACCTGCCGCTGACCACCCGTTACGAGTACGACGCCTGGGGGCAGCGTTGCTGTGAGGTTGGGCCGGATGGTGTGCGCAACCATGAACAAACCGACCCGATCGGCACGCAAGAATCAGCAGGGCCGATCATCACGCAGTGGCGTGAATCGGGGGATGGTAAGGTGCGCACTGGCAAGACCGTGACATGGCAGAATCTGTTCGACAAGCCGGTGCGTGTCGAGCGCTTGCGCCTTGATGGCAAACGGGAAAGCTTGCACCAGTATTTTTATGACGGCCTGGGCCGGACCTCTCGGGAAATCGATGGCCGTCAAGCGCAAACTGCCTTTGCCTACGATGAATTCGATCGACTGCTCGTGCATACCTTGGCCGATAACTCGCAGGTGGTGCGTGAGTATGCGCCGCATAGCCACGAAGACCTGCCGGTGCTGATCAAAGTGTTGGAAACCGTTAGTGGGGTAGTGGAGGAGCATGTGTTGGGCGAACAGGCCTTTGACGGCCTGAACCGTATGGTGGCGTCTGTTACCGGTGGTCGTCGGCGCTTGATGGAATATGCCCCGGGCATGCGCCAGCCGGAGTCAGTGATTTCCCCCCGTGGCGAGCATATTGTTTACAAGTATGTGCCACAGGTAGGTGAAGAGCCTTGGCAAAGGACCCTGGTTAACACCGAGGTGAATGCGGAATACGACTACGACACAAAAAATGCTCGGCTGCTCGGTTGCAAGGAAAATGGTGATGAGCTTTCGCGAGACTATTACAGTACCGGTCACCTGCGCTCGGAAACGCGTAGCCAGGGGGGTGGGGAACCGCTTCGCATGCAATACGTCCACAGCCTTGGCGGTCGCCTTTTGAGTTATACGGATGTATTAGGAGGTGTTCAATCACACCGTTACAACGCATTGGGCCAGCTCGAGGAAACCCGCCTGGGTACACTTGTCAGCCGCTTCTACTATGACGCACTGGGCCGCATCGAGTCCTACGTGACGGAAACGGAGGAACCCGACGGTAGTGTGCGTAGCCTGACAACTACCTTGGGCTACGATGAGTTCGAACGCGAGACATCCCGCATTTTTGATTTTGGCGACACGCAGCAGACGTTGACCCAAACCTACGACGCAGTGGATGCCATCGCGACTAAAACGCTTAGTGAGGGCGAGGGCACGCCGGTGCTGCGCGAAGAAAGCTACGTCTATGACGAGCGAGGCCGGTTGACCGACTACGAGTGTCAGGGTGAAGACGCCTATGTGCCCGTAGACCCGTATGGCAACAAGATCCAGCTGCAGCGCTTCGATATGGACGCACTGGATAACATCACCCGAGTGCGCACCCTGTTCGAGGAAGGCATGATCGATGCCCGTTATCATTTCGACAACCCTTGGGACCCTGCGCAACTGACGGGCATCACCATCAATGGGCTTGAAGATGAGCCGCGAATCATTGAGTTGGAATACGATGCCGATGGCAACCTGATACTGGATGAGGAGGGGCGTCAACTTGAATATGATGGGTTAGGGCGTTTGCAGCGTGTCAAGCTGGCGTCCGGTTCGGGTGGGGCTACCTATGGTTACGATGCGCTGGATCGGTTGGCGATGCAGGATGTACTGTGACCCTTTATCGAGGGGCCACTTGGCTTTGCAGGGGTAATGTCAAGTGGGCCCACCCCGTGGGTGAAAGGTCTTGCGCCTGCGCATAATGCTGCTTGCTTAAGCAGTTGAACCCAATCTGGGCTTTATGGAAAATCCGATACCAGTCCTCTGGTATCGGATTTTTACGTTTGAAAAAAAGCATCTTTGTAAAAGCGTCAACTGACATTTTTGTCAGTTGTCGATGGGGGGGTTACGCTTTTTAATGGGTTCACCTGAGTTTGGTTGGTTTGTCGTTTTTCAACTTCTATCCAGCGGGTGAGGCTATGAACAAGCAAGTAAGCAAGTGGGCGGCAGCAGAACAAGCCCGTCAAAGCGTTCGCGGGGCCAGGGCCCGGGCAGTCGAGGTCGCGCCGCTCGATCCGCCAACTATCAAGGAATCGCTGTTGGCGGACCCAGCAGATAATACTGTGAAGAACAGCGTCTTGCTGAACCCAGCTGAAAACCTGATTATCGATCTGCAAGCTTGGGATACGTTTGCGCCGCCGGATTCTGGCCTGTTTGACACATTATATGTTTATCATACTGCGGCTACGGGTGGGCCAGAGGAAATGTTCAACCGGGAATTCAATGCCGATGATAAGCCTGGTTTTCCTTTTGCATTCACAGTTCCCAAAGCGAAGATAGAGTTGTGGGGGGAGGGTGAACACAAATTCAGTTGTGAAGTTCAGCCGTACAATGGTGGAGACAGGATAAAATCTGATGGTGAACTCAGCCTGATATTTGACCGTGTGCCTCCCTATGGCCAGGCACTGCCAGCACCCTTTACGCCAATTGCGGATGTGACGGATGCCAATATCGATAGCGTGGATTTGGCCTTCCCAGAATATGACGATTATAAGGCAGGCGATACCGTACATGTGTATTGGCTGAAAAGCGTGCCTGACGATCCATCCGAATTTAAACCTGTTGTGAGTGTGCCTGTGCAAGCTCCACCACAAGCGTTGCGAGTGCCTAAGAAGGCCATCGAAGACATGGGTGACGGCGGCGTCTATGCACTCTACCTGTTGGTGGACAAGGCAGGGAACATCAGCAAGCTCTCGCAGTATCTCCCGGTAGGGGTGGCTATCGGGCCCTTGCCCACCGGGTTGCAGGACCCTGTAGTGCCGTTGGCGCCTTCTGGTGATGGTTTGATTGACCAAGAGGATGTTTTCACCGGTGTTAGCGTGCAGATCCCTGAATTTTCAAACTTCAAGCCCACGGATGAGCTTGAAGTGACATGGGGGACGCTCAAGCTCGGCTGGCAACCGATCGGCAACGCTCCCCGCTTCCCCTTGGTCGTCAACCTGACGTCGCTGCAAGTGTGGGAGCAGTATGGTAGTTCGAGCAGCGGCGATGTGCAGACGCCCGTCAGCTATGAGCTGCGACGAGGGGCGGTCTCGGCAGGTAGCAAATCCATTGATGTGAACGTCAACCTCGAACGCATTGGGCCGGTTGACCCAAATCCGGACCCAGAATGGCCAGGGCCCGTCAACCCGAAGCTGGGGCCAGTCACGGTAACTGGTGCAATCTCAGGTAAAGCCAACGAACTGACCCCGGCCGATGAAACGCATCCTGCATCGTTGACGTTTTTGCTTGATGCTGCATTCAAAGAGGGCGACAACATTACCTTCTATTGGGGGGGGCAACATATTGCTGATGCGGATTATCCTGTAGAAAATGGAGACCCCGGCTCGAATATTACGTGTGAAATTCCCTGGGAATATATCGAGGCAGGCAAGAACGGTACCGTACCGGTTCATTATGAGATCACGCGCACTGGCATCCCAAATAAAACGGCTTCACCCTCTACCGATGTGTTAGTCAATGCCATCGTTTTGCGCCCCGAGGCACCTGCTTTCTTAGGCGGAAATACCGAAGCGCCAGTAGGCTGGCTGGGGTGTAAGTCGTTGTTCGATCCAAACGACCCCACTGACACCGTCCCATCTATTCGGGTTCAAATGCCTGATCTTGCTCAGTATGGCTTGACAGAGAGTGATACGGTGACAATGCACTGGACGGCGGTGCATGGGTACTCTGGCGACACAAAAATCCCGGGTATCGACAAGACAGAAGATATAGCCCTGACTGGCGGTAAGTTGAATGGTTTCGTCTGGCGGGTCGAGCCATATGATGTGCACATTTTACCCATTCCTAACTACAGCACAGCCATCAGGGAAGGGCGTGGTCGTGTAACGTATAGCTTCACCTTGGATGGTAAGCCGTACACCTCAGTTACCTTGGAACAAATTGTCTCCATGCACGTGCTTGGGACTGCCTGCCCACTTACGCCATGAGCAGTGAAAGGGCGGCGATAGAGCGCGCCATCGCCGTCCTTTCTGAAGTTGACGAAGGGGTTGTAGGGTTTTCCTACAGAATTTTCGGACTGTGTTTAGTAACTTTTCTGCCACGGCCGTTTGGCAGAAATATTAACTGACACAACTGAGGTCATTGCTGATGGGGATTGTGAAAAAACAACGCGGGGGGCCGTTGGTGCCGGCCAAGGTGGTCATGTCTGCGCTTATGATGCTAAGCCCAATTGCCCAAGCGTTGACGACCGTGGATGGCGACCTGACCATCGATGCGAATACACCACTCGATAACTATCAACTAAACCCAGGGGCCAGGCTTGACGCCAACGGTGCATCCACCCAGCACATCGATATTTTTGGCGGTGCGCACCTGGAGATGAGCGGCAGCACGGTGGATGCGCAACTGGACGATGGCATCGCCCTGCGGGGCGGTTCGAGCGCAAACGTAACTGCCAATTCGCGGGTGGTCAGCGCCCGCTATGGTCTGCGCTTGCAGCACGACAACAGCCTGGGTGGCTCAACGGCCACCGTCAGTGACAGTTATGTCGAAGGCGCCAGGGGGGGCGCGCTGATATCGGACGAGTCGACCCTGGTACTGCACAACAGTACACTGGTCGGTACCGGCACGGCCGCAGCTGCGGACATATTTGACAACGCAACGCTCAGCGCGGAAGGCAGCCGTTTGCAGGGTGCACGGAATGGCTTGCGGATATTGTCTGCGCAGGCACAGCCTGGCACTGCAACGGTGAGCCTGGTGGGGTCGCACGTAGAGGGGCAGGACGGCTCTGCGATTGTGGTCGGCATCCCCGCGCTTGGCCCGGCTGAGGCCGATATCCTCGTAGCCGGAGGAAGCACCTTGCAAGGCAGCAACGGCACGCTGCTGGAAGTTATGGGCAGTTCCACGGCACGCATGACGGTGGACAACAGCCAGCTGGTGGGTGACGTGCGTGTCGAAGAGGGCTCCAGCGCCTCGCTGACGCTGGACAACCACGCCAGCCTGACAGGCCGACTGGAGAACGTAGCAGGCCTGACCTTGAGCAACCAGGCGCGCTGGAACATGGTCGAGGACAGCAAGGTCGGCAGCTTGGCCCTTGAGGGTGGCAGTGTCAGGTTTGGTGAGCCGGGCCAGTATCAGCGCTTGAGCGTGGGGACGCTGGCTGGCAGTGGCAACTTCATCATGGACGCCGACTTCAGTACCGGCGATAGCGATTACCTTGAAATCACCGGTACCGCCACCGGCAGCCATACCTTGCTGGTTGGCAGCAGTGGTGCCGATCCTGTGGCTGAAAACCAACTGCACCTGGTGCATGCCGCTGCAGGCGATGCGCAGTTTTCCTTGCTCAACGGCCCAGTCGACGTGGGCACGTTCTCCTACGAACTGGTGCAGCGTGGCAACGACTGGTTCCTCGACGGTGCGAGCAAGGTCATCAGCCCCGGCACCGCTTCGGTGCTGGCCCTGTTCAACACCGCGCCGACCGTATGGTATGGCGAGCTCACCACCTTGCGTAGCCGCATGGGCGAACTGCGCCTGGACCAAGGCAAGGCGGGTGGCTGGGTCAGGGCATATGGCAACAAGTACAACGTTTCCGATGCAGCGGGCAGTGCATACCAGCAGGTACAGCAGGGCTTCTCGTTAGGTGCTGATATGCCGCTGCCGCTTGGGGATGGCCAGTGGCTTCTGGGTGTGATGGCAGGGCACAGCAATTCGGACTTGAACCTGACGCGTGGCGCGTCCGCCGACGTCAAGAGTTATTACCTGGGGCTGTATGCCACCTGGCTCGATGCCCAGAGCGGTTACTATCTGGATGGCGTGGTCAAGCTCAACCGCTTTGACAACTCGTCGGATATCACAATGAGCGATGGCAAGCGCAGCAAAGGTGATTACGACAACTTCGGTGTGGGTGCATCCCTGGAGTTCGGTCGCCATCTGGAACTGGGTAATGACTACTTCATCGAGCCCTATACGCAATGGTCAATGGTCACCATCCAAGGCAAACACTATGACCTGGATAACGGTATGCAGGCGCGCGGCGACGTCACCCGCTCGCTGCTTGGCAAGGCCGGGGCCACCGTTGGGCGTACCTTCGACCTAGGTGCCGGGCGCAAGGTGCAACCCTACCTGCGCGCTGCCTACGCACATGAGTTCGTCGACGACAACCAGGTCAACGTCAACGACAACCGGTTTGACAATGATCTGTCGGGCTCGCGCGGCGAGCTGGGGCTGGGGGTTGCCGTTAGCATGACCGATCGCCTGCAACTGCACGCCGACTTCGATTACGCCAACGGTGAAAAGATCGAGCAGCCCTGGGGTGCCAACGTCGGGCTTCACTACAGCTGGTAGGGCTATTGCAACCGGGGAGGTATCGAACCTCCCCTTTTTGTGCCCGCCTGCACTGGATGGAGATGCAGAGTATGCAACGGTCTACACAGGGTACTTCCGTTCCGGTTCCGGTTCCGCTCGATCCGCCGACGGCGCCGGATGCGCTACCCGACATTCCCGGCGGGCAGCACAATTTGCTGCCGGTTGCGGTGTTGGGTCGCCCACTGCGCATCGACATCCCGATGTGGGAATACTCGCGTCCAACTCCCGAACGCCCGGAATGGATCATCCTGTACTGGAACGGTTCAGAGGTCGAGAAAAAGACCTGGTACGACGACATACCGCCAGATGAGCTCTATGTGGATGTCCCGGTGCAGTTCCTCGAGCACGGGGTGGCGGCCGTCACCTATTTGGCCCACGGCTTCAATGGGGGGGAGGTCGGATCCATGCCTCTGTCCCTGACCATCGACAAGGTGGCGCCAGTGCTGGGTGACAACCAAGGGAGCCTGGTGTTCGATGAGGAAGTGCTCAGGGACGGCGTGACCGCGCGCTACCTCGAGAACAACGTCCTGCAGGCGCTGGTACCGAGCTATCAAACCCCCGCAGTGGCTGACATGCTGATCGTTTACTGGGACCGTGAGCCGTTTGCCGATGAAGAGGTCGATCGGTATGAACTGAAGGACCCCAGCCAGCCGATAAGCATCGTATTTTCCAAGGAAATGATACTGGCGCGCGGTGATGGCAAGCGCTATGTCCATTACAAGGTCTGTGACCGTGCCGGTAACCTGAGCGCTGGTTCACGGCCAGTCACGCTGGAGGTGGCTGCCACGCCGATACCGCGAAGTTTGCCGCCGGTGTTGATCGAAAAGGCAGAGGGCTGGGGGGCACAACAGACGCTGACGCTCAATGACTTTTACCCGCCGTTACTGGTTGAGGTCCCGGCGAGTGCGGTTATCTACCCGGATGAAACCCTCACGGTGGTGTGGGGAGCGCCGGGCACAGCGGGGTACTTTACGACCAGCACGCCGTACAACGGGCAAGAGCGTTTCTTCGAAATACCCACCCAGTACGTTTTGGCGCAAAGCACGCATACCGTTACGGTGCTATACCGCGTGAGTGACAACGCCAATGCGCTCGATTCCGACGCACTTGCTCTGGACGTGAAAGCGCGCTCGGAGCGGCTGCCCCAACCCGAGTTGGATGGGGCCAATCCCGATGGGTTCAGCCTGGGCACGGCGCCAGCCAATGTGCCGATCCGGCTGGGCACTTGGCCTTTGATTGCCGAGGGGCAGCAGGTCAGCATTCAGCTGACCGGGGTCTTGCCTGGTGGCAGCGACGCGCCAGCGTATGACGTGCTGTTTGCGCATGCGTTATCTGCCACCGAGGCCGACGAGGGAATTGGCATGCGCGATGATGTGACGGTACCTAAAACCCACCTGGCCACCCTATGGATCGATCATAATTTTACTATCACGGCGTCCGTAAGCTTCGATGAGGGCGCGACTTGGGTAGCGTTTCGTCCCGTGCTCAACCTGCCACTGCGCGATTGATGGAAGGTGTTGGATCACGGCCTTGCGACCGGGCTGGAGACCTCTGCAGTTATGCCACTGTAGTCACTGATCGTGGTGAACTTCACCTGCAGCCCATCGGTGACTGTCATGGTGTTCAGTGCATAGGCCTGCGTGCCCAGGGGCAAGGCCATGGCCTTGGCGTTGATGGTTTCACTCGCGCCATTGCCACTTACCACCAGGCGGCTGAAGGTGAAGTAATAAGGCGACGGGTTATCGACGACCAGATGCGGTCTTCCATCTATTTGTTGCACTGACCAGGCCAGGTCTTTCAACCGGTCTTGCGGGCGGCCTTTGAGCTCACTGGGTCGATAGAACAGCTTGATGCGCGTGCGCAGGGCGATGTTGAGGATGTTCTCTCCGTCATTGGTCGCTGCCTGCGGTATTTCCTGCAGGTTGAAATAGAACACGGACTCACGATCACGGGGGAGATCGTTAGGCAGGGCATTGATTTGCACCGTCTGTTCGCCACCGGGGTCGAGGCGGAACAGGTTAGGGGCAGCGATCAGGGGGACGGCAGTGGTTGCGTCGTCGGCTTGGGTGTTTACCCAGGCCTGCGCCGCGTACGGCCTGTTGGAGGGGTTGGCGACGATGACCGAGGAGCTGCGTTTGGCGCTGTCGTGCACCACTCGCGTGTGGCTGATGGTGAGTGCCGCTTGTGCGCCGGGGAGAATGGCTGTGAGCAGCGCCAGGCAGCTGCATGAGGTGATCAGAAGTCGAGAAAGGGGTGACATGGTGTTTGACCGGGCAGGAATGGTGGACTCCAGGTGCGGGCACCTGGAGTAGGTGTCAAGGCAGGTCTACCGTGAAGGCGACTTCAGCTTGTGCTACACCGTCGGTGATATCTGCTGCATCCAGGTAAGACTCGTACGAGGCGTAGAACACCATCTCCGTTGGGCGATCTACGTATAGATCGTATGGGATGGAAGCACTGTTGGGTGCAATTTTGGCTTTCAGCCTGTCTTTGATCGCGACGCCCACGCCCGAGGCACCGTTGACGCCATAAAGGTCGCCGCCGACGATGCCGTGCAAGGGTGTATATTTCACGGTTGCGGTGTGGGGGGTTGGAATTTGGCAGGCCGGAGTCGGTGTTATCTTCAGCGCGAATGCCTTGTCAGGCGTGGCGGTGCCAGGGGTGTGGAAGTAGCCTTTCGTGAAGTTACCCAGCGATACCTCGGGGATAACGCTGCCACCTGGGGCGACGACTTCAATCGGGCAGGTACCGCCGCCGTAGATGGTACCGTAGAAGCTGATCTGGCCCGTTTCATCGTCGAGAGCGAATGCGCTGCTGCTGGCCATCGCCATGGCGAGCATGAGCAAAGTTTTTTTCATTGGCAGGTCCTTGATGTTGTCGTGTTGACTAGGGGACGCTCCCTTGCGTCGGCTTCGAGCCGAAGGGGGAGCGGCCAACAGCATAGGGGGGGAGGCCAATGGTTGAATGTAGGATTAAGTGGCAGCTGGGTACGGATTTTTAGGGCGGCAGCGCACGTGTGGTCAGGACTTTTTTACGGCTTCCAGCAGAGCCTGCTTTTGTGCATGCCAGTCAAACCGCTGGCCGTCCCGTTCCGCTTCATAGCGCAGATCTTCCAGGTTCTGGTAGAGCTGCAGCTCTTCGTCCGGCATGAAGTGCAGGCAGTCGCCACCGAAGAACCACAGCAGGTCGCGCGGCACCAGGTGGGCGATTTGCGGATAGCGCTGAATCACCTGGCATATCAGGTCCTGGCCCAGATATTGGCTTTCCAGCGGGTTTTGCGGCAACAGGGTCAGCAGCTCGTCGAAGCGGTCGAGGAACAGGGTGTGGCTTTCCTCCGGTACCTGCTCGGCTTCACCCAAGGCCACCAGTATGGTGCGCAGGTGGTTCAGCAGTTGCAGGTGGTATTCCACGTGGGGGGTGGCCATTGGGGTGGTCCTCGGAATGGTTGAAACGGGGCGCGGAGTATACGCCGGTTGGGGAAGGGGCCGCAAAACGGCCCCTGTCTCAGCGTACCTTGCCTTGCTCCGGCAGCAGCTGTGCCTTGTCGAAGGCATCCACGTCGATCACCGCACGGCGCGCTTGCTCGGCAGCATGCAGGCGTTGCGCCTGATCAGGCTGAAGTACCCCACTGTCGACTGCCGCATCGATCACCGACTGCCCGGGCGCCGGTCGTACCTTGCCTTCCTTGATTACCTGATGCAGCGCGTTGTGCAGCGGCGTCGACGCCTCCAGCAGGTCGCAGGCTCGTTGCAGGGCTGCCACCGGGTCGCCGTCGGCTTGCGGCCTGAAGCAACCGGCAAGCAGCTCTTCCAGCGCAGGGTCGCCTTTGCTGCGCCCTATCAGCGCTGCCACCTCGGCGTCCAGTTCATCGCTCGGCCCGGTGTGACGGCGGCCAAAGGGGAACACCAGCACCCGTAGCGCGCAGCCGACGAAGCGGTTGGGGAAGTTGTCGAGCAACCGGTCCAGGGCGTGCTCCGCCTGGCCCAGGCTTTCTTCCATGGCCCAGCGCAGCAGGGGCTGCATGTGCTCGGGCGAACCGAGATCGTGGTAGCGCTTGAGTGCGGCACTGGACAGGTACAGGTAGCTGAGTACATCGCCCAGCCGCGCACTCAGGCGCTCCCGGCGCTTGAGCGCCCCGCCCAGCAGCATCATCGACAGGTCGGCCAGCAGGGCAAAGGCGGCGGCCTGGCGGTTGAGGGCCCGGAAGTAGCCTTGGCTCAGCGTGTCACCCGGTACTTTCTCGAAAACCCCCAGCCCCAGGTTGAACACCAGGGTGCTGGCCGCATTGCCGGCGGCGAACAGGATGTGTTTCATCAGCAGGTCATCGAATTCCTGAAGTGCCTGATCGTGGTCTTCACGCCCGGCCAACGCCATCTCCTTGAGCACGAACGGGTGGCAGCGAATGGCGCCCTGGCCGAAGATCATCAGGTTGCGCGAAAGGATGTTGGCGCCTTCGACCGTGATGAAGATCGGCGCTCCTTGCCAGTTGCGGCCCAGGTAGTTGTTCGGGCCCATGATGATGCCCTTGCCACCGTGCACGTCCATGGCGTGCTGGATGCATTCGCGGCCACGCTCGGTGAGGTGGTACTTGAGGATCGCCGACAGCACCGAGGGTTTCTCGCCCAGGTCTACGGCCTTGGCGGTCAGCAGGCGGGCACTGTCCATCAGCCACGCGTTGCCGCCAATACGTGCCAGCGACTCCTGGATACCTTCGAAGGCAGCCAGTGGCACGTTGAATTGCTCGCGGATATTGGCGTACTGGCCGGTCACCAGGCTGGTGTACTTGGCAGCCCCTGTACCCACGGCAGGCAGTGAGATGGAGCGACCTACCGACAGGCAGTTCATCAGCATCATCCAGCCTTTGCCAAGCATCGCTTGGCCGCCAATGAGGAAGTCCAGCGGGACGAACACGTCCTTGCCGCTGTTGGGGCCATTCATGAACGCGGCGCCCAGTGGCAGGTGGCGTTTACCGATTTCCACCCCGGGGGTATCGGTGGGGATCAGTGCCAGGCTGATGCCCAGTTCTTCCTCATCGCCCAGCAGGTGGTCCGGGTCGTAGGCCTTGAATGCCAGGCCCAGCAGGGTGGCGACCGGGCCGAGGGTGATGTAGCGCTTTTCCCAGTTCAGGCGCAGGCCGATCACTTCTTCGCCGTGCCACTGGCCTTTGCAGATGATGCCGGTGTCGGGCATGGCGCCAGCGTCGGAGCCGGCCAGTGGGCCGGTGAGGGCGAAGCAGGGGATTTCCTCGCCTCGGGCCAGGCGGGGCAGGTAGTGGTTGCGTTGTTCGTCGGTGCCGTAATGCAGCAGCAGTTCGGCAGGGCCGAGGGAGTTGGGCACCATCACCGTGGAGGCCAGATCACCGCTGCGGGTGGCCAGTTTCATCGCCACCTGGGAGTGGGCGTAGGCGGAGAAGCCCTTGCCGCCGTATTCCTTGGGGATGATCAGGGCGAAAAAGCCATGCTGCTTGATATGTGCCCAGGCTTCGGGCGGCAGGTCCAGGTCCTGGCCGATCTGCCAGTCGCTGACCATGGCGCACAGTGCTTCGGTCGGGCCATCGATGAAGGCCTGTTCTTCTTCGGTCAGTTTCGGTGCCGGGTAGGCCAGCAAGGTGCGCCAGTCGGGGCGGCCACTGAACAGTTCGCCGTCCCACCACACGGTGCCGGCGTCGATGGCTTCGCGCTCAGTCTGGGACATGGGTGGCAGGGTGCGCTGGAACCAGCGAAATACCGGGGCGGTAAACACCTTGCGCCGCCACTGCGGGAGCGCAACCAGGGCGATCTTCAGGGCCAGCACCACCCAGATCAGGGCCAGCAGCCAGCCGGGGGCACTGCTGAAAATGCCCATCAACAGCACATAGGCCGCCAGGATGCCGAGAATCTGCAAGGGCGCCAGGCGCCGGTGCGTGAGGTACGCCGCGCCGATCACCAGCACCACCAACCACAACAGCAACATAATTGGTCCTCCTTGGAACCAAGGGCTTGAGCCGTCCCAGACAGCTTAGACGCAATGCTGTGAACGGCATGTTCAGAACAGTGACAGGGTGTGGCGGTGGGAGTTTCAGTTCATTTGTTCGCCTGTACCGGCCTATTCGCGGGTAAACCCGCTCCTACAACGGAAGGTGGCGATGGCAGCGATTGGCGAATGCGGGGGCGGCCGCGATGGTGAATGGCCGGCAGGCTCGGCCTATGTGTGGGTAAAACCCACGCAGGAATACCGGTGACGTGAAGACGGTGGTGAGCCTGTGGGAGCGGGCTTGCCCGCGAAGAGGCCCGTACAGGCGGCGAAGGTCTGGAGTAGACTGTGCCACCTCCGCACTCAAAAGGATGTTGCCATGCTGAAGATCTGGGGCCGCAAGAATTCGAGCAATGTGCGCAAGGCGCTGTGGATCGCCCACGAGCTGGGCCTGGACTTCGAGTCCATCGACGCCGGTGGCGCCTTCGGCGTGGTCAACGAGCCGCACTACCGCGCCCGCAACCCCAACGGCCTGGTGCCGATGCTCGAAGACGGCGACCTGACTTTGTGGGAATCCAACACCATCGTTCGCTACCTGTGCGCGGAGTACGGCACGGAGCAGGGCTGGTATCTGGCAGACCCACGGCAGCGCGCCCTGGCCGACAAATGGATGGACTGGACCACATCGTCCTTCGCCGCACCCTTCCGCCCGCTGTTCTGGGGGCTGCTGCGCACGCCGGAAGACCAGCGCGACTGGGTGGCGATCAACGCCGCGCACAAGCAGTGCGCGCAATTACTGGCCATTGCCGACGAAACCCTGGCCAATCAGCCGTACCTGTCCGGTGACCAGATCGGTATGGGCGACATCCCATTGGGTAGCTTCATCTATGCCTGGTTCGAACTGCCCATCGAGCGCCCGGACATGTACCACCTTCAAGCCTGGTATGAACGCCTGAAGCAACGCCCGGCCTACCAGGCCGCAGTGATGACTGCGCTCACTTGAACCCGCTTCGATAGTCATTATCAATAGATGTGACTGTACTTGTGCAGCCTGGCCTTGCACCATGGCTGCACTCACTGCGCCAGTGACTTTACCTGGCGTGTCCTGCACCTTTTTCTTCGGTAAGTGACCCGCTATGAGTTCCGCCCTGTCCATCCGACAGCTGACCAAGACCTACGGCAATGGCTTTCAGGCCCTCAAAGGCATCGACCTCGATGTTGCCGAAGGCGACTTCTTCGCCTTGCTCGGCCCCAACGGCGCCGGCAAATCCACCACCATCGGCATTCTCTCGACCCTGGTGAACAAGACCAGCGGCACAGTGAGCGTGTTCGGTCACGACCTGGACCGCGAGCCCTCCG
This sequence comes from Pseudomonas sp. 22515, assembly GCF_052044625.1. Lineage (NCBI taxonomy): Bacteria > Pseudomonadati > Pseudomonadota > Gammaproteobacteria > Pseudomonadales > Pseudomonadaceae > Pseudomonas > Pseudomonas sp. 22515. The sequence goes on from NZ_JBQENN010000035.1 coordinate 43,828, forward strand.
CGCTCAAGCGTTGCCTGGGCGTGGTGCCGCAAGAGTTCAACTTCAACCAGTTCGAGAAGACCTTCGACATCGTCGTGACCCAGGCCGGGTACTACGGCATCCCGCCCAAGCTGGCCAAGGAGCGCGCCGAGCAGTACCTGACCCAGCTGGGCCTGTGGGACAAACGTGATGTGCAGTCGCGTTCGTTGTCCGGCGGCATGAAGCGGCGTCTGATGATTGCCCGCGCATTGATCCACGAACCGCGCCTGCTGATCCTGGACGAACCCACCGCCGGGGTGGATATCGAGCTGCGCCGCTCGATGTGGAGCTTCCTCACCGAGCTGAACCAGAAGGGCATCACCATCATCCTCACCACGCACTACCTGGAAGAGGCTGAACAGCTGTGCCGTAACATCGGCATCATCGACCACGGCACCATCGTCGAGAACACCAGCATGCGCCAGTTGCTGGGCAAGCTGCATGTCGAAACCTTCGTGCTCGACCTCAAGCAGGACCTGGCCACGGCGCCGGTACTGCAGGGCTACCCGTGCCGGCTGCTGACCCCGCATACCCTGGAAGTGCAGGTGGAGAAGGACATCGGCATCACCGCGCTGTTCGGCCAGCTGGCGCTACAGAACATCGAGGTACAGAGCCTGCGCAACAAGACCAACCGACTTGAGGAGCTGTTCGTGTCCCTGGTGGAAAAAAACCTGTCGAAGGTGGCCGTATGAGTGTGGAACTGCGCACCAACTGGGTCGCCCTGAACACCATCGTCTACCGCGAAGTGCGGCGCTTCCTGCGCATCTGGCCGCAGACGTTGCTGCCACCAGCGATCACCATGGTCCTGTACTTCGTCATCTTCGGTAACCTGATTGGCCGGCAGATCGGCGACATGGGTGGCTTCACCTACATGCAGTACATCGTGCCGGGGCTGATCATGATGTCGGTGATCACCAACTCCTACGGCAACGTGGTGTCGAGCTTTTTCGGCAGCAAGTTTCAGCGCTCGATCGAAGAGCTGATGGTGTCGCCGGTGTCACCGCACACCATTCTCGTCGGCTATGTGCTGGGTGGGGTGCTGCGTGGTTTGGCGGTGGGTGTGATCGTGACCATCCTGTCGATGTTCTTCACCGACCTGCAGGTGCACCACCTGGGCGTGACCGTGGTGGTGGTGCTGCTGACGGCCACCATCTTTTCGCTGCTTGGCTTCGTCAACGCAGTGTTCGCGCGCAACTTCGACGATATCTCGATCATCCCGACCTTCGTGCTGACGCCGCTGACCTACCTGGGCGGGGTGTTCTACTCGATCAACCTGCTGCCGCCGTTCTGGCAGACCGTGTCGTTGGCCAACCCGGTGCTGCACATGGTCAACTCGTTCCGCTACGGCATTCTAGGGGTGTCGGATATCAGCATTGGCACGGCGATCACCTTCATGCTGGTGGCCACTGCGGTGCTCTACGTTGTTTGCGTTCGCTTGCTGGTCAGCGGCCGCGGCATGCGGGCCTGAAGCCTTGCACCGGCATTGGCGACGACGCCACTGCCGGCCCACCCACCAGCGCCAGTAGAACATGGTGGTGAAGTAGGCAAGGATGCCCAGCACCACGCCGCACACCACCGAGCCGAGCAGGAAGGGTTGCCACAGCGTCGACAGCTGGTCGGTGATCCACTGGAAGGTCAGCTCATCGGGCAGGGTGCGCGGCGGTACCTGCATCAGCCAGGCACCGGTCATGTAGGTGACGAAGAACACCGGCGGCATGGTCAACGGGTTGGTCAGCCACACCAGGCTGACGGCGACCGGCAGGTTGCCGCGCACCGGGATCGCCAGGGCCGCCGCCAGCAGCATCTGCATCGGGATGGGAATAAGCGCCGCGAACAGGCCCACACCCATGGCTCTGGCCACCGAATGGCGGTTCAGGTGCCAGAGGTTGGGGTCGTGCAGCAATTTGCCGAAAAAGCGTAAGGACTTGTGTTCCCGAATGCTGGTCGGGTCCGGCATGTAGCGTTTGAAAAGTCGGCGCGGCATGTAGGCTCCCGGAGCGTTGACCCTGGCAGTATGCCCTTAATCCTGCTCCGCCTCGTTTAGAGTTTGTGACAATTGTTGAGCAAGCGATGCCGGCAATTGAGCTATGCCTCAGGAGGTGACTCGCCTTCTGGAGCTCTACCTCATGCGCACAGGGATGTTTGCGCTCGCGCTCGGGCTGTTGTGCCTGGGCTTTCTGCCCGCATTGCCATCGGTCGGATGGTTGATAACCCTGGCAGCCTGCGCTGTCGGCAGCCTGTTTACCCGCGTCTGGCCGTTGGGTTGGTTTCTGCTGGGCTTGTGTTGGGCGTGCGGGTCTGCTCAGCAGGCCCTTGATGATCGTCTGGCTGCCGGCCTGGAGGGCCGCACCTTGTGGCTGGAGGGGCGGGTGGCGGGTTTGCCGGCCCGCACTGCACAAGGCGTGCGTTTCGAGCTGGAAGCGCCACGCTCGCGGCGGGCCGAACTGCCTCAGCGTTTGCAACTGAGCTGGTTCGATGGGCCGCCGCTGCGGGCGGGCGAGCAGTGGCGGCTGGCGGTGACCTTGCAACGCCCGGCCGGGCTGCTGAACCCGCACGGGCCTGACCGGGAAGCGCAGTTGCTGGGGCGACGGGTGGGGGCTACGGGTACGGTCAAGGCGGGGCAGTTGCTGGCGCCAGTCGCCGGTGGTTGGCGCGATGCGCTGCGTCAGCGCTTGCTGATGGTCGAAGCCAATGGCCGACAGGCAGCGCTGGTGGCACTGGTGCTTGGCGATGGTGCGGGCCTGGCCCGGGAGGACTGGCAGACGTTGCAGGCCACCGGCACGGTGCACCTGCTGGTGATTTCCGGCCAGCACATCGGCCTGGTCGCCGGTTTGCTCTATGGCCTGGTCGCCGGGCTGGCACGTTGGGGGCTATGGCCGGCAAGGCTACCGTGGTTACCCTGGGCCTGTGGCCTGGCCATGGCCGCAGCGCTGGCCTACGGCTGGCTGGCGGGTGGTGGGGTGCCAGTGCAGCGGGCCTGTCTGATGCTGGCCGTGGTGCTGCTCTGGCGTCTGCGCTTTCGCCACCTTGGCGCTTTTTTTCCGTTGCTGCTTGCACTGGTCGCTGTGCTTGTCTTCGAGCCACTGGCGGCGTTGCTGCCTGGGTTCTGGCTGTCGTTCGCCGCCGTGGCCACGCTCATCTACTGCTTCAGTGCCCGGTTGGGGGGTTGGCGGCCCTGGCAGGCCTGGACACGAGCGCAATGGGTGATCGCCGTCGGCTTGCTGCCGGTGTTGCTGGCCACCGGCTTGCCGGTGAGCCTCAGTGCGCCGCTGGCCAACCTTGTGGCGGTGCCGTGGGTCAGCCTGGCGGTCTTGCCATTGGCGTTGTTGGGCACGCTGATGTTGCCGCTGGCGGGCGTTGGCGAGGCGTTGCTCTGGCTGGCAGGTGGCCTGCTGGATGTGCTGTTCCGCGGGCTGGCGCTGGTGGCGCAACAGCGCCCGGCATGGGTGCCGCCGGCCCTGCCGTGGTGGGCCTGGCTGCTGGTATGTCTGGGTGCGCTGTTGCTTTTGCTGCCTCGTGGTGTGCCGCTGCGCGGGTTGGGAGGGGTGATGCTGCTGGCGCTGTGGGTACCCAGGGAGCCGGTGCCGTTTGGCCAAATCGAGGTCTGGCAGCTGGATGTCGGCCAGGGGCTGGCGGTGCTCTTGCGTACGCGGCATCACAGCCTGCTTTACGATGCCGGGCCGGCCAGGGGGGAAAGCGACTTGGGGGAACGCGTGGTGCTGCCAACCTTGCGCAAGCTGGGGGTGGGCGGCCTTGACGTGATGGTGATCAGCCATGCGCATGCCGATCATGCGGGCGGGGCCGAGGCCATTGCGCGTGGTTTGCCGATCAAGCGGATAATCGGTGGGGAAGCGCTGGTTGATGTTCCGTTGGAGCCTTGTGCCAGTGGCGAGCAATGGGACTGGGATGGCGTGCGTTTTTCGTTGTGGCGCTGGGTGGACGGGCAGAGCAGTAATGACCGTTCCTGTGTGCTGTTGGTCGAGGCGCAGGGCGAGCGCTTGCTGCTGGCGGGGGATATGGAAGCTGCTGCCGAACGGGCGTGGCTGGCGGACACTGAAGTGCCGCGCATCGACTGGCTGCAGGCACCGCATCATGGCAGCCGCAGCTCGTCCACCGAGGCGTTCGTCCGGGCTACCGCACCGCGCGGGGTATTGATTTCGCGGGGGCGCAACAACAGCTTCGGGCACCCGCACGTGCAGGTGGTCGAACGGTATGGGCGGCATGGGGTGGTGATGCATGATACGGCGGTGGAGGGGGCATTGCGGTTGGTGCTGGGGCGGCATGGGGAGGTTGAGGGTGTGCGCCGACAACGGCGATTCTGGCGTGATGTGGGGGGTGGCTGATCTGGCCCTTTCGCGGGTAAAGCCGCTGCCACAGGTACTGCAAGGCCCAGAGGGCCGACCCGGTAGCCCGACAGGCTAATTCCCTGACCTCCGGCAGATGAGCCCTCGGCGCGCCTATGGTAGAGTGGCGGCCTTTTTCCGAAGGGGCGTTTACTGTGTGGGAATTGGTCAAGTCCGGTGGTTGGATGATGCTGCCGATCATTCTGAGTTCCATCGTTGCCATGGCTATCGTCGTCGAGCGCCTGTGGACCCTGCGTGCCAGCCGCGTCACCCCGCCCCACCTGCTGGGCCAGGTGTGGATGTGGATCAAGGACAAGCAACTGACCAGTGACAAGCTCAAGGCACTGCGGGCCGATTCGCCACTGGGCGAAATCCTGGCAGCGGGCCTCGCCAACTCGCGCCATGGTCGCGAAATCATGAAAGAGTGCATCGAGGAGGCCGCCTCGCGCGTCATCCACGAACTGGAACGCTACATCAGCACCCTCGGCACCATTGCCGCCATGGCGCCTCTGCTGGGCCTGCTGGGCACCGTGCTGGGCATGATCGACATTTTCAGCGCCTTCATGGGCTCGCAGATGACTGCCAACGCCGCCGTGCTGGCCGGTGGTATCTCCAAGGCCCTGGTCACCACTGCGGCAGGCCTGATGGTTGGTATCCCGGCGGTGTTCTTCCACCGCTTCCTGCTGCGCCGCATCGATGAGCTGGTGGTCGGCATGGAGCAGGAGGCGATCAAGCTGGTGGAAGTGATCCAGGGCGACCGTGAAGTGGAAGTGGCCGGAGGCAAGGCGTGAAGTTCCGGCGCAATCGCCAGCGGGAGAACGTCGACATCAACCTGGCGTCGCTGATCGACGTGGTGTTCGTCCTGCTGCTGTTCTTCGTGGTTACCACCACCTTCACCCGCGAAACGCAACTGCGCGTCGAGCTGCCCGAAGCCACCAGCGCCGAGCCGGCGCCGACCGACCCGGGCAAGCTGGTGGAAATCACCATCAGCGCCGAAGGCGTGTATTCGGTGAACAACCACCTGCTGCCCAAAAGCGACCTGGCCACCCTGAGCGAGGCCATAGCGCGCGAGTCGGGTGGCGACAACACGCTGCCGCTGGCCATCAGCGCTGACGGCAAGACCCCGCACCAGGCTGTGGTCACCGCAATGGATGCTGCCGGCAAGCTCGGTTTCAGCCAGTTGCGCATGACCACCGTCGAGGCGGCCCAGGGCACGCCTTGATGGCTTTCGCCGACCGCTTGCTCGCTGCCTGGTACGCCGGGCATCCGGCGCTGGCGCTGCTGCGTCCGCTGGAGGCCTTGTATCGCCGCGTGGTCACGCGCAAGCGGGCACGTTTTCTAAGGGGTGACAGTGTCAGCTACCGGGCACCGGTACCGGTCATTGTGGTGGGCAACATCACCGTCGGTGGCACCGGCAAGACGCCGATGATTCTTTGGTTGATCGAACACTGTCGCCAGCAAGGGCTGAAGGTGGGCGTAGTCAGCCGCGGTTATGGTGCCAAGCCTCCACGGTTGCCTTGGCGGGTGCAGGCCGATCAACCGGCCGATGAGGCGGGCGACGAGCCGCTGCTGATCGTGCAACGCACCGGCGTGCCACTGATGATCGACCCGGATCGCGCCCGTGCCGTGCAGGCATTGCTGGCCAGCGAACCCCTCGACCTGATCCTGTGCGACGACGGTATGCAACATTACCGCCTGGCCCGTGACCTGGAACTGGTGCTGATCGACGCTGCCCGCGGCCTGGGCAATGGCCGCTGCCTGCCGGCGGGGCCGTTGCGTGAGCCGGCCGACCGCTTGCGTGAGGCTGACGCGGTGCTGTTCAACGGCGCCAGCGAAGACCGCACCGAGGGTTTTGGTTTCCGCCTGCAGCCGTCGGCCCTGGTCAACGTGCGCACTGGCGAGCGCCGTGCGCTCGACCATTTCCCCGCCGGCCAGCGCCTGCATGCGGTGGCCGGTATCGGCAACCCGCAACGTTTCTTCAACACCCTGCTGGGGCTAAACTGGCAGCCGGTGCCGCATCCGTTCGCCGACCATGCGCAGTTCAGTGCCCGGAGCCTGGCTTTCAGCCCGCCACTGCCGCTGGTCATGACCGAGAAGGACGCGGTGAAATGCCGGGCCTTTGCCGCTGACGACTGGTGGTACCTGGCCGTCGAAGCGCAGCCTACGCCGGCTTTCAGCGCCTGGTTCGACAACCAGCTGCAACGCTTGTTGCGCAAACCCTGAGCCCGTTTTCAATTTCCGGCCACCTGGCCTAAAGGAAGCCTCCAATGGACACCAAACTGCTTGATATCCTGGCCTGCCCGATCACCAAGGGCCCGCTCAAGCTGAGCGCCGACAAGACCGAGCTGATCAGCAAAGGCGCTGGCCTGGCCTACCCGATTCGCGACGGTATCCCGGTCATGCTGGAAAGCGAGGCACGCACCCTGACCGACGACGAGCGTCTTGACAAATGAGCCTGGAATTTACGGTAGTGATCCCCGCCCGGCTGCGCTCCACCCGCCTGCCAGGCAAACCGCTGCTGCTGATTGCCGGCAAGCCGATGGTGCAACATGTGTGGGAGCAGGCCCGCAAGAGCGGTGCCAGCCGTGTGGTCATCGCCACCGACGACACCAGCATCCTCGAAGCCTGCCAGGCCTTCGGTGCTGAAGTGCTGATGACCCGTGCCGATCATGAATCGGGCACTGACCGCCTGGCCGAAGTGGCCGCGTACCTAGGGTTGCCGGCTGACGCCATTGTGGTCAACGTGCAGGGCGACGAGCCGCTGATCCCGCCAGTGATCATCGACCAGGTGGCGGCCAACCTGGCGGCGCATCCGGAAGCCGGTATCGCCACCCTGGCCGAGCCGATCCATGAGCCGGAAACCGTGTTCAACCCGAACGCGGTCAAGGTGGTGAGTGACAAGAACGGCCTGGCCCTGACGTTCAGCCGAGCGCCGCTGCCCTGGGCCCGCGATACCTTTGCCAAGGCCCGCGACGTGCTGCCGGAAGGGGTGCCCTATCGCCGTCATATTGGCATGTACGCCTACCGTGTCGGCTTCCTGCACGACTTCGTCAGCTGGGGCCCATGCTGGCTCGAGCAGGCTGAAGCGCTGGAGCAGCTGCGTGCCCTGTGGCACGGCGTACGCATTCACATCGAGGATGCCATCGAGGCGCCTGCCGTGGGTGTCGACACCCCTGAGGATCTGGAGCGCGTACGGCGCTTGCTGGAGGCCTGATGCGCGTCCTGTTCGTGTGCCTGGGCAACATCTGCCGCTCGCCCACCGCCGAAGGCGTGCTGCGCCATCAATTGCACGCCGCCGGGCTCGCTGACAAGGTGCAGGTGGCTTCTGCCGGCACCGGCGATTGGCATGTCGGCAAGGCGCCAGATAGCCGCACCTGCAAGGCGGCGCTGGCGCGCGGTTACGACCTGTCGCAGCAACGTGCCCAACAGGTCAAGGCATCGCACTTCGCCGAATACGACCTGGTGTTGGCCATGGATGAGCACAACCTGCGCGATCTGCGCGCCCTGCGCCCGTCAACGGCAGTGGGCGAACTCGACCTGTTCCTGCGCCGCTACGGTGCAGCCCTGGATGAAGTGCCAGACCCGTACTACGGTGGCGCCGACGGCTTCGAGCAGGTGCTGGATCTGGTGGAAGCGGCTTGCCAGGCGCTGGTACTGGAAATCAAGGGGCGTCTATGACAGTGCAGTGGCAGGAGCAGGTATCGCTCAAGCCTTACAATACCTTCGGCATCGACGTGAAGGCGCGCTATTTCAGCCAGGTGCAGGACGACCAGCAGGTGCGTCAGGCACTGGGCCAGGCACAGCAGAGGGGCTTGCCGGTACTGGTGATCGGGGGTGGCAGCAACCTGCTGCTGACCCGCGATATCGATGCACTGGTGCTGCACATGGCCAGCCGCGGTCGGCGTGTGCTCAGTGACGATGGCGAGCGTATCGTGGTCGAAGCCGAGGCCGGTGAGCCGTGGCACGCGTTTGTGCAGTGGACGCTGGCGCAGGGCTATTGCGGGTTGGAGAACCTCAGTCTGATCCCCGGCACCGTGGGTGCTGCGCCGATGCAGAACGTGGGCGCATACGGGGTGGAGATCAAGGACGTATTTGCCGGGCTGACAGCCTTGGACCGTGAGACGGGCGAGCTGCGTGACTTCAGTTTGGCGGAATGTGCTTTCGGCTATCGCGACAGCCTTTTCAAGCGCAACCCCGGCCGCTGGTTGATCCTGCGTGTGCGCTTTGCCTTGACCCGCACCCTGCACGCTCATCTGGATTACGGCCCGGTGCGCCAACGCCTGTCTGAGCAGGGTGTTACCGAGCTGACCGCGCAAGCGATCAGCGATGCAATCTGCAGCATTCGCCGCGAGAAGCTGCCAGATCCGGTAGAGCTTGGCAATGCCGGGAGCTTCTTCAAGAATCCGGTGGTAACGGCTGATCGGGTCGAGCGAATTCGTGCGCAGTATCCCGCGGTTGTGGCTTACCCCCAAGCGGATGGCCAGGTGAAACTGGCGGCGGGCTGGTTGATTGAGCAGGCGGGCTGGAAGGGTCATCGTGAGGGTGATGCTGGCGTGCATCGCTTGCAGTCGCTGGTGCTGGTCAACTATGGCCAGGCGAGCGGAGCGCAGATGCATGCGCTGGCGCGCAAGATTCAGGCGGATATCTTCGAGCGGTTTGGGGTTGAGTTGGAGATGGAGCCTAATCTTTACTGATTTGCCGGCTGTGAACCCCCGTAGGAGCGGGTTTGCCCGCGAAAGGGCCGGGCCTGGTGGCCAATTTCCACCTGC